>NZ_ML214297.1:1949557-2250225 GCF_004698125.1 Halosimplex halophilum
GCGTACTTCCGGGAGTTCGGCGGCGCCCGCGAGGACCTCGCCCACGTCGCCGTCAAGAACCACGACCACGCACTCCCGAACGAACACGCTCAGCTCCGCAAGGAGATCAGCGTCGAGGACGCCCTGGAGGCCCCGATGGTCGCCGACCCGCTGGGGCTGTACGACGCCTGCCCGATCACCGACGGCGCCAGCGCCGCCGTCCTGACCAGCGCCGAGTACGCCGCGGAACACGACCTCGACGCCACGGTCGCCGTCACCGGGACCGGCCAGGGCGGCGACAACCTCGCGCTGCACGACCGGGAGAACCTCGCCCGGTCGCCCGCGGCCGCGAAGGCCGCCGACGAGGCCTACGAGGACGCCGGCCTCGGCCCGGCGGACGTGGACATCGCCGAGGTCCACGACTGTTTCACCATCGCCGAGGTGCTCGCTATCGAGTCGCTGGGCCTGTACGACCCCGGCGAGGGCATCGCCGCGGCCCGCGAGGGCGAGACCCACGCGACCGGCGAGACGCCCGTCAACCTCTCGGGCGGGCTGAAGGCCAAGGGCCACCCCGTCGGCGCGACCGGCGTCGCGCAGGTCGTCTCGCTGGCGAGGGTCCTGGAGGGCGACTCCGCCTGGGCCGACGACGTGGGCGACGCCCGCGTCGGCGTCGCGCACAACGCGGGCGGCACCGTCGCGAGCGCGACCGTCCACGTCCTGGAGGTGGTAGAATGAGCGACAAAGCCAGGGACGGCGCGTTCGACGACTGGCTCGACAGCGTCGAGGACGGCGAGGGGTACTACGTCGAGTGCGAGAACGGCCACGGCTGGCTCCCGCCGCGGCGGGTCTGCCCCGACTGCGGGAGCCGCGAGCTCTCGGAGACGCCGCTGCCCGACGCCGGCGAGGTGGCGACCTACACCGAGGTGTCGGTCGCGACGCCGCAGTTCAGCGCCGACACCCCCTACGTCACCGCCATCGTCGACTACGGCCCCGTCCGCGTGACCGGCCTGCTCCGCGGCGTCGACCCCGACGAGGTCGAGGTGGGGATGCCCGTCGGGGTCGGCGTGGGCGAGCGCGAGACCACCGGCGACCGCGCGGTCGTCTTCCGTCCGCGGTAGCCGCGACGGCCGCGCTCGTGGGACGGCCGAGGGTCTACTCCGGGTCCGCCGACCGCGGCCCGTCGAACCCGCCGAGCCACCCGTCGACCGCCGACTTCACGGCGCCGGTCGTGCTCCCGACGTGGAGCATCTGGTAGCCCTCCTCGGCCTTCTCGTTCACGTCGTCCATCCCGAAACCCAGTCCGCCCAGCGCCACGTCCGACTCGACCGCCGTCGAGCGGATCCGCTCGATGCCCTCCTCGACCTCCGGGTGGTCGAGTTCGCCGGGGTGGCCCAGCGAGACGGACAGGTCGAGCGGGCCGGCGAAGACGAAGTCCAGTTCCGGCACGGCGACGATGTCGTCGATGGCGTCGACGGCCTCGCTGTTCTCGACGGTCACGCCGAAGAAGACCTCCTCGTCCTCGGTGGCGACGTAGTCGTCGGCCAGCCCCCAGCGCCGCGCCCGGGGGTTGGCCATGCCGCGGTCGCCCGGTTCGCCGTCGTACTCGAACCGGGTCGCCCGCGCGGCGCGCTCGACCTCCTCGACGCCGCTGACCCGCGAGAGGAAGACGTTCCGGACGCCCGCGTCCAGCACCTTCCGGACCAGCGCGGGCTCGGTCGTCGGCACGCGCGCGAGGACCTCGGTTCCCGTCCCCTCGGCGGCCCGCAGCAGGTCCTCCATCGCGGTCGCGTCCCACGGGCTGGGGCCGCCGTGTTCGAAGTCGAGCCAGACGAAGTCGACGCCGAGTTCGCCGTAGAACTCGACGAGCGTCGGGCTGTACGTGTTGTCGAGGACGCCCAGCGCGACCTCGCCGGCCTCGATGCGGTCCCTGACTGCGTTCCCGCGGTGGTCGTCGACCATGCGTCCGAGTCGGCCGGCGCGGCCGTAAGCGTGGTGCCGGCGACAGCCACGGGGAGAGCCGGTCACCGGTCTCCCCGAATCTCAGGTCGGCGGCGGGCCCGTCCGTCACTGCGGACGGGCGGTGAGCGGACGACCCGCGCCGATACACCCTTTTGTATTGCCAGGATGATAGGCCGATCTATGCCCTCCAGGGTCGAGGAGGTCGTCTTCAGTGAGCCCCCCGGACGCGTTCACGCACTCGTGATGTTCTCCGGCGCGCTGGCCATGCTGAGTATCTACGTCTACTACGACCTCCTGCTCGGCGGGAGCTCCGCCAGTTCGCTCGTGATGGCGGTGGGGTTCGCCCTCTCCGGGGTCGCCGAGGGCCTCCCGGCCGAGCGCCGGCGGCTGGCGGGCGGACTGCGTATCGCCGCGATCCTCTGGTTGACCGGGCTTCTCGCGCTCCTCGTCCTCGCTCCCGAGGCCGTCCTCGGGTCGCAGTAGGTTCTCCCGGTCGCCGTGGCGAGGAACCGTGCACCGTCGGTTTCCCACACCCAAAGCCACTTTCTCCGGGCGTCCGTACCCATCTCTGTCATGGTCGCACTCGACTCCGAGGAGGACGCGCTCGACCGCGGCGACGCCGCACCGGACTTCGAACTGCCCGGCGTCGACGGGGAGACCCACACGCTCGACGACTTCGCCGACAGCGACGCCCTGCTGGTGGTGTTCACCTGCAACCACTGCCCGTACGCCCGGGCGAAGTTCGACGAGCTGAACGCCCTGGCCGACGAGTACGACGACGCGGCCGTCGTCGGGATCAACCCCAACGACGCCGAGGAGTACCCGGAGGACTCCTTCGAGAAGATGGTCGAGTACGTCGAGAGCGGGAACGTCCAGTACGACGCCTACCTGCGCGACGAGAGCCAGGAAGTCGCGGCGGAGTACGGCGCGGCCTGCACGCCGGACCCGTTCCTGTTCGCCCGCGAGGACGGCGAGTTCCGCCTGGCGTACCACGGCCGGCTGGACGACGCGCTGAACCCCGACGACGAGCCCACCGAGCGGGAGATGAAACAGCTCATCGACCGCGTGCTCGCCGGCGAGGCGATCGACGACGAGTTCAAACCGAGTCGGGGCTGCTCGATCAAGTGGAGAGACGAGTAGGGAGTCGGAACCGCGGTTCCGTCCTCAATCGAGGCCCAGCGACGCGGACGCGTAGCGGATCTCGCAGCGACCGTCGGCGACGTGCGTCGAGGTCATCTGGAGTAGCTCCTCCCCGCCGGCGACGGGGACCAGGGGCGTCGTCCAGCCGACGGTCCCGTGGCCCGTGTCGAACTCGTCGGCGAACGCCAGCGGCGCCTCGACGGGACTCCAGTCGGCGAACTCCGCGAAGTCGGCCGTCGCCAGGAGTGTCCGCCCACTTCCGGGGGCCTGCTCGCCGTCGTCGGTCCGGAGCGTCTTCGCCGACGCCACGACCGTTCCGTCGGACCCGCCGGCGGGCGTCCACGTCACGTACGGCCCGTTCGTGAGTCGGTGACCCTCGGCGGTGCGGACGGGTGACCCGAGGTCCGCCGGGTCGCCCCAGTCGCGCCCGTCGGGCGAGGTCTTCACGAAGATGGCCCCCTCGTGGGTCGGCCCGACGACCTCGAAAGTCAACACGTAGCGGCCGTCCGGGAGTCGCGCCACGACGGGCATCCCCGGCCGGTCTGCGCCGTTGGGGACGGCCGCGTCGAACACCTCCTCGTCCCAGGTCTGCCCGCCGTCGACCGAGCGCCGGTGGCCGACGAGCTGGTCGTAGCCCCCCTCGCGGTGGCGCTCGTCGGCGAAGTAACAGACCAGGTCGCCGCCGGCGTCGAGCGCGAGTTCTGGTTCCCAGACCGGCGTCTCGTCGGCCTGCGGGACCGCGCGCCCGCCCTCGGCGACCGCGCTGACGTGCGACCACGAACGGCCGCCGTCCTCGCTGGCGTACACGTCGATGCTCGTCCGCGAGCGGTCGTCGGGGATCGAGTTGCCCGCGGCCAGTATCGTCCCCGCGTCCCAGGGACCGACCGATTGCGGGAGTTCGAACAGCACGGGCTGGTAGCGCAGCCCCCAGCCGTTTTGGGTGTCGCGGATCGCCGAGAACGGCTCCCACGTCTCCCCGCCGTCGGTGCTTCGGTAGACCGGGAAGTACGGCCGGTCGTCCGGGACCGACCCGTCGTACTCGTCGGCGAACGGGTCGGTGCAGTCGGGATCGGCGCTCGCGTAGTGTTCGAACGTCGCCAGCAGCGTCTCGCCGCTAGCGCCGTCGTGGTCCAGCCGCTCGACACGGGGGTACATCGCGCCCGCGGCCGGCGCGTCGTCGGGCGGCGCGTACAGTACGTCCCCGTCGTGTGATCGGGTCATACCGGCCCGTCCGCGGCCGGCCACTAAGCTCCGGGTGGTCCGGAGCTGAAAGCTGCAGGGCTCCCGTTCCGCCTCGCTCACAGGTCGAGTTCGACGCGCTGGCCGCTCTCGGCGGATTCGTAGAGGGCTTCGATAGCGCGCATGTCGACCATGCCGTGTTCGCCGTCGGGTTCGGGGTCGAGCCCGCGCTGGAGGTAGTTGGCGAAGTAGTCACACTCCTCGCGCATCTGGTCGACCGGCTCCGGCCGGTACTCGCCCTCGATGTCCGGACCGGACACGCGGAGCACCTTCCGGGTGTTCGGGAAGAACAGCCCCTCGATGGTCAGTTCGCCCTCGGTGCCGACGAACCGGAGGCTCGACGTGACGGTGGCGCTGTGGGAGACCGTACACGAGGCGAGCTTGCCGTCTGGGAACTCGAGCTGAAAGGCCCCGTGCTCGTCGGTGCCCTCGTAGGCCGGCTGTTCGGACTCCGTCCGGGCGTACACCGCCTGGGGGTCCTCCTCCAGGATGAACCGGATCGTGTTCAGCGGGTAGATCCCGATGTCGTTGAGCGTCGTCCCGCCGGAAAGATCGGGGTCGAACCGCCAGCTCGTCTCGTCGACGGCGTCGAGGATCGTGTCCGACATGTGCCCGACGATGGAGACCACGTCGCCGATGGCGCCCGCCCGGATCAGTTCCCGGGCGCGACGAGCGGTCGGTTCGGTCTGCAGGCGGTAGGCGACCATCAGCGGCACGTCCGCCTCGCGACAGGCGTCGACGGCCGCACGGGCGTCCTCGACGGTCGCCTCCAGGGGCTTCTCGCAGAGGACCGCCTTGTCGTGTGCGGCCGCGGCCGCCACGTTGTCGCGGTGGAGCCCGTTCGGCGTACAGATGTACACCGCGTCGTAGGCGTCGGTGGCCGCGCCGTCGGCCCACTCCTCGTAGGTGAGCGTCGCCTCGATCCCCTCCACGTCGGCCGCGACGTCCTCGGCCTTCTCCGTGCTGGAACTGACCAGGACCGTCGTCGTGCAGTGGTCGGCGCTCTCGACGGCGGGGATCGTTTGCTCGCGCGTCCACCACCCGAGCCCGACCATGGCGAACCGGATCGGGTCGGCGTCGGTCGGCTCCTCCCAGTCGCGGGCACTGAAGCTGTCGAGGTCGACTCCCATGCGCGAGGACTCGCTGCCCACCACAGATAATCTTCACGCAACCACTGCGACGCTCGCGCGAACAACAGTGCGCCCCAGACGGACCGGAGCCACAACAGCAAAGTGCGGACCCGCGGATCCCCGGGTATGAAGGCGACCGCGAAGGCCCACCCGATCCAGGGGCTGGTCAAGTACCACGGGATGCGCGACGAACAGCTGCGACACCCGTACCACGACTCCATCAGCCTCTGCACCGCGCCGAGCCACACGAAGACGACCGCCGAGTTCGACCCCGCGCTCGACGGAGACGAGTACGTCGTCGACGGCGACCCCGTCGAGGGGAAGGGCGCCGACCGCATCCGCACCGTCGTCGACGAGGTCCGCGACCGGGCCGGTATCGACCACCGCGTCCGCTTCGTCTCGGAGAACTCCTTCCCGACGAACATCGGCTTCGGCTCCTCGGCCTCCGGGTTCGCCGCGGCCGCGATGGCCCTCTCGGAGGCCGCGGGGCTGGACCTGACTCGACCGGAGGTCTCCGCCATCGCCCGCCGTGGCTCGGCCTCGGCCGCCCGCGCGGTCACGGGCGCCTACTCGCACCTGCGCACCGGCGCCGACGACGAGGACTGCCGCTCGGAGCGCATCGACGTGGCCGACGAACTGGAGGAGGAGGTCCGCGTCGTCGCCGGGATGGTCCCCAGCTACAAGGAGACCGACTCCGCCCACGCCGAGGCCGCCGAGAGCCACATGTTCGAGGGCCGGATGGCCCACATCCACGGCCAGATCGCGAAGATGCGGAGCGAACTCCGCGACGGCGACTTCCACGACGCCTTCGAGCGCGCGGAGCACGACTCGCTGTCGCTCGCGGCGACGACGATGACCGGCCCCTCCGGGTGGGTGTACTGGCAGCCCCGCACCATCGAGATCTTCAATACGGTCCGCGAGCTGCGCGCCGAGGAGGATCTGCCGGTCTACTTCTCGGTCGACACCGGCGCGAGCGTCTACGTCAACACCACGGCCGAACACGTCGGCCGCGTCGAGGAGGCCGTCGCCGGCTGCGGCGTCGACACCCGCGTCTGGGAGGTCGGCGGCCCCGCCGCGATCCTCGACGAGAGCGAAGCGCTGTTCTGAGCGGACTCACTCCCCGTCGTCTTCGGGCCGCACGGACAGCACGGGGACGGCGACGTTGCGGATCAGCCGCTCGGTCGTGCTTCCCAGCAGCACCCGGTCGAGGCCGGAGTGGCCGTGGGTCCCCATCGCCACGAAGTCGATCCCCGCGTCGTCGACGTAGTCGACCAGCATCGACCCGGGCGACCCCTCCCCGACCTCGGTGACGGCGTCGACGCCCGCCTCGCGGGCGCGCTCGGCGACGCGTTCCGTCGCCTCCTCGCCGTTCTCGATCATGGGTTCCAGCAGGTCGCCGCCGGCCGCGGCCGTCGCCCCCGCTCCGCCGGCGCCGGCCGCGACGCCCGCGCCGCCCGCGACCGCGCTCACGTCGACGACGTGGACCGCGTGGACGGTGGCGTCGAAGGCGTCGGCGACGGCGATCCCGTGGTCGACCGCCGCCTCGGCCGCGTCGCTGCCGTCCGTGGGCACCAGCACGTCGTCGTAATCGAGAGCGGGGTCGCCACCGGCCGCCGCGTCGCCGGTCGCGGACTCGCCTCCGGTCTCCCTGACCGTGACGACCGGGACCGGCGACTCGCGGACCACCTGCGCGCTCGTACTGCCCGTGAGCACGCGGTCGACCGCCGAGCGCCCGTGGGTCCCGAGGACGACGAGGTCGTTGTCGGCCGCCCGGTCGAGGATGGTCTCCGCCGGGTCGCCCTCGACGACGGCTGTCTCCACCGCCCGGTCGGTGGCCCGCTCGGCCACGGAGTCGACGGACCGCCGCGCTTCGGTCTCCAGGCGGTCGCGGTACTCCTCGTCGACGCCGCCGGCGTCGAACGGCCCCGCGGCCTCGTCGAGGTCGACGACGCCGAGTACCTCTACGGACGCGTCGAGCGCTGCGGCCAGCGCGAGCGCGTGGTCGGCGGCCCGGTCGGCCGTCGGACTCCCGTCGGTGGGCGCGAGGATCGACTCGTACATACGCCCGGTTGGATCGCCGGCCGTTTCAAAGACAGGCCGGCGACCCCCTGCAGACCCTCGACGAACCGAGACACATCGGGGAGCGGGGCCTCAGAGCGCCCCGTGGCCGTCGAGACTGCTCGTCAGTTGGTCGCGGGTCTCCAGGCCCGTGTCGAACCGCTGGAGTATCTGCGACTGGTGGTCCGGGCAGGCGGTGACGACGACCATCCCGTCGTCGACGGCGACCATCGGGTGGGTCGTGTCGTAGCGGGCGTTCCGGCAGGCGGGGCAGGCCACGCCGCCGGCCGGATAGTGGTCGAGCACGCGGGCGGCGTCCTCGCTGGTCAGGCCGCAGATCGTCGAGAAGCGGTCGAGGTGCGTCTCGCAGCTCCGGACCGGGATCGTGAGGTGGTCGAGCAGCAGGAAGGAGACGGTCCGGTCGCTCTCGTCGTCGATCACCGACTGGCAGGCGTCGCAGCCGACGGCGGGCCGGTCGCCGCGTCCGCCCGGTCCCGACCGCGGGCGCTCCTCGTCGGGCATCGATCCGACGTGAGAGGTCCAGACGGGTAAGTGGTCGGGTGCCGGAACGGCCCCAACCTATTTCGCGGTGACTCGGGAAGGACCCGATATGCCGGACGACGACCCGGACCCGTCGGCCGACGCCGCGCCGGAGGACGCCTTCGCGCTGGTCGGCAACGAGACGCGCGCGGCGATCCTCCGCGCGCTCGGCGAGCGGCCCCACGAGGGGATCGCCTTCTCCGAGCTACGCGAGCGCGTCGACCCGGGGATGGACAGCGGGCAGTTCAACTACCACCTCTCGCAGCTGGTCGGCGAGTTCGTCGACCGCGGCGAGGACGGTTACACCCTCCGCTCGGAGGGACTCGCCCTCTACCGCCTCGTCCGCGCGGGGAGCGTCAACCGCCGGGTCTCCCTCGACGCGTTCGAGATCGGACTCGACTGCTACTTCTGCGGGGCCCCGGTCGAGGGGTACTACGACGAGGGCACGTTCGAGCTTCGCTGTCCGGACTGCGACCACCTCTACTCGCACACGCAGGTGCCCCCCAGCGCCGTCGAGACGGGCGACAGACGCGACGTGCTCGAACGCGTCGACCAGTACAACCGCCACGAGATGCTCGCCTACGCCCGCGGCGTCTGCCCGACCTGCGTCAACCCCCTGGAGACCGAGTTCGTCCCCGGCGAGGCCGTCTGGAGCGAGGGCAGCGACCGGTTCGACGCCTTCGTCGGCACCGACTGCGACAACTGCGGCGCCAGCCAGTACATGTCGGTCGGCCTCGCGCTCCTCTATCACCCCGCCGTCGTCTCCTTCTTCCACGACCACGGCGTCGACGTGACGAGCCGTCCCCACTGGGAGTTCGAGTGGGCGATGACCGACCGCCACCTCACCGTCCGCTCGACCGACCCCTGGACCGTCGAACTCGCGATCCCCTGCGAGGGCGAGACCCTCGAACTCGTCGTCGACGAGGAGCTGTCCGTCGAGGCGACCCGCGTCTGAACGGCTCGGACCGTCTCGGACCGCCCCTGCGGGACGGACTGGTACTGCTCAGTTCAGACCATCTTTTTGCCGGCGGGGTTTCCTCGGTCGCTCCGCTCCCTGCGGGGAACCGCCGGCAAAAACAGGGGTGAAAAAGGCCACCTCCGCCGTCTCCGACGGCTCCGGTGGTCGAACCGCGCGCCACAGGCGCGCGGATGCCGACGGTAAGTACGCACGAAAGACCGAACAGCGCCTCACTCGCCGTCCGTCGCCGACTCCGCGGACGCTCCGTCGGGTTCCGGGGTCGGCGCGAGCGGGCTCGGCGGGTCGGCGAGGCGGACCGAGACCCAGGCCGCGGCGACCCCGCCCAGCAGGACGACGAACCAGTAGTTCGACAGCCGGTAGAGGAAGACGCCGGCCGTCGCCGCCGGCAGCTCCAGCCCGGCGAGCGCGACGACGACGGCGGCCAGCGCCACCTCGAACCCGCCGAGCCCGCCGGGGAGCGGCACGACGTTGACCAGGCTCAACACGGGGACGACGAAGACGACGAGCGCGTAGGGCACGGGCTCGCCGATCGCTCGGAAGCTCGTGTACATCGGCGCGAGAAAGAGCGCCCAGCCGGCCAGCGAGAAGACGGCCGCTCGCCCGACCGCCGCCCGGTCGGCGAGCGCCCGGTCGAACGCCGCGTAGTAGGTGCCGAAGGTCCCCCCGACGCGGTCGGCCGCCAGCGCGGAGCGCGCGCGGGCGGAGACTCGTCCCAGGGTCGCCCGGCCGACGCCGGCGGCCCGGAGGACGAGCCGCTCGACGAGCGCCCGGCGGGAGTTGACCACCAGCGCGGCGCCGCCGAGCGCGACGACGGCGACCGCGAAGCCGACGAGCAGCGCCGCGAACAGCGGCGTGACCGGCCCGTCGCTCCTCAGCAGGACGACCGCGAGGCCGGCGCCGGCGAGCCCCATCGACGCCGCGACGTTGACAAACTCAACGACCGTCGCCGCGGCCAGCGCCGCCTCGTAGGGCGTGTCGGTCTCGCGGCTGACCGCGTAGGAGACGAAGACCGGACCGCCGGAGTGGCCCATCGGGACCACCTGTTTCGCGAACTCGCCGCTCATGAACGCCGCGCGGTAGCGGGCGCCGCCCACGTCGTGGCCGACGCCCGCGAGCAGCCGCCCCAGCGCCTCGCTCCAGCAGTAGAAGGCGGCGACAACCGCGAGAAAGCCCGCCGCGTAGGTCGCCGGGTCGGCGCCCGCCAGTTCGGCGAGGACGCGCCGCGGCCCGACGACCCAGAGGAACCCGCCGACCGCGAGGAGCGCGACGGCGAAGCCGACGACGACCCGGAGGATGCGTCGCATCTACCGACCGGTCCCGGGGACCGGGCATAAGTGCGGTGACACGGTCGCGCGGCCCCAGGAGTGTCCCGTCGCGAGTGTCCCGCCGCTGGCGGGTTCTGCGCGTTCCGGACGCCTTTTACCGCCCGGTGGGCTACGGGGGCGTAATGACCCGCATCGACGTGATCGACAACCACGGCCAGTTCACCCACCTGGAGCAGCGCGCGCTCCGGGACATGGGCGTGGACGTTGAACTCGTGGACAACGAGACGCCACCGGCGGAGATCGACGCGGACGGGCTCGTCCTCTCGGGCGGCCCCTCGATCGACCGCATCGGCAACTGCCCCGACTACCTCGACCTCGATATCCCGGTCCTCGGTATCTGCCTGGGCCACCAGGTCATCGCCCGCGAACTCGGCGGCGAGGTCGGCGAGGGCGACTACGGCGGCTACGCCGACGTGACCGTCGACGTGCTCGACGACGCGGACCCCCTGATCGGCTCGCTCGCCCCGAGCACCCGCGTCTGGGCGAGCCACGCCGACGAGGTCGTCCGCGTCCCCGAGGGCTTCGCGCGCACCGCCGAGAGCGACGTCTGCGGCGTCGAGGCGATGAGCGACACCGACCGCGACCTGTACGGCGTCCAGTGGCACCCCGAGGTCGCCCACACCGAGCGCGGCGAGGAGGTCTTCGAGAACTTCCTCGACATCTGCGAGTAGTCGACCGCGGACGACCGACGCCGACCGCCGTCAGGTGACCGCGGACGGCCGCCCTCCTGCGGCGTGTTATTTCTCCGCACGACTGCGCGATTCCGACCGGAGATCTCGGAGTCTCGGCGCCCGAACCGACCGCTGACGGGCGTCTGACGGAACTCCCACGTTTGAAGTGATCGTACGGTCATTGGTGGACAAGGTTAGTCATGACGACCACCCAGGGCAACCTCGCGAGCCTCTCGCGGTTCGTCTTCCGCGCGCCCAGCTGGTACTCCAGCGTCGGCTTCGCCCTGCTCATCGCGGCGGTGGCCGGCGTGGCGGCCTTCGACTCCCGGTTCGTCTTCGAGGACGCCTGGGAGGGGCTGTTCTACATCGGTATCCCGACCGTCGCGGCGAGCGTGTTCACGCCGTACGTCGACCGCAAGCTCGGCGGCCAGCTCTCGCGCAACCAGGCGTCGCTACTGGCGCTTGCCTGCGAGCTCATCACCATCGGCGTGCTGACCGTCGCCGCGGTCGTCGCGGTGGCGACGCCGCTGGGTCAGGAGTTCGTCGTCGACGCCCTGCTGGTCGCGCTGGCGTCGATCTTCGCCCTGCGCCTCTTCATCATCATGGCCGTCTCCCGCCAGCGGCTGGTCGTCGCGTCGGCGGCCGCGAGCATCCAGACCGCCTCCGCCGCGCTCCTGCTGTTCGTCTACAGCGGGACGATGCGCTACATGGAGTTCGGCGGCGGTCCGGTCGCCCGCGCGTTCCTCTTCCGGCCCGACGAGGCGCCCCAGCGGATCGCCGAGATGCAGTACATCGACCCCGGGAAGTTCGGCCTGCTCGCGCTCATCTGTCTCGTCTATGCCGGCTGCGTCTGGCTCTTTCTCACCGTCATCGACCAGCCCTGGAAACGCAGCCTCGGCGTCTCCGTCCTCGATTTCGTCCGCGGGTTCATCGGCCACGTCGCCGAGGGGTCGCGCGAGCTGGAGACGTTCTTCGAGGACATCGGCGAGGACGCCATCGTCCCGGTGACCGTCCTCTCGGTGCGCCGGCCCGAGGGCGGCGAGAAGGCGCGGTTCGTCCTCCCGATGCTCCACCCCGGGCCGATGGGCGACATCGGCGGCGGCAACCTCCCCCGGCGGATCGCCGAGCAGGCCGACGGCCTCGCCTTCCCGCCCCACGCCACCGCCGGCCACGACTTCAACCTCGTCACCGAGCGGGAGGTCGACACCGTCATCGACACCGCCGAGACGGCCTACCAGCGCATCGAGTACGGCCCGACCGCCACCGAATCGGTCCGCGTCGAGTCCGGCGAGGCCACCCTGACCGGCCAGGCGTTCGGCGACGGCGCCTTCCTCGCGTCGACGTTCTCCCCCGAGTTCGCCGACGACGTGGAGTACGCCGTCGGCCTCTCGGCGGTCGCCGAGGCCCGCAGCGAGGACCTTGAGGAGGTGATGCTCGCCGACGCGCACAACTGCAACAACGGGCTGGCGGGCGAGGACCTGGGCCACGTCGTCCCCGGCAGCAAGCGCTCGTTCGACATGATCGACGGCGCCCGCGACGCCGGCGCCCGGCTCGCCGCCGCGACCCGCAAGCCCTTCCGCTGTGGCGTCGCCTGGGACGAGACCGACTGGGAGCCCGAGGAGGGCATCGGCCCGCTGGGCATCCGCGTCGCCGTCTTCGAGGTCGACGGCCAGCAGACCGCCTACGTGTTCGTGGACGGCAACAACATGGTCCCCGGCCTCCGCGAGCGGATCGTCGAGGCCGTCGACGCCGTCGACCGCGTCGAGGTGCTGACGACCGACACCCACGTCGTCAACACGATGGAGGCCGAGAACCAGGTCGGCGACGCCCTCCCCGAGTCCGAGATCGTCGCGGCCATCGAGGACCTCGTCGCGGCGGCGAAGGACGACCTCGAACCCGTCGAGGCGGGCATGGAGACCGAGAACGCCGAGGTGACCGTCTTCGGCAACGACCGCACGGAGATGCTCGCCTCGACGGCCAACGCCGCCGTCTCGATGGGCGCGCCGCTGGCCGGCGCCATCATCACCGCCGCCCTGTCGGTGTCGGCGCTGATCTTCCTCCTCGCGCGGCTCTGAAATCGCAACCTCGTGTTCTCGGGAGACCGAAACGCCGAACACGGAGTCCGCCGTAGCGCTCGCCGTGAGCCGCTCGCTGACAGACGTCGCTCCCGCCGTCCTCGTCCCGGCGGCGTGGGCGCTGACCCTCGCCGCCCACGTCTCGCCGGTCGTCTCCCGCCACGTCCTGCTCGTCGGGCTCTCGGTGATGACCGTCCTGCTCGGCGCGTTCGCCGTCGTCGCCCGCGACGAGATGACCGGGCCCGTGCTGGCCGTCTGGCAGGGGGTGATCGTCCTCGGCTTCGTCATCACGCTCGTCGGCGCCGTCGACCTGGCGGTCACGCCCGGCGCCGACCCGGTCCTCCCGGTGACGCTGTACGGCTGGATGGTGATCCCCGCGCTGGCCTACGTGGCGACCGCCGCCGAGATGGCGCCGCCGTTCAACCGGATCTACCTCGCCGGCGCCATCCTCGCGCTGGCCGGCACCGCCACCTACGGGCTGGCCGGCTCCGGCGTGGACGCCGCGGTGGGCATCGCCGCCGTCGGCCTCGGCCAGACCGCCGGCATCGTCACCGCGGTCTACCAGAACCCCGGGACCGGCGACTGAGCGCAGTGCCCGAGACGCCGGCCCGCTGGCCCAACCAGTTGGTCGGTCCCGTTTTGCCGGTCCGGGCCTCACCGCCGCCATGACGGTCGGAACGCTGACGGTCGACTGGCTGCCGGTCGGCCTGCTGGCCGGCGCGGCGGTCGGGCTGGTCGCGACGCTGGGGATGGACCTGCCGATGGGCCGCCTCCCGGAGGGACCCACCGCGCCGCGGGTGGCCGCCGGGACGCTCTCGGACGCGACCCTCGACTCGGCGCCCGACGGCGTCGCGACGGCCGCCCACTACGGCGCCGGCGTCGCGACCGGCGTCCTCTTCCTGTCGGGCGTGACCGCGGCCCGGTGGTTGCTGGACGGGATCGCCCCCGCGGTCGTCGCGGCGGCCGCGGCGCTGTTCGTCCTGATGAACTGGTTCTTCTCGTTCGTCGTCGTCCCCACCTACGGCCGGGTGCCCGACGAGCGGGTCGGCCCCGTGCGCCGCGACTGGGCGCTGTCGGCCGCCGCCTATCTCCTCGTCGCGAGTGCGCTCGTCGCCGTCGGACTCGCGGTCGCGTGACGGTGACAGTCCGGTTGACCCGCGAGCGGCCGCTACGCGGTCGGTGACGGTGAGAAACGCCGAGGAGGAGATTTGAACTCCTGAGTCCTTGCGGAGACCTGCTCTCGAAGCAGGCGCCTTGGCCAGGCTAGGCTACCTCGGCTCACCTCCCGCTACACGCAGGG
Source organism: Halosimplex halophilum (assembly GCF_004698125.1). Lineage (NCBI taxonomy): Archaea > Methanobacteriati > Methanobacteriota > Halobacteria > Halobacteriales > Haloarculaceae > Halosimplex > Halosimplex halophilum. The sequence goes on from NZ_ML214297.1 coordinate 1,963,953, forward strand.
CGACTTTATCGGTTACGATCCGTCCCGTCGGCGTCGGGGGATCGACGGCACTGGCCCGCCGCCAGACCCAACGCCTAACTTGTCGGCGCGCTCACGGGACTCCATGGACGTAAGCGAAGCGAGCGCGGAGTGCGACCGGGTCCTCGACGAGATCGGTTCGGCGGTCATCGCCGACCGGGAGTTCCTCGAAACGGTGCTCCTGGGGTTCGTCGGCCGCGGCCACGTCCTCATGGAGGACGTGCCGGGGACCGGGAAGACGCTCACCGCTCGCAGCATGGCCACCGCCCTGGGGCTCGAGTTCTCGCGCGTGCAGTTCACGCCCGACCTGCTGCCCGCCGACATCACCGGTACCCACGTGTTCAACGAGCGCGAGCGCGAGTTCGAGTTCAACGAGGGACCGCTCTTCGCCAACGTCGTGCTGGCCGACGAGATCAACCGCGCACCCCCCAAAACCCAGTCCGCCCTCCTCGAAGCGATGGAAGAGGAACAGGTCACCGTCGACGGCGACACCTACGAGCTGCCCTCCCCGTTCTTCGTCCTCGCGACGCAGAACCCCGTCGAGATGGAGGGCACCTTCGAACTCCCCGAGGCGCAGGTCGACCGGTTCCTCGTCAAGAGCTCCATCGGCTACCCCGACGAGGCCGGCGAGGAGGAGCTGCTCCACCGCCGGCTGGGCCGCAGCGAGCAGAGCCCGTCGGTCTCGCCGGTGCTCGACCAGGACCTCGTGACGGACCTCCGTGAGGCCCCCGAGTCCGTCCGCGTCGACGACGACCTCGTGACCTACGTCTCGGCCATCGCCCGCGCGACCCGCGAGGACCGCCGCGTCGAGGTCGGCGTCTCCCCGCGCGGGACACAGCGCCTGCTGGAGGCGACCCGGGCCCGCGCCGCCATGGTCGGCCGCGAGTACGTCACCCCCGACGACGTCAAGCGGGTCGCCCAGCCGGTGCTCGCCCACCGCGTCGTCCTGACGCCCGACGCCCGCGTCGACGAGGTCCGCAAGTCCTCGGTCGTCGACTCGGTGCTCGACGAAGTGCCCGTCCCGACGGTCTGAGGCCGGTCGCTCCGGGACCGGTCACCCGCCGCGGTCCTCTCTCTGCTGTTCGTTGTCGTCGGCCATCTCCGCCGAGTCGATGTCCTCCCGGTCGGAGCCGCCCCGGTCGGAGTAGCGCTGTCGGCCGACCGACTCGGCGGGCATCATGTTGAGCATCCCCTGGCGCAGTTCCTCCTCGGACTCGAACGACTGGTCGCCGGCGCCCGCGAACAGGTCACGGATCGCGATGGGGTCGGCGCTGGTGCGCTGAACCTCCCGGTCGCCGTACTCCTCGGCGAGGTCCCCCGCCGTCACCGGGTAGGACACCTCCTCGAAGACCGACTCGATGGACCCGAACTCGACGCCCTGCTCGTGGTCGGTGTCGTTCTCGGCCATGGGTGTAGTCGGGCCGTAGCGGACAACTGCGTTGACCTTGCATTCGACGGGTGAGTCCTATTCCCGGTGTGGGCTCGCTCTGAATCGGATCGACCGCAGTCGACAGCAGGCGGTGAAAGCCCTCGGCGCGAGCGCGCCTCGCCCATCTCTCTCGCCTGCACCGAACGCTCCCGGAGGAGTCGCACACCTTTATCGCCGAGAGCCGCCTACGGGGATCCATGACCACAGTCACGCTGGAGTACTGCGTCCCCTGCGGGTTCCGCGAGCGGGCGCTCGACACCCAGGAGGCGATCCTCTCGAGCCTCGAAGGCGAGATCGACCGCTTCGAACTCGTGATGGGCGACCACGGCGTCTTCCGCGTCGAGGTCGGCGACGAGATCGTCTACGACAAGGAGCGGGACACCTTCGACGTCGACGCCATCGTCCGAGACGTGCGGGCCACTCTCTGAATTACTATATAAGCCTTGCCCCGGACTACCGGGTCGGAAACTCTCCACCTTTATATAGGGGATAGCGGCGGCTACGTGGAACTGCATGAGCCGGACCGACTCCCCCGCCGGCGCGACGCGGTTCGTCGCGCTCGTCTGTGCGCTCGCCCTCGCCGCCGCGCTGGTCCCCGGCGCGGCGGCCGCAGTACCGTTCGCGAACGGCGCCCCCGCCGCTGAAGCGCCGACCGACGGTCAGTTCGCCGACCAGACCGTCGGCAGCGACGTGGTCGTCGGGCCCGACGAGACGGTCTCCGACCTGGAGGTGGTGAGCGGCGACGTGGTCGTCCACGGGACCGTCGAGGGCGACGTGGAAGCCGCCGCCGGCTCCGTGCGGGTCACCGGCGAGGTGACCGACGACGTGCAGGCCGCCGCGGGCTCGGTCACCGTCGAGGGCCGCGTCGGCGGCACGGTCGAGGCGGCCGCCGGCTCGGTCGAGGTCGGCCCCGACGCCGCGGTCGGCGGCGACGTGGAGGCCGCGGCCGGGACGGTCACCGTCGCCGGGACGGTCGACGGCGACGTGACCGGCTCCGAGACCGTTCGCCTGGAGGACGGCGCGACCGTCCACGGCGACGTGGCCTACGGCGAGAGCCTCGACCGCGCGGACGGGGCCACCGTCGACGGGACGGTGACCCACGACGAGAGCCTGAGCCTCGACGGCCTCCAGTGGGGTATCACCGTCGACGACCTCGAAGCGCTCGACGAACTGGCGTTCCTGCCCTCGCCGGTCGTCGGCCTCCTCACCGCCGTCGGGGCCCTGGCCGTCGGCGCCCTGTTGCTCGTGGTCTTCCCCGACTTCTCGGGGGAGATGGTCGAGACGGTGACCGACCAGCCCGGTCGCTCGGTCGCCGCCGGCCTGGCGACGATGATCGCGGTCCCGGCCGCCCTGCTCGCGATAGCGATGACCGTCATCGGGCTGCCGCTGGCGTTCGCCGGCGGCGCCGTCTTCGCGCTGGCGGCCTGGGTCGCGCTGGTCTACGGCGAGTACCTCGTCGGGCGGCGCGTGCTCGCCGAGGCCGGCGTCGACGACCGCTGGGCCGCGCTCGTCGTCGGCGTCGTCGGTATCGAGCTGCTGGCGCGGATCCCCCTCTTCGGCGACCTGCTGACGTTCGGCGTCGCCCTGCTCGGCCTCGGCGCCGGCGCGCTCACGATCGCCGCCCGCCGCCGCGACGGCGACGACGGGACCGCCGAGACGCCGCCGCCGGACCCCTCCCCCGGCGCGGCCTGACTCCCCGCCCGTTGCGACCCGGATCCCCATGCTGACGGTCCCCCTCCATCCGACTCCCCGCTGACGCTCCCCTCCATCCGACTCCCCGCTGACGCTCCCCTCCACCGACTCCCCGCTGACGCGCCCCTCCCCTCGCCCCGTCGCCGTCCCTCCCCCGCCGACGCTCGGCCCTCCCGTCCGAGTTCCCCGCTGCCGTTCGGCCCTCCATCCCGCTCTGCTGCCGTTCGCCTCTCCATTCCCCCGCTGACGCCGTCCTCCCCTCCGAATCCGTTTCTGCCCTCCGTTCGTCCGGGCAGGCCCGGGCACTCCCGAACCGAACCGCCTTTGCGCCGCGCTGCCGTCGATTCGCCCATGACAGCGACGCTCGTCGCCGAGGACGTGCGCCGGTCCTACGGCGAGACGGTCGCGCTCGACGGCGTCTCCCTCTCGGTCGACGCGGGCGAGGTGTTCGCGCTCGTCGGCCCCAACGGCGCGGGCAAGACGACGCTCGTCCGCGCGCTGACGGGGACGACCGACGCCGACGGGTCGGTCGAACTGTTCGGCGCCGACCCGCGCGAGGTGGACCGCGAGCGCGTCGGCCTGCTCCCGCAGGCGTTCGACCCGCCCGCGCGGCTCACCGCCCGCGAACTGCTCGACTACTACGCCGGCCTCTACGACGATGCCCGGTCAGTCGAGGCGGTCCTCGACGACGTGGGACTGTCCGACGACGCCGACACCTGGTACGAGAACCTCTCGGGCGGCCAAAAGCGGCGGACCTGCGTCGGCTCGGCGCTGGTCAACGACCCCGACCTGCTCTTCCTCGACGAGCCGACGACCGGCATCGACCCCGCCGGCCGACGGGCGCTGTGGGACCTCCTCGAATCGCTGGCCGACGGCGGGACGACCATCGTCCTCACCACCCACGACATGACCGAGGCCCACCGGCTGGCCGACCGCGTCGGGCTGCTCGCCGACGGCCGGCTCGTCGCAGCGGACGACCCCGACGCGCTCGTTGCGGAGTACGGCGGCGAGAGCCGCCTCGTCGTCGAGACCGACGCCGACCCCGCCGCGCTCGACCTGTCGTTCCCGGCCGAGCGGGCGGGTGACTCGCTGGTCGTCTCGGACGTGCCGCCGGAGGCCATCGGCGACGTGGTCGACGCGCTGGCCGCGGCCGGCGCCAGCTACGACGCGCTCACCTGGTCGGAGCCGGACCTGGAGGACGTGTACCTCGAACTCGCCGGCGGTGGCGGGGCCTACGACGGCCGGCGCCGCGAGCGCGCGGCGGTCGCGGGCGGGGCCGGCGGCGACCCCTCCGCGGAGGGCGAGCGATGACCCGGACCGGTCGGGTGACCGCGTCGGTCCGCGCGGGCTGGCGCTCCTTCCTCCGCCGGCGGACGGCCGTGTTCTTCACCTTCCTCTTCCCGCTGCTCATCGTCGTCATCTTCGGCGCGCTGGTCCAGACCCAGCCGACCGGGGGCGGGCTGTTCACCGAACCGGCGGTCTACTACGTCCCGGGATACCTCGCCGTGGTCGTCCTGTTCACGCCGCTGTCGCGGGTCGGCAGCGAGGTCGCGCGCCACCGCGAGGGCAACCGCTTCGAGAAGCTCGCGACGACGCCGCTGACGCGGGCCGAGTGGCTGCTCGCACAGACCGTCGTCAACGTCGTCGTCATCGGCCTCGCCGCGCTCATGCTCCTGGCGCTGGTCGTCGCGCTGACCGGCGCAGCGATCCCGCTGTCGCCGGCCGTCGCCCTCCTGCTCGTCGCCTACGTCGTCGTCGGCGTCGCGCTGTTCTGCGGAGTCGGCGCGGTCATCGGCGCGACCGCCGACTCCCAGGACGGCGTCATCGCGACGAGCAACACCATCGCGCTCCCCCTGCTCTTCCTCTCGGAGACGTTCGTCCCGCTGGATCTGCTCCCGGGGTGGTTCGAGCCGGCGACCATGCTCTCGCCGCTGACCTACTTCGCCCGCGGCGTCCGCGCGACGACCGACGGCGGCGCGGTCCCGCCGACGGGCCCGCTCGCCCCGGAACTCGGCTACCTGCTCGCGCTCGTCGCGCTCGCCGCCGTCGCCGTCGCCGCCGGTGCGGTGGCACTCCCGCGGACCGACTGACGGTCCCCGCCGCGGTCACTCCTCGTCGCCGTCACCGGCCGCCTGACTCCCGTCGGACCCGCCGGCCGGCGAGTCGTCGACCGGCCCGCCCTCGGCCGACTGGCCGGCGGGCGGTCCCTGGCCGAGACCGCCGCCCGCCGCCCCGTCGCCGGACCCGGTTGACGGCTCTCCGTCCTGCTGCGGGTCGACCGGGCCGCTCTGCTCGCCGTCGCCCTCGCCGGGCGGTCCCTCGTGGAGTTCGATGGTGACGATCCCCTCGCCGGCGGTGTACTCGTAGAGCGTCCACTTCGGGAGCGTGAGGACGCCGCTCATCTTGCGGACGCGGATCTGCTTCATCAGCGACCCCTCGACCAGCTCCTCGTCGAGGTTGAGTTCGACGATGCCGTCGACCATGTAGTTCAGGTCGTGGGGGAACTGCTGGTCCTCGCCGGTGACCGTGGCGCCGGCGTAGATGGGGACGAACCGGCTCTTGCACACCTCCGCGCGCACGTCCTTGAGGAAGTCGTAGGCCTGGACCGGCTGGACGAGCGACCCGAACTCCGTCAGCGAGTCGACGACGACGATCCCCCGGTCCTCCATGTCGCGGGATTCGAGCACGTCGTCGATGCGGTTGTGGAGTTCGCCCAGTTCGGTGGGGTCGCGGACCTGCGTGGTCGCGTCGGCGGCCGTCTCCGAGAGGAAGGTGTTCCAGTCGTTGAGCCGGTCGTACATCCGCTCGCGGTTCTCGAGGCGGTAGGTGAAACAGTCGAGGATCTGCAGCTGGCCGGACTCCAGGTAGGGGAGGACGTTCCAGTCCAGCGTGACGAACTCCTGGACGACCGACATCGGCGGTTCGAGGAAGGAGACGAAGACGGCGGGTTCGCCCCGCTGGAGCGCGCGCCAGACGAGTTCGGCCTGGATCGACTCCGTCCGGGTGCCCGCAAGATCCGTCAGGAGGACGAACGAGTTGCGGGGGATCCCCTGCGGGAGGCTCTCGTCCAGCGGGTCGACGCCCGTGGGAACTCGCCGGAAGCCGTGGTACTGGGTGAAGACCTTGTCGCCCTCGCTTGCGGCCTCCCGACAGGCGACACAGCAGTACGTGTACCGGTGGCCGTCGCGCTCGGCGACGACGGGGTCGCCCGGGACCGGGAGCCGACAGTAGTCACAGCGCCCGCTCCCGTCCGGGCGGTGACCCGAGCCGCCGTGGCGAGTGCGTCCGTCGGGTCCGTCGTCCCCTGGTCGTCGGCCGCCGTCAGTGCTGGCCCGTTCCATGTGTCAACGTACCGCACCCGTGGACAAAACCGTGCGGGCCGGGGCCCCGGACGGGAAACAATCAGAATAGTAACCGATCATACTACGCATGTAGTCACTAGCGATTAGTCGGTAGGCGGCAAACGAACAGGCGACGTTCCGGTGGGTTCTACGGGTGTGGATAGCCGGCCGGAACGGTCAGGGAACACCGCCAGCGCCACGGCCAGTGGCAACTGGCAGGGACCGCTACACATGTCACGACCGATCACGCCACAGGCGTCGTCTCCGGGGCTCGGGCCGCCGGGTGGGGACGATAGGTGCGACGAACTGGACCGCACGACGGTCCACGAACTACTGAGCAACGAGCGGCGGATGCGAGTGCTGGAACTGCTGGGGAGAGAACGGACGTGGGACCTCTCGGATCTCGCCGAGGAGATCGCGGCCGCCGAGACCGGCGAGCGGCCGCCCCCGCGGAACAAGCGCCAGAGCGTCTACGTGACGCTCCACCAGACCCACCTGCCGAAACTGGCCCACCACGACGTCGTCGACTACGATTCAGAGCGCAAGACCGTCACGGTGGAGCCGCGCGGCCTCGCCATCGTCGGCTCGGAACGCGACGGGGTAGACGCGGGGGAGACGACGGGTTCGAACGGGGCGGAGTCGGCGGATCCGGTCCGCCTGGAGTGGAGCATCGCCGTCGCCGCGGTCGGGCTCGTGCTCGCCGTGGCCGACCCGTCGTCGTGGACGCCGACGCCCGCGGTGCTGAACGGCGTCTACGCGGAGCTGTCGCTGCTTGCGGTGTTGCTCGTACTGGTCTATCAGAAGGGACGACACGGCTGACCGCGCGAGCGGGCCGGGGACCGCCGGAGGGGTGGTCGGGCGACTCGCCGGGTCGCGGTGGCCGTGGTCAGTCGGTGAGTGCCCACAGGACGAACCAGCGTCGGTTCCAGAGCTGATAGCTCGTCGAGACGGCGACGGCGAGCAGCATGACCGTGATCAGGAGTATCGGGTCGAGCCGCGCGAACACCGGAAACTCCAGTTCGACGCTCAGCAGGACGATCAGCCCGATCGTCGCCAGCGCGCGGTAGAACGACGCCCACGTGATCCCGTACGGCGAGACGACCTCCATGTAGATGTCGACCTCGCGAGCGAACTCGTCGAGGGTGACCGTCTTCCGGTCCCTGTCGTAGACGACGATGCCCTCCCGGTCCAGTTTCGGCAGGTGCGTCTGGTGGAGGGAGTTGTACACGCTCTCGCGGAGGTCCGTCGGCGGCGGCGACTCGCCCGACTCCCGCTCCGCGATGGAGACCGACAGCTCGCGCAGCGAGACCGACCCGATGGTCCGCTGGAGGTGCGTGAGTACCGCCCGTCGCCGCTCGTTCCTGAGAACGTCGTGGATCTGTTCCTCGGCTAACGACCGCGTGTTTCGTAACGTACCCATACCCTTCCCGGAGGTGGCCACGCCCCCCACCCGCTTAATTATCGACCCGCTTTGCCGAATTTCTGCCCGACAGGCTCCGAAAGGCCCGATCGTTCGACTCGGCTTATCGGGCGGTTTACGACCGAACCGGTCGTTTCGGACGGCCGAACGGTCGGTTAAACCCCGTCGACGACCGCCGGACCGATCCCGAAACCGTCCGCAGACAGTCGAGCTCCGGGGACGCCGCCGCCCGACCCCGCCGTTCACGGGACCGACCTGCCCGTTCGACCCCGCCCGCACCGATTGAACCCGTGGTTAAGCCGCCAAACGACTCCATTGGTGGGACAATCGCCGGTTGTTCCCGACAAACGACGGGTTCGAGCCCGTCGAACGGGACGATTGATAAAAAATCCGGCAATTACCTATGGGGCGTCCCGCTGTGGGTCGTAGCAAGCCCGTGCCGTCCCGCGGAACGGGTGGAGACAAATCATGTCAGACAAGGAATTCGGACTGTCCCGCCGGCAGATGCTCGCCGGGCTCGGCACCATCGGTGTCGCGTCCGCGGGCGCCGGGCTCGGGACGACGGCGCTGTTCAGCGACGAGGAATCGTTCACCGGGAACTCGATCACCGCCGGGACGCTCGACCTGAGCGTGACCGCGTCGGTGGAGGCCGCAAACGAGTACTGGGCCGAGCAGGTCGACCTGGCCGAGCTGGAGGCGACCGCCGACGGCGAGGCGGTCACCGGCATCCAGGTCTCGGACGTCAAGCCCGGCGACTGGGGCGTCGTCTGCTTCGAGTTCGAGGTCGGCGACAACCCCGGCTACGTCCGCACGCGGGCAGAGGGTCTCACGACGAACGAGAACGGGTACACCGAGCCCGAACCCACCGACAGCGAGGCCGAAAACGACCCCGGCGATGAGGAGGGGGCCGGCGAGTTGCAGGACTTCATGCTCGCCGAGGTCTACCAGAGCTCTGTCGACGCCGACAGCGACGACCCTCGTGACCACGTGGAAAACCTCGATCCCGTCACCTCCGAGGGATCGACGCTGCAGGAGACCTACGACACGTTCTCCGACGGCGTGATCATGCGCGACGGCGACGGCGAGCCGCTCGTGGTCGGCGCTGACCCCGAGGAGACGCCCGACGGCACTCCGGAGGGGGCCGGCTCGGCGGAGTGGTGTCTCCTGCTGTACGTCCCCGAGGACGTGGGCAACATCATCCAGAGCGACACGCTGTCGTTCGACCTCGTGTTCGAGGCCGAGCAGGTCCGGAACAACGACGTGCCGTTCGACGGCGACAGCGCGGTCAGCGAGACCGCGACGCCCGAGCCCACGGCGACGCCGGACCCGACCTCGACCCCCGAAGGGACCGCCGCGCCCGAGTGAGCCTCGGGTAACCGTTCCCCCGACCCCACACACCCCCTGCGACTTCGGTCGCGCCCGCGGACGGCGCGACCGCTCCGGCGGCACGGCCGCCGGGACCCGCGCCGGGACTCGTCACCGCGACGACGGCGGTTCGACTCCGCCGGCGGGCCTCGCCCGATACACGGGTGTAGTAACCATGACCGGAGACAACGACTCGACGGACGGCGTCCGCTTCACGCGGCGCTCGCTGCTCGCCGGACTCGGCACCATCGGTGTCGCCGGCGCCGGCGCGGGCCTCGGGACGACGGCGCTGTTCAGCGACGAGGAATCGTTCGCGGACTCCCAGCTGAGCGCGGGCGCGCTGAACCTGCGCGTCACGGTGGACAACATCGCCCACAGCACCCCCGCCGTCCGGGACAACACCGAGGTCACGCCGAAGGACACGGCCGACGGCGAGGCGGTCACGATCGCGGTGTCCGACCTGAAGCCGGGCGACTGGCTCCTCCTGGAGTGGAACCCGGAGGTGATCGCCAACCCGGGGTACGTGCGGGTCACCTCTGTCGACGAGGACTACTCGAACACCGAGGGCCTGACCCCCGACTCCGAGACGGACACCGACGCGCCGGGCGACCTCGGCGACGCGCTCCTGTCGACGGTCTGGGCGTCGTACGAGGACCTCAGCGGCGGGCTCAGCCGGGATGACCTCGCCGGACTCGATACGACGACCGACAACGAGGACACCGGCCTCTCGGCCTGGGAGCTGCCGGACCGCGACGGCGTGACCGCCAGCGGCGCCCACTACACGACGATGAACGAGGCCCACGAGGTCTATCGGTCGGGCGTGGTGCTCCGGGACGGGAGCGGCGAGCCGCTGACGGTCGGGAGCAACGCCGACGCCGCCTGGTTCTACCAGCTGCTCGAACTGCCGCTGCGCGTCGGCAACGACGTGCAGGGCGACGAGGTGACGTTCACCCTTCGGTTCGACGCCGAACAGACCCGCAACAACGCGACGCCGTTCGACGGGGCGTGACCGCGGGATGACCGACGACGCCCACGCTGGCGCCCGCGAGACGCGGCGGCGGTTCGACTCCGCCGGTGGGCCTGCCCCTGACGGGGTGGTACGATGACCGACGAACCGATGGAACTCTCACGGCGGAAACTGCTGGGCGGGCTCGGCGCGGTCGGGCTCGCGAGCGCCGGCGCCGGACTGGGTACGTCCGCGCTGTTCAGCGACGAGGAATCGTTCGAGAGCACTACGTTCGCGGCGGGCGAACTCGACCTCAAGGTCGACTGGGAGGAACACTACTCCTACCCGCAACGCTACGGGTTCGACGACCCCGCGGCCGACCTGGACGTGACCCGGGTCGAACCGGACGGCGACGGCTACGTCGGCCTCCCCGATCCCGAGAACCCCGCGGTCTGGGTCGCCGAGGGGGACCTCCCGGCGTACATGGCCAACACGTCGATCGAGTCGTTCCCCGACCCGAACGACGACGGGGTCCAGGAGATGCAGGACGGCGAGTTCGCCTACTCCCCCTGCCGGGACGGCGCCGACCTCGACGAGCACTTTGACCCGGTCGGCGGGCTGCGGACGAACAACGCGGACACGCTGGTCGACGGCGAGGTCGAACCGCTGGTCAGCCTCGACGACATCAAACCGGGGGACTTCGGCGAACTCACGCTGAGTTTCCACCTCTGTGACAACCCCGGCTACGTCTGGCTGCGGGCCCGCGGCGTCTCCGAGTCCGAGAACGGCCTGACCGGACCGGAGGCGACCGTCGACGACAGCCCCGCCGACCCGGAACTGGCAGAGCAGATCCGGACCATCTGGTGGTACGACACCGACGGCAACAACGTCGTCGACGACTCGGTCGGGGCGGTCGACGTGATGATCGCGGTGGACACGTCGGGGTCACTCAATGGCGACGACGTGGGCGCGCTCGAGACCGCGGCAAACGACCTCGCAGCCGGTCTTGACGCGAACGCCGACGCCCGCGTGGGCGGCGTGTCCTTCGGTGACGACGTGAGCAACTTCACCGCGCTCACCGACGGACCGGTTTCCTTCTCCGGGCTCTCAGCCAACGGGAGCACCGCGATGCCCGCCGCGCTTGAGATCGCTGCGGCCGAACTGGACGCGAACGCGCGCTCGGGCGCCGAGACGTTCGTCGTGCTGTTCACCGACGGCGGCCCGAACTACGGCAACGGGCCCTACGAGGTCGGCGGCTATCAAGTCGGGCCGTACAGCGGTGGCGACAGCGACAACGCCGTCGTCGAGGACGCGGAGCTCGACGAGACGGCGGACATCGCCGACACCGTCCGGAACGATCACCGGATCCTCGCCGTCGGGATCAACGACGGCCGGGCGCCGTCGGGTCGCGACGGCGAGTCCGGCGTCCCGCTGCTCTCGACGTACCTCCGCGACGAGATCGCGGGGGGGCAGGGCGACTACTTCAGCAGCGACGACCCCGGCGCGGTGTCGGGCGTCCTGAGCGCGATCACCGACGCGATCGCCATGGACGAGGAGGTGTTCCACCGCGGGACCCTCGCCGACGACCTGGCGGCGCTGTCCTCGGGTGCCGGGATCCCGCTGGACGCGGGACTCGAAACCGGCTTCGACGAGCTGTCGGACCCCGACGACAGCGCCGACCGCGAGTGCTTCCAGCCCGGCGTCAACCACTTTATCGGGTTCGGCTGGTGGCTCCCGGTCGACGCCGGCAACGAGGTCCAGAGCGACGCCGTGAGCTTCGACTTCGGCTTCTACACCGAGCAGTGCCGCGGCAACGACGGCGGCGGCACGAGCACCGTCGACGACGGCGGCGACGGCGAGGAGGAAGAAGAGGAGGAGGCCGCGACCGTGACGGTGCAGGGCTTTCCCAGCGACGACGACCTCGGGGCGACCATCGAGACGGTCGACGTCGAGTTCCCCTTCGCCCTCTCGGGGGCGTCGGTCGACGACACCTCCTGGAGCGTCGGTCCCTCGGGTTCGGAGGTCGTCGCGGTCGACGGGACCACCGTCGAGCTCGACTACCCCGACAACTCGAACACGTACACGTCGGACACCTTCCTGGAGCTGACGGTGAGCGGTATCGCGGCGCCGTCGGGGACCTACGACGTGGACTTCGTCTTCGAGGACGACGACGACAGCGCGGTCGACTCGACGGACCAGGTGACGATATAGCGGCGCGACGCGGCGACTCGCCCACTCGGAGCACGGCGGTTCGACTCCGCCGGTGGGCCTGCACCGGGAGACCGGTACGCACAAGCATGATCCGGGATCACTCGCACCGTTCGGGAGACGGAGAGCCGTCGGCCGCGTTCGGCCGTCGAGACCGCCGCGCGCGGCCGTTGGACCCCCCACGCCGGGCGAGCGGCGGGCGGAGGTGACGACCGTGGCGTGCGTCCAGTCCGGGACGGGGTACGTGTTCGTCGTCCCGCGGGTCGTCTGTCCCCGCGGGCCGGGACCGTCGGTGCTGCCGCTGGCCGCGCTGGTCGCCGAGGAGACGGCGATCGGCCGGCTCGCCGACGACTGGCGGGGAAGCGCCCTGCTGCCGCGGACCGCGGTCGGGCCCGATGCCTCGCCGCCCGCGGAGCCGTCGGTGTCGCTCGGCCCCGACGCCGGGGCCCCGGACGCACCGGGGGCCCCGAACGCGCCGGACGCGCTGGACGCCCCGGACGCAGCCGACGCCCCGGAGGCGACGGACGCCACGGACGCGCCGGAGACAGGCGGGGACCGGGGGCTGGCCGACCAGCCTCCCGGGATGGCGGCCGATGCCGGCGAGCGCGACTCGTTCGTCCTCGGCGTCCACGCCGCGTCGGTCGGCGACGGGGACCCGACTTCGCCTGCGTCGCTCGTCGGCGTCCGCGTCCTGGCGCCCGGGGAGTACCGGGCGGTGCCGGTCCCCGTCTGGGAGGCGAACCCCTTCCCGATCGCCGCGCCGAGCGCGGTCGGCGAGCGCCCGCGGACGGACTGGACGGACACCGGGCTCGCGCCCGAGCCGGGGGCCGGTCGACGCGTCGAGGTCACCGCGACGCTGTGGGCGGACCTGGGCGGCGACGCCGAGCGGTCCCGACCGCTGTACGACGGGCTCGGATGGGCCGTGACCGACTCGCGAACCGTGACGTTCGGCGGCGCCGGCGACGCCGACTCGGACGGCTTCGAGGTCGCGAGGTGACCGCCGTGTCTCGCCAGGCCACGACTCCCGGATCGCGCGCGGTCGACGCCGGTGTCGCGGGGACCGGCCGGTCCGACCCCGTAGTCGCGGTCACCGGCCGGTCCAGGCGACGCCGACCGGGCGGCGCCGAGCGGCGGGGTGGTCGACCGTGAGCGACGACGACGGGTCGCTGTCCCGGCGGGCCGTCCTCGCGGGGCTCACCTCGGCCGGCGCGGTCGCGGCGACCGGCGCCGGCGTCGGGACGAGGGCGGTGTTCCGCGACGACGAGCGGGTCGAGGGGTCGGCCGACAGCGGCGTCGTCGACCTCCGCGCGTCGTGGGCGAGCGGCGGGGTCGACGCCTCCTTCGGGACGGTCGGCGCGGTCGGCGACGGCGGGAGCGACGCGGTCGCCCTGTCGCTGGCGCCCGCGAGCAACCCGGCGTACGTCTGGGTCCGGACGCGGTGTCGACGGTGTTCCGAGATCGAGCGCAAACTCCGGGTCGCGCTCTCGCTGGTCGCCGACGGGACCGAGACGCGGCTGTTCAGCGGTCGGCTCGGCGACGCCCGGGCGAGCCTGGGCGACGGCGTTCGGCTCGACGGCTCGATCGCGCCGGGGGACGACTGGCGGCTGACCGTCGAGTGGGAGCTCCGCGAGCCGCTGACGGCCGACGCCGCGGTCTCGATCGACCTGGAGTTCTACGCGGTCCAGACGCGCAACGTCGCGGACCCCGGGACCTTCGGCCCGGGGTGGGCCTGTCCGGCCGGGTGCGGCGACCGCCCGCCGGGGACGGCCGACATCAGCTGGGTCGGGTTCTGCGCGGCCTCGGGCGAGCGGCTCCGCCCGGCGGACCTGCGCTTCGCGGTCGACGGGTCGGTCCTCGAACTGACCGACGCGCCGGCCGCCCTCCGGACGGTCCTGCTCAAGTACGGGACGAGTCTGGACGTCTTCGAGCGGGCCTCGCCGGGGCGGTTCGTCGCGGGGACCGGCGAGACGTACGACCAGCGCGGCCCCGGCTTCCCCGGGTCCGGCCGCTCGAATCCGACGCCGTGTCCCGGCCGCTGCGGACTGAAGTACGACGTCGACGGCGGCGAGTTCGAATCAAACGGGTGTGCCAATGACTGACAATTTCCGAACCAGAGTGCAGGCGCGGGTCGCATCGTACGACAGGTGGAGCTTCCTCAGGGCGGCGCTGGTGGCGCTGCTCGTCGCGGCGGTCGTCCCGTTCGTGGTCTTCGCGGTCCCGCAGGTCGTGGGCGCCGAGGCCAGCTACGTCGTCCTGAGCGGGAGCATGGAGCCGGCGATCAGCCCCGGCGACGTGGTGATCGTCGACGACGTATCGCCGGCAGCGATCTCCGCTGGCGACGTGATCACGTTCGGCGGCGGCTCGACCGAGCCGCCGACGACCCACAGGGTGATCGGGGTCGAACGGGAGGCCGGCGAGCTCGTCTTCGAGACGAAAGGCGACAACAACCAGGCGCCCGACCCCGAGCGGGTGTCGGCCGGCGAGCTCACCGGGCGGGTGATGGAGCCGTCGCTGCCGGGGCTCGGCCCGACGCTGTTCGCGGTCCCCTACCTCGGGTTCGTCGTCCGCTTCGCCAACACGACCCACGGCTTCGCCGCGCTGGTGGTCGCGCCGCTGTCGCTGCTCGTCCTCTCGGAGGCGTGGAACGCGTTCGTCCGCCGGCGCGACGCCGCGGACGACGCCGGCGGCGACGGTCCCGAGAACGGGGCGGACGCGACGCCTGCCGGCGTGTCGACGGACGGGTCCACCGGTGGGGAGTCCGGCCCGGTCGTGACCCTCTCGCCGCGGGCCGGTGGACTGCTCGCCGTCGTGCTGGCGGCGCTGGCGGTCGTCGCCGGGCGCTACGCTCTCCAGGCGCGCCGCCCGCTCGCGGCGGTGGTCGCCGTCGGGTCCGGCGTCGGCGCGCTCCTGCTGGTGGCGTTTCTCGCCGGTGCCACGCCCGAGGAGGCGGCCGACGAAGGATCCGGACCCGGCGGCGGCCCGGACCGGAACACGGTCCCCGACGGCGGTTCGGACGCGGCGTCGGACGGCGGCGAGCGTGTCGTCGCCGGGACCGTCGTCTCGGACCGCTCGCGCGCCAGGCGGGTCGAAGTCCGCGAGATCGCCGCGTTCCGGGAGCTCGCGGCGGACTCGGACGCGTGGGTCGTCCACGACGAGGTCGCCGGGGAGTACGCGCTGCTCGAAGACGGCGTGACGTTCGTCGCGACCGATCCGGCGGACCCGGCGACCGCGGCGACCGGGCCGGCGGACCGAGACGAGGGGCCGCCGAGCGCCGAAGCGGGCGACCCGCTCGCCGGGTCGGACGATGTGACCGCGGGCGGCGCTGGCGGGGACGACGCGGTCGCGGGGCGGGCCGACGGCGGGGTCGGCACCGGCGACGCCGCCGACGGGCCGCGAAGCCGCGACGGTCGGGAGTGCGACGATGGGCCGGAGTGACCGCCCCACGGAGGCGAAACTCGCGGCGCTCGCGCTGGCGGCGGCGCTGCTGTTCGCCGCGGCGACCGGCGGGCTCACTCACGGCGTCCTGATCGACCGGGAGTCGGTGAGCGCGACGCTGGCCGGCAACGCCGGCGCCGGGAACGCCCCAGTCCCCGGACCGCTGGGAGCGGGGAACACCCCCGATGGCGTCGAGAA
This sequence comes from Halosimplex halophilum, assembly GCF_004698125.1. Classification (NCBI taxonomy): domain Archaea; kingdom Methanobacteriati; phylum Methanobacteriota; class Halobacteria; order Halobacteriales; family Haloarculaceae; genus Halosimplex; species Halosimplex halophilum. The sequence continues at coordinate 1,980,005 of NZ_ML214297.1, forward strand.
CGGGCCGAGCGGCCCCGGAGACGGACCGGACGGTGCCGGGAACGCTCCGGGGAGCGGGGGTCCCCCGCTCCTCGTGGGCGGGTCCCCGGTCGAAGCCCCGGTAGTGCGCCCGAACCCCGTCGAGCGACGGGGTCGCGCTCGCGGCGGGCCGAGCGGTGCCAGGGGTGGCCCGAAGTGACGGAGCGACGGCCTCGGCGGTCGGTCGCGACGGTCGTGCCGGGTGTCCGGACGAACACGCCGAAACGGAACATCATCGTCCTCCTGACGTACCTGCTGCTGCTGGGCATCGCGCTGTCGGGGCTGACGGTCGCGGCCGATCTGCTGCTGGCGGGGACCTTCGCCGCGACGCGAACGGTAATATGAGTCGGGAACCTGTACGTAAGCCAACGGTTCAACCAGTGTTCGACCGACCCGGCCGCGAACCGGCCGCCGCGACGCCGGAACCGGTCACAGACGGCAGGTTCGAGGGGCTTCCTGAGGGGTACCGTCGGCCGGCCGCGGGCCCGACACCGCCCGTCACGGGTCGTCCTCGGGGACCGCTCCCGTCTCCCGGGGGAGGTGTCGATGACCGGTGAGACCCCCGACGGCACCGATACCGACGGGGCCGACGCCGGCGACGGCCTCTCCTCACGGGCGACGGTGCTGGTCGTCGACGACGACGAACTGTGGGGCCGGACCGCGGCCCGCCTCCTCGAACGCCAGCGCGAACGGCTCTCCGTCACGACGGCGACGACGCTCTCGGAGGCGGAGGCGGCCTTCGAACGCCTCGATCCCGACTGCGTCGTCTGCGACTACCGGCTCGACGACGCGACCGGCTTCGACCTCCTCTCGACCGTGCGCCGGGCCGACTCGGACCGGCCGTTCGTCCTCGTGACCGGCGAGGGAGACGAGGGGGTCGCCAGCGAGGCCATCAGGCGGGGTGCGACGGATTACGTCCGCAAGGGCCGCCACAGCGACGACCCGGGGCTGCTGGCCGAGCGAGTGACCTCCGCGGTCGAGGCGTACCGGACCCGACGGGCGCTGACCCGCGAGCGCCGGAGCAAGGAGGCGATGCTCGACATCGTGACCACGACCGCCTCGCGAGAGACGCTCTGCCAGGCCTTCTGCGACCTCCTCGTCGACGAACACGGCTACGCCGGCGCGTGGATCGGGATCGAGGAGGGGGTCGACGGGCTCGACCCCTGGGCGGCGGTCGACTGCGGCGGCTACCTCGACCGCGTCGGCTCCACCCAGCGGGCCGGTGACGGTGAGTCCCCGGCCCTGATCGCGCGGAACCGGGGCGAGGCCTGCGTCGTCGACCGGATCGAATCGGACGACTCCGACGCGACCGCTCCGGCGGAGGGCGACCGCGCCGCCGGGACCGACGACCCCGACTGGCGGTCGGCGGCGCTGGCGGCCGGCTTCCGGAGCGCCGCGGCCGTCCCCCTGGGCGAGGACGGCGGGCGCGTCGGCGTCCTGACGGTCTTCGCGGCCCAGCCGGGGGCGTTCGACGACCGGGAGTGTCGGTTGCTGTCGGACTACGCGGCGACTATCGCCTACGCGCTGCGGACGGCGAGCTGGAAGCGGTCGCTGGTGTCTTCGGTGCCGGTGTCCGTCGAGTTCCGGTTCGCCGGCGACGAGGTGCCGCTGGTCGCGTTCGGCCGCCGACTCCCCGACGGGGCGTCGGTGTCGCTGGCCTCGACGGCGGTCAAGAGCGACCGGTCGCTGCTGTATCTCCTCCGGGTGTCGGGCGTTCCCGGGTCGGCGATCCCGGACGCTGCGTCGGTACCGGGCGTCGAGTCGGTGCGCGTCGACGACGACGTGACGCCCGTCCGGGTCGAACTCGTCGCCGACGGCCTGACGCCGGAACGCCTGCTGGCGAACCGCGGAGCGAAGGTCACGGGGACCGCCGTCGAGAACGACGCGGTGACGGTCTCGGTGTCGTACCCCAGAGAGGGGGACATCCAGGCGCTCTCCCGGGCGCTCCGCGACGAGTTCTCCCGGGTGGACGTCGGGCGCATCAGGACCGACGAGTCCGGCGTGGAGCCGGTCGTCGACGAGGGACTCGCGGCGGACCTCACCGACAAGCAGCGGCAGGCGCTGGAGATCGCGTACCACAAGGGGTACTTCGAACGGCCCCGCGACCACAACGCGACCGAGGTCGCCGACGCGCTCGGGATCAACCGGGTCACGTTCACCCAGCACCTCCGGACCGCCGAACGGAAGGTCTTCGCGCGACTGTTCGACTCCGACTGACGACCCCGCCCGCGCCGTCCGTCCGGGTTCGCGTCGTCGACGCCTGTCTCCGGTGCTCTCCGCCCGTTTCGGACCCCGTCGCCGGCGAAGTGGTAGCCAGTTTTATAATTATCTGCGTCCGAGGGATACACTGTCAGATGGTCGAGTTCGTGGACGTCGTCGCGGGGCTAGCCGTCGCGAGCGCCGTCGTTTCGGCGGCGCTGGTCAGGGTCGCGCTGTCCCATCGGTCGGAGGTCGGTGCCCGCGGGCTCGCGCTCTCGATGGGCGGGATGACGGTGTGGCTCGCGGCCTACGGGGCCGCGCTGGGCTTCGAGACGGTCGTCTCGCCGGTCGTCGCCTACAACTTCGTCATCCTCGCGGCCGGCGTCGGCACGGTCGGCTGGTTCCTCATGGCGCTGGAGTACACCAGCCAGCGGTTCCCGTCGCGCCGGGGGCTGGCCGCTCTGTTCGCGGTCCCGACCGCGACGCAGGTTTTCGCGTGGACGAACTCGGTCCACGAGCAGTTCTGGGCGCCGGGGACGACGCCCCTGCCGGGCGGCGGGCTCGACAGGGTCTACGGCCCGCTGTTCTACCCGCACGCGGCGTACAGCTACGTGCTGGTCGCCGCGGCGACCGCGCTGTTGCTCCGCCACGCGCTGCGCCGGCGGGGGGTCTTCCGGAAGCAGGCGGGCGCGATGGCGCTCGCCGGCGTCGGGCCGCTGCTCGCCGACGTCGGCCACGTCACCCTGTCGGTCCTCGGCCCGCGGGTGGACCTGACGCCGCTGAGCTTCGTCTTCGGCGGACTGGTCGCGGCGTGGGCGCTGTTCCGCTACCGCTTCCTGGAACTGGTGCCGGTCGCGCGCCGGACGGCCGTCGACCGGATGCGCGACCCGTTCGTCGCCCTCGACGACGAGGCGCGGATCATCGACGCCAACGGTCGGGCGGACGCGCTGCTCGGGGCCGAACCGGTCCTCGGGGACCCCGTCGCCGACTACTGGCCGGCCGTCGAGCGGGCGCTCCCCGAGGACCCGGACGCGGCCCGGACCGTCGAACTCGTCGCCCGCGAGGAGGGCGGGGGTGAGAGCGCCGAGACCCGCAACTACAGCCTGAACGTCTCCCCGCTGCCGCTGGGCCCCGCCCGGACGGGATGGGTCGTCGTCGCCCGCGACGTGACCGAACACAGGCGCAGGGAGTGCGAGCTCGCGACGAAGAACCGGGAGCTCGAACGGACGACCGCGCAGCTCCGCCGGAAGAACGACCAGCTCGAACGGCTGGCCGACATCGTCGCCCACGACCTCCGGACGCCGCTCGCGACGGCCGGGTCGCTGGTCGAGCTGATCCGGGCGGACCTCGGGGACGCCGACCCGTCGGTCCGGCGGTCGCTGTCGGACCTGGAGACCGTCCACGCGCGGCTCCGCGAGTTCGCCGACCGGATCCCCGACCTCGCACGCGAGAGCCTGGCCGTCGAGACCGAGACGCCGTTCGACCTGGAGGCGGTAGCCAGGGACGCCTGGACCGTCGTCGACACCGGGTCGCTTTCGCTCGTCGTCGAGGGGACCACGACGCTCCGCGGCAGGCCCTCGCGCGTCCAGCAGGCGCTGGAGAACCTCTTCGAGAACGCGGCCGTCCACGCCGTCGAACCGTTCGGCGCGGCGGGCCCGCCGGCGAACCGGTCCGAGCCCGCCGACCACTCCGATCCGTCCGGCCCCTCGGGCCCCGACGCTGCGAGCGACGCCTCGGAGTCGCGGACCGACGGACCGACTCGGTCCGAGCCGCTGTTCCGCGGCGGGTCCGGCGATCCGGACTTCGACCGCGACCCCGACCTCGGTCCCGGGTCGGTAACCGATTCCGACAGCGATCCGGACTCGGGGACCGACCCGAAGACCGACCGGGGAGCCGACGAGTCGGCGACGACGGTCCGCGTCGGGACTCTCGGGGACGACGCGGGGTTCTACGTGGAGGACGACGGCCCGGGGATCCCGTCGGAGCGCCGGGAGCGCGCGCTCGCGTACGGCGCTGACGACGGGAAGGGAGGGTACGGGCTGGCGATCGTCCGGACGACGGTCGAGGCCCACGGCTGGCGGCTCTCGGTCACCGAAAGCGACGAGGGCGGCGCGCGCTTCGAGGTGCGGACCGGGGAGTGAGCGACAGCGACCGGGTCAGTCGCGCCGCGTCTCGTCCGGCCGGACGCGGCGGGCGACCCGCCGCCACGCCGGCCCGACTGCGAGCAACAGGGCCGCGCTGTGGCCGCGCGGCTCCCACATGTAGACGTGGTTGAGCATGACGTAGGTGACGATGCCGAGGAAGAGGCTGAGCGACCACGCCGCGACGGCGATCCGGCCGACCCTGGCGTGGGAGGTGTCGCGCAACTCGCCGGGGCTGTGGGTCAGCCCGAGGACGACGGCGTGGAGGACGACCGGCACCGCCACCGCCGACAGGACGATGTGGACCGCGAGCATCGCCAGGTAGGCGTAGTAGACGGCGCCCTCGGCGAGGATGGCCTTCTCGAAGCCGCCGCCGACCTTCAGCAGGTACATCACGAGGAAGACCATGATCAGCGAGAACGCCGTCAGCATCGCCCGGCGGTGTTTCGCGACCTCGCCCCGCCTGATGTAGCGGACGCCGAGGAGGATCGAGACCAGCGCCAGCGAGTTGACGACGGCGATGGCGTCCCCCAGGAGGATGACGAGGTCGTCGCTGATCGTCGGGAACGGCGCGTAGGGCGTGAACGCGCCGACGACGAGCACGTACCCGATCGCCGAGAGGACGGCGGTGACCCGACGCGGGTTCGCTCGCGCCCGCGACCTGATGTCGGCGACTGCCATACCGGATCTGTGGACGCCGCCGGTATACCCGCTTCGGAATCACGGGGGCCGGCTTCGCGCGCTGTCTCAAGCGCGTCGCTCCCGCCCCTCGCAAAAATCACCGCAAACGTGAAACCTCAAACGGGCCAACTAGGGGGCATGAGCGCAGAGCAGGGCCAACGGCAGATCCGCTGTCTCGTCGCCAAGGTCGGGCTCGACGGTCACGACCGGGGCGCGCACGTCATCGCGCGGGCGCTGCGGGACGCGGGGTTCGAGGTCATCTACTCCGGCCTGCACCGCTCGCCCGACGAGGTCGTCCAGGCGGCGGTCCAGGAGGACGTGGACGTGCTCGGCATCTCCATCCTCTCGGGGGCGCACAACACGCTCGTCCCGAAGATCATGGACGGCCTCGAGGAGTACGGCGCCCGCGAGGACACGCTGGTACTGGTCGGCGGGATCATCCCCGACGACGACAAGGAGCGTCTGCGCGAGGAGGGCGTCGCCGAGATCTTCGGCCCCGGCGCGTCGATGGACGAGATGATCGACTACATCCGCGAGCACGCGCCCGAGCGACGATGACGAGCGGGGAGGAGGGAGCCGACGCGGACAGTGACCCCGCGGACTCGGACCCGGACCCGGACCCGGATCTGGACCCCCTCATCGCGGACCTGCTCGACGGGAAACACCGGGCGCTCGCCCGGACGATCACCAAGATCGAGAACCGCTCGCCGGGCTACCGCGAACTGGTCTCCCAGCTCCACGCCCACACCGGCGACGCCGACGTGATCGGGATCACCGGCAGCCCCGGCGCCGGCAAGTCGACGCTGGTCGACAAGCTCGCGGCGACCTACCGCGAGGCGGGGCTGACCGTCGGCGTCATCGCCATCGACCCCGCCTCGCCCTTTACTGGGGGTGCCGTCCTCGGCGACCGGATCCGCATGGCATCGAACGTCGGCGACATGGACGTGTTCTTCCGGTCGATGTCGGCCCGCGGGACGCTGGGCGGGCTCTCGACGGCGACGACGGACGCGGTGAAGGCGCTGGACGCGTTCGGCAAGGACAAGGTCATCGTCGAGACCGTCGGCGCCGGCCAGAACGAGGTCGACATCGTCCGGACGGCCGACACGGTCGTGGTGCTGGTACCCCCAGGCAGCGGCGACGACGTGCAGATGCTCAAGGCCGGGATCCTGGAGATCGCCGACCTGTTCGTCGTCAACAAGGCCGACCTGGAGGGCGCCGACCGCACCGTCCAGGAACTGCGGGAGATGCTCCAGCTGCGCGACGGCCAGGTCGAGGTCGGCGGCCACCACGGCTTCGCGGAGACGACCGTCGACGTGGGTGACGGCGCGGACTCTGAATCGCCCGGGTCCGAGGACGCCGATGCCGACGCCCCCTCGCAGGACCCCTGGGACCCGCCGATCGTCGAGACGGTCGCCGACCGCGGCGAGGGGATCGACGACCTCGTGGCGGCGATGGACGACCACCGGACGCACCTCGTGGAGTCGGGCCAGCTGGAGTCGAAGGCCCGGACGCGCTACGCCGAGGAGATCCGGACCCTGCTGCGCGAGGACGCCCGCGAACTGCTCGCCGAGGAGATCGAGGCCCGCGGCGGCCTCGACGAGCGCGTCGACGCGGTCCTGCGCCGCGAGACCGACCCCTACACCGTGGCCGAGGAGCTCCTCGAACCGCTCGCCGACTGCGTGACCGAGCGGCGCGAGGGCCGGGAGTAGCCCGACGCCGACCGAGCCCGCTCGGCAGAAGCCGCGGACGGAGCCCGGCTCGCCCCTCGGACTGTTCGTCTAGCATCACTTATAAGCGGTCGAGGCCCCAACCTGCTGGTATGAAACTGCGGACAGTCGTCGGAGCGACGCTCGGCGCAGTCGGCGCGGCAGCCGCGACCAACCGGGTGCTCGGTCGGCGGGCCGGCGAGCTCGGTCCTCCACTGGCGGGCGAGTCCGGCACCTACCGCTGGCGCGGGTTCGACGTGGCCTACACGGAGGCCGGTGACCCCGACGACCGGGACCTGGTGCTCCTCCACGGCATCAACGCCGCGGCGACCAGCAACGAGTGGCGCGCGGTCTTCGAGGGGCTGGCCGAGGACTACCACGTGATCGCGCCCGACCTGCCGGGGTTCGGCCGGTCGGACCGCCCGCCGTTGACCTACTCGGCGTCGCTGTACACCACGTTCGTCCGCGACTTCCTGACGGACACGAGCGACGACGCCGTCGTCGTCGCGTCGTCGCTGACCGGCGCCTACGCCGCCGACGCCGCTCGCGACGCCGACGTGTCGCGGCTCGTCCTGGTCTGCCCGACCGCCGACACGGTCCCGGGCCGGCGCGTCTGGCTCCGGTCGCTGATCCGCGCGCCCGTCGTCGGCCAGGCGATCCACAACGGGATCGTGAGCAAACGGTCGATCCGCTACTTCCACGACGACCACGGCTACCACGATATGTCGAACCTCAACGACGAGACGGTCCGCTACGAGTGGGAGAGCGCCCACCAGCCCGGCGCGCGGTTCGCGCCCGCCTCCTTCGTGAGCGGCCACCTCGACCCCGACATCGACCTGGCCGAGGTGCTTGGCGACCTGGGCGTCCCCGTGACGCTGGTCTGGGGCACGGAGACGGACATGCCGCCGCTGTCGACCGGCCGCGAACTCGCCGAGGCCGCCGACGTGGAGCTGGTCTCGATCGGCGACTCCGCGCTGCTCCCCCACGTCGAACACCCCGCCGAGTTCCTCGACGTGGTCCGCGGCGAGCCCGTCGAGTCCGTCTGACCCGCCGAGAGGTACGCGGGGTCTTCCGTTCACATGAACGCGACGCTAGTCGCCTCCGGGCTGGTGCTGGCGGCGATAGGAGCGGCCGCGATCGCCAACCCGCTCCGGATCCGGAGTTTCGTCTCCGGTCGGACGTGGAAACGCGACCCGGAGCGAGCGGAGCTGTACCAGCGTATCTGGGCCTACGCCGTCGGCGCCGCGGTCGTCCTGACGGGACTGGCGGTCGTCGCCTGGGGGCTGGTCGCCTGACCGAACTGTCGCGGCCGAGACGCCGCTCGAACGCTTTCGGGAGAACGCGTGTGTGACCACGACCGGTACGGCCGGTCTGCCCCGCGCGTGTGTCAGTCCGCGGGGTAGGCGTCGTCGAACGTCCGGGCCGCCGCGAGCAGGTCGCTGTCGCCGGCGACGCGGTACTGCGGTTCGGTCTCCCCGTCGTCCGGGTCGTCGGCGCGGACGAGCACGCCGAGGTCGACGAACTCGTCGAGCAGGCCGTTCAGGTACAGCGTCTTGAGCGGGACGCCCGACCGCTCGGCCAGGTCCGAGCGGGTGTAGGCCCGTTCGTCGTTGCAGTCGACGAGCACTCCCAGCAGATCCGCGGCGCCGTCGCTGTCGGCGACGAACGCCCAGCCGCCGTCCGGCGAGCCGTCCGACCCGTCCGACGGGTCCGTGTCGAGCATGGCCCCGTCTATGGGAGAAGACCGCATAAAACCGCACGTCTCGGCGGCCGCGGCGCCGCGCGACTCCCGTAGCCGCGACGCCGGCAGTCCCGAGTGGACGCGGCGTCGGCAGTCCCGGGTGGACGCGAGGCTGGCAGTCCCGGGTGGACGCGGCGCCGGCGAGCCCGGGCGGGTCGCCAGCCGGTGTGCGACGGGCTGGCGTGATGGAGAAACCCTTTTGGTCGCAGTGGGCCGGAGAGTAGGTATGAGCGACCGCGAGGAGATCCTGGCGCTGCTGCGCGAGAACGCGCGGTACTCGACGGAGGACCTGGCCCGACAGACCGACCTCGCCCCCGAGGAGGTCGAGGCCGTCATCGAGGAGCTGGAGACCGACGGGGTGATCAAGGGGTACCAGGCCGTCGTCGACTGGGAGAAGGTCGAGCCCGAGCGGGTGCGCGCGGCCGTCGAGCTGAACGTCACGCTCGACCGCGAGACGGGCTACGACGACATCGCCGAGCGCCTCGCGAAGTTCCCCGAGGTGCAGGGGCTGCGGCTGGTGAGCGGCGACTTCGACTTCGCCATGGAGGTCGAGGGCGACTCGATGAGCGAGGTGTCGCGGTTCATCAGCGAGCAGGTCGCGCCCGTCCCGGAGATCACCCAGACGGTGACCCACTACATCATGGAGAGCTACAAGGAGCGGGGCGTCGAGTTCGGCGACGGCCACGACGACGACCGCCTGTCGATCTCGCCATGACGTTCGAGCCGAGCGAGCGGGTCGCGGGCGTGCCACCGTCGGGGATCCGCCGCTTCTTCGAGATCGCCGAGGAGTACGACGACATCATCTCGCTCGGGGTCGGCGAGCCCGACTTCGCGCCGCCGTGGGCCGCCCGCGACGCCGCCATCGCCTCGCTGGAGCGGGGCCAGACTTCCTACACGGCCAACCGCGGGATGCGGGAGCTGCGCGAGCGGATCGCCGTCGACGCCGACGAGAAGTACGGCCTGAGCTACGACCCGGACGAGGAGGTCATCGTCACGTCCGGCGCCAGCGAGGCGGTCGACCTGGCCTTCAGAGCCTTCCTCGACCCCGGCGACAGCGTGGCGGTCGCCCAGCCGTGTTACATCTCCTACATGCCCGGCGTGCAGTTCGCCGGTGCGGACGTGGTCGACGTGCCCACGCGCGCGGCCGACGAGTTCAAACTCACCCGCGAGGCCCTCGAAGCCTCGGGCGCGGCCGAGGCCGACGCGCTGGTCATGTGCTACCCGAACAACCCGACCGGCGCGACGATGACCCGCGCGGAGCTGGAGCCGGTCGCCGCGTTCGCCCGGGAGCACGACCTGCTCGTCTTCTCCGACGAGATATACTCGGAGCTGTCCTACGAGCACGACCACGCCTCGATCGCGACGCTGCCGGGCATGCGCGAGCGGACGGTGGTGTTCAACGGCTTCTCGAAGGCCTACGCGATGACGGGGCTGCGGCTGGGGTACGCGCTGGCGCCCGCCGACGCCGTCGACGCGATGAACCGCATCCACCAGTACACGATGCTGTCGGCGCCGACGACCGCCCAGCACGCGGCCGTCGAGGCGCTCGACTCCTGCGGCGACGAGGTCCGCGAGATGCGCGCCCAGTACGACCGCCGGCGGAACTTCGTCCTCTCGCGGTTCGAGGAGATGGGCATCGACTGCTTCCCGGCCGCCGGCGCGTTCTACGCGTTCCCCGAGTGCCCCTGGGCGGACAGCGACGAGTTCGCCGAGGCGCTCATCGAGGAGGAACGGGTCGCCGTGGTCCCGGGGAACGTCTTCGGCGCCGGCGGCGAGGGCCACCTCCGGGTCTCCTACGCGACGAGCCTCGGCGACCTCAAGGAGGCGATGGCCCGGATAGAATCATTTATCACATAGCATTACTCGATTACACGTTCGGCGGAACACACGTCACAGCCCCGGTACCGCCTGCGATCGGCGGTCGGCGCCGATTATCGGTTCCCTTCGTTTGGGCGTAAAGCTTTTTCCGTCTTACTAGCAGTTAGCCTGTAATGGCTATCGATGGCACGGGGGGCAACGACTCTGACCAGGTCGCGTCGGGGGGCGAACAGCTCTCGGGGGGCGGTGCGACCGTCGGCGAATACACGTGGAACGACCTCCGCAGGGACGTACATACGGGTGGACGCTTCGACCGCAGCCAGTACCTCGGGTTCGACCCGCTCGACGTCGAGGACCGGCTGGAATCGGGGGCGAGCGCGGCGAAGACGCTCGAACAGGTGTGGGACGACCGCATCGAGGCCGAGCGGTCGTTCGTCGTCAAGGACCGCTACACCTGGGAGCACTTCAAACAGGAGTACTACTACGACGAGGACGGCGAGATCCCGCGGGACAGCGACGGGGAGAAGGTCCCGTTCGAGCCCGAGGAGTACCTCGGGTTCGACCCCGACGAGACGGAGGACCGACTGAGCGAGGCCGGGGGGGCGGCCGAACGGCTCGCCGACGTCGTCGACGAGCGCACGGTCGACGTCAACCCCGAGCTCGACGAGGACGACTTCTTCTCGACCGCCGACGGGCACACGACGGTCGTCAACCGCTACGACCTCGAGAAGGCGGTCCCCCAGGAGAAGAAGGCCCACTTCGTCGAGGTCGAGCGCTACTGGGTGAACGAACCGTACGCCTGCGTGGTCATCTTCCACTCGCGCAAGGAAAACGAGAAGAAGTACTACGCGATCGAGCCCTACGAGAACGACATCGAGTCCCGGCTGATCGACTTCCTCTCCGGGAAGCTCAAGTCGGCGATCAAGTACTCGGAGGACGAGGTCGTCGTCGAGGGGAGCGACGCCGACCGCGCGGGGGTCATCCAGCGCGAGACCGAGCGGCTGCTCGAACGCTACGACCTCTACACGCCCGGCCAGCAGGGCGACCTGGGGGTGGTCGACCAGCTCAAAGGGGCGCTGGGCATGGAGATCGAGGTCGAGACCCAGGGGGCCGCGCTCGACGGCATCGAGGCCCGGCCGGAGCCGGCGGTCGTCGGCGACGACCCGAAGACGCTCAACGAGTACCAGGTCGAGAAGCTCCTCTACCGCCTGAAACGCGACTTCATCGGCTACGCGCGGATCGACCCGGTCAAACACGACATCAACGTCGAGGACATCTCCTGCGACGGGTACAACTCCCGGGTGTTCGTCTACCACACCGAGTACGAGAACATCATCACGAACGTCGAGCACGGCAAGGAGTCGCTGGACGACTTCGTCGTCAAGCTCGCCCAGCGCTCCGGGAAGGGCATCTCCAAGCGCCAGCCGCAGGTCGACGCCACCCTCCCCGACGGGTCGCGCGCCCAGCTGACCCTCGGCGAGGAAGTGTCGGACCACGGGACCAACTACACCATCCGCCAGTTCAAGGACGTGCCGTTCACCCCCGTCGACCTCATCAACTGGAACACCTTCTCGCTCGACGAGATGGCCTTCCTCTGGCTCTGTATCGAGAACAACAAGTCGATGATCTTCGCCGGAGGTACGGCCTCGGGGAAGACCACCTCGCTGAACGCCATCTCCCTCTTTATCCCCAGCAACGCGAAGATCGTCTCCATCGAGGACACCCGCGAGGTCGAACTGCCCCAGCGCAACTGGGTCGCGAGCGTCACCCGCCCCTCCTTCGGCGAGGACGACAAGGGCGACGTCGACGAGTTCGACCTGCTGGAGGCCGCGCTCCGCCAGCGCCCCGACTACATCGTCATGGGCGAGGTCCGCGGCGAGGAGGGGCGGGACCTCTTCCAGGTCATGTCCACGGGGCACACCGCCTACTCCACCTTCCACGCCGACACCGTCGGCGAGGTCATCAAGCGGTTCACGACCGAGCCGATCAACGTCTCGAAGACCCTCTTTACGGCGCTGGACCTCGTCTCCATCCAGACCCAGACCCGCGTCGACGGCAAGAAGGTCCGCCGGAACAAGAACCTCACCGAGATCAACGAGTACTCGGCGGAACACGACGAGATCAACGTCCGGGACGTCTACGAGTGGCAGGCCGAGACCGACGAGTTCCTCCAGATGGGCAACTCCAACACGCTGGAGGAGCTGAAGTTCGACCGCGGCTGGAAACAGGAGCGCCTCGACGAGGAGCTGTTCATGCGGAAGGTGGTGCTCGCCTACCTCATCGAGCAGGGACTGAACACCTACACGGAGGTCGCGGCGGCCGTGCAGGCGTTCATCAACGACCCGGACACGATCATGGCGCTGATCGCCGAGGACAAGCTTGAGCGGTCGCTGGAGGACCTGCGGGAGATGGAGTCGGTCAAGATCAACATCGACCCCGAGAAGGAGGAGATGGTCCCGCGGCCGGACCCGCCGGCGGAGATGCTCGACGAGGCCGGCGACATCCTCGAGAACGCCGGGCCGCTGTTCGAGCGCTTCCGCGAGAAGGAGACCTCCGACATCGTCAGCGCCCTGACCGGGTCGGGGTTCGACGAGGAGGAGACGGACATCACGCCCGTCGAGGACGAGGACGACGAGGACATCGACTTCAGCGAGTTCGTCCCCGCGGCCGGTGCGGAGGCTGACGAGGCATGAGCCTCGGGCGGTCCTCGCAGCAGCTCGGCGGCTCCAACACCGTCGGGGACACGTTCTACCCCCTCTACCAGGTGCTGTTCGACGAGGAGGGCGACTTCGTCTCCGGCATCGAGGACAAGCTCGCCGAGGCCCGGATGGGCGACAACGTCGAGATGTACATCTCGCGGGCGCTCGCGGTCGGCACCGTCGCCGGGCTGACCCTCTGGCTGCTCGGGATGCTCCTGGGGTTCCTGCTCGTCCAGATGCTCGGCCTCGCCGAGGGGCCGCTGCTCGGGCTGCGCATCCCCGACGCGATCGAGCCGGTCGTGCTGGCGCTGAAGGTCCCGGCGCTCGTCTTCGTCTCCGGGATCGTCTTCGGCGCCGTCGGCTTCGGCGTCGGCTTCGGGTCGCTGCTCTCGATCCCCTACTTCCGGTCGAACGCGCGCAAACGCGAGATCAACGTCCTCCTCTCCGATTCGGTCGCGTTCATGTACGCCCTCTCGGTGGGCGGGCTGAACCAGCTGGAGATCCTCCAGGCGATGGCCCAGGCCGACGACACCTACGGCGAGGTGGCCAAGGAGTTCCAGTCGATCGTCCTCGAGACGGAGTACTTCGACACCGACTACCGGACGGCGATCCGCAACCAGTCCATCGAGACGCCCAGCGAGGAGCTGAGCCAGTTCCTCACGGACATGCTGTCGATCGTCGACTCCGGGGGTGACATGACCTCGTTCCTCGAGGACCAGAAGGACAAGCACATGCGGACGGCCAAGCAGGAACAGCAGAAGATGCTGGACACGCTGGAGCTGTTCGGCGAGATGTACATGACCCTCTCGCTGTTCCCGCTGCTTCTCATCATCATCCTCGTCATCATGTCGATGATGTCCTCCGGGTCGAAGATGGACATGATGGTCGGCACCGTCTACGGGCTCATCCCGCTGACCGGGGTCGGGTTCCTCGTGCTCACCTCGACGGTGACCCAGGACTCCATCGGCGACGGCTACCTCCGCCCGGACCGGGGCGACGAGCGGACCTACTCGGAGGCCGACGCCGGCTTCCTCAACCTCGGCCTCGTCGAGAGCTACACCGGCACCTACGGCGTCTTCGACCGCATCAAGAGCCGCGAGGGGACCTACCGCGCGACCCAGATCCTCCGGCGACCCCACATCTTCTTCCGCGACAACCCGCTGTACGTCCTCGGCGTGACGATCCCGGTCACGATCGCCTTCTTCGCCGTCGTGGTCATCTTCCACATGGCGCCGATGACCATCTCCGAGCTGGTGGTCCCCCAGGGCGGGGACGTGCCCGAGGGGCTCTCGGACCCGGCGAAGCGGTGGACCTACCCCGTCATCACGGGGACGTTCATGTGGGTGTACGTCCCGATCTACCTGAACCTGCTGCCGCTGGCGGTCTTCTACGAGTGGAACCTGCGGACCCGGCGCAGCGTCATCGGCAACCTCTCGGAGAACCTCCGCAAGCTCGCCTCCGCCAACGACACCGGGATGACGCTGCTTGAGTCGATCCGGGTCGTCGCCGACACCTCCTCCGGACGGATGGCCGACGAGCTGGAGACGATGCACGCCAAGGTCAACTACGGGACCAGCCTCAAGAGCGCCCTCCGGGAGTTCAACAACAGCTACCACATCCCGCGGCTCGCCCGGACGGTCAAGCTCATCAGCGAGGCCCAGGAGGCCTCCAGCCAGATCCAGGACGTGCTCTCGACGGCCGCCCAGGCCTCCGAGAACCAGGACGACATCGACCTCGAACGGAAGTCCCGCACCCGGATGCAGATGGTCATCATCATCATGACCTACCTCACGCTGCTGGGCGTGATGGCGCTGCTGAAGGTCCGGTTCCTGACGGTCATGGCGGACCTCGCGACCCAGACGGGTTCCAGCGGTTCCAACAGCGCCGTGGGCGGCGGCAGCTTCAGCGGCGTCAACACGCAGATGCTCTCGGTGCTGTTCTTCCACGCCGTCGTCCTGCAGGCGCTCCTGTCGTCGTTCATCGCCGGCTACATCCGGGACGTGAACCTGCTCTCGGGCGTCAAGTTCGCGGTCATCCTCCCGACGATCGCGCTGATCGTCTGGTACGTCGTCACGCTGATGTCCTGACGGCCGCCCGCCGATATCCAGACGGCCGCTCCCGTCGTCCCTTCTCGGTTCCGCCCGCGCCTGCAGCGGCCGGGCCAACGCTCAGGTGCGCGAGCGGGCAACCGCCTCCATGGAGGCACCCAGCGAACTCCGGTCGGCGGCGGCAGACGACGACGACATCGCCATCACTCGCCGCGAGCGCGACGGCGAGGCCGTCGTCGTGGTCGACTTCGGCGAGGGCGTCGACGCACAGCTCGACGTCCTCGGCGACACCGCCATCGTCGTCGCCGGCGACCGCCAGTTCGAGTTCGAGATCGCCGACGAAGTGACCGACCTGTCGGTCAACGACGGGATGCTCACGATCCGGTCGTGAGGTCCGCCGGCGCCGACTCGCCCGACCGCCCGCCGGTCCGCTCCGCCGTTCAGCCGCTCGCGGGAGTCCCGGCGGGCGACCCGTCGAGTTCGTCCGTCGGCGTCGGCGCGGCGGTGCCGTTCGACGACGGCGTCGCGGTACCGTCCGGCGCCGCCGCACCGGTCCCGTTCGGAGTTGCAGTTCCGTCGGGCGTCGCCGTTCCCGCCGGTGTCGCGCCGGGGTCGACGCGCGTGGGGGTCGACCGCCGCGGGACCTCGCCGAGCCAGTCGGGCGGGGTCGGGCTCGACTCGCCCAGGCGGCTGTAGTCGTAGCGCATGGTGACCCGCGCGCGCTCGCCGTCGACGACCCGGTCGTACTCGGCGGCCATCGACCGCACGAACCCCTCGGGCGTGACGTAGGCGGTCGCGCTGAACTCGGAGATCGTCGCCTCCGCGGGCCCGACGGCCGGCGGCGGGCCGCCGGCCGCGTACAGCCGGTAGTACGTGCGGTTCCGTCGCTCGACGGTCGACACGGCGACGGTCCGGTCGGTGAACATCTGCCGGACCGGCACGGTCGCGAAGTCGTAGTCCTCCGCCCGGCCCGGCAGCGGGAGCAGGTCGTACCTGGTGTCCCCGGCCTCGACCGCCCGCAGGTACCCGCCCGTCGCGTTGACGTACAGCGAGACGTTGCGCCCGGTCGCGCCCCGGGTCTGCGAGACGGTGAACGTCTCCCGGCCGACGACGAGTCGCCGGACGAGCCGGTCCCCGTCGGCCCCGTCCGTGTCGTAGCTGACGGACCAGGTGTAGGTCCTGTTCGTCAGGTAGGCGGCGTGTGCGCGGGTGAGCGCGCCGGCGTCGACGGTCCCGTTGGCCAGCACGCCCGGCGGGAGGTCGTCGGGGAGCGTCCGGGTCGGCGTCGGCCCGTCGGTGACCGGGACGGGCGTCACGGTCTCTGTCGGCCCGCGCCGGGGGTCGTCGCTCCCGAACGGGACGGCGCTACACCCGGCCACCAACACGAGCGTCACGACGACTGCGGCCCCCCGTCGCATCACTCCCGCTTGGGCCCTGGTGCACAATACGCCTTCGACGCCGAGATGCGAGCCCTCATGCCGGTCCGGCCCCTGGGACCGCCGAGCCATGGCCGACGACCTCGACCTGCGGGCGTACAGGCGCGGACCGAAGCGCTACGTGCTGTGGTCGACGCGTGTCTCGGACGCGCTGCTCGACGACGTGTCGCGCGAAGAACTCGTCGAGTGGGTCCTGCACAGGCGGCCCGACGCCACGCGCGCCGAGATCGAGGCGCTCGTCGACGCCGCCGACGACCGCGCCGCGACCGACGCCAGCGACACCTACGAGGAGTCGCCGGACTGGCTGGCCGGGAACTGACTCGCCGCACCCGACAGCGAGCCACCGGCTCGCGAAGAACGCTCCGCCGGAGAAGGTGGCATGGACTCGCCGGGATTTGAACCCGGGGCCTTCCCCGTGCCAGGGGGATGATCTACCACTGATCTACGAGCCCGCACGCAAATCACGGTAGCCGGGTCTGTTTCATAAACCCATCGAAGCGCCGGAGCTTCGCCAGCGACTACCACGCGCGTAGTGTCAGCCGCACGAACTCTGCAGTATCAAATACTGTAACGAGGGGCCAACGGATATAACCGGGAATCGCGTTGCTCGGGACAGACACGGTTCGGTCCGGGCGTCGCTCGGGGGACGACGGCGGCGCCCGCGGCGACCGTCGGAAACACACGATGTCAGCATTCGGGGACAGCACCGGGTCCGCGACGCGGGCCGGGGACGCACGGCGGATCGGGAGCGACGAGCGACGCGACCGGCGTGGACAGACGACGCTGGACTTCGCCATCGGGACGAGTCTCTTCCTGTTGACGCTCGTCTTCGTGGTGGCGTTCGTCCCGGGGATGCTGGAGCCGTTCGCGGGCGGGGCCCAGTCGGAGACGCCGGCGGTCAACCGGGTCGCCGACGGGCTGACCCAGGGGACGCTGGGCAACGCGAGCGCGCCGTACGTCCTCGACGAGACGTGTACCGTCGAGCTGTTCACGGCCGGGGTCCCGGCCCAGTGTCGCTACGACGGGGCGACGCTGTCCGACAGGGTCGGGGTCCTCCAGCGGACGCCGGTGAACGTGACGATCCGGGGGGACCTGGACGGCTCGGGCACCGACAGCATCCTCTGCTGGGACACGAGCGTCCCCGGCGGGCAACTGGCCGAGCGGGGGGAGTCCGGGTGTGGCCCGCTGTTAACCGGCGGATCCAACCCCGCCGGGAGCGGCGGGAAGACCGTCAGCGCGCGGCGGGTCGCGCTGCTCGACGGGGAGGACGTGACCGTGGAGGTGGTGATGTGGTGACGCCGCAGCGTCCGCCGCGTCGCGGGGCCGGGGAGGCCCCCGGCCGGCGCGGGGCGCGCGGGGACCGCGGGCAGGCCCACACGCTGGAGGGCGTCGTGGCGAGTCTGATACTGCTGTCGGCGGTGGTGTTCGCGCTGGAGATGACGGCCGTGACGCCGCTGTCGGCGAGCACGTCCAGCCAGCACATCGAGAACCAGCAGGAGGCGACGGCGCGGGGCGTGCTCGCGTCGGCGGCCGAGACGGGCGCGCTGGAGCGGGCCGTGCTGTCGTGGGACGAGACGAGCGAGCAGTTCCACGAGACGAGCGACCTGGGATATTTCACGTCGGACGCGCCGCCGAACGACTTCGGCGACATGCTCGACCGGTCGTTCAACCGCCGGGGGGTCGCCTACAACATCTACCTGCAGTACCGGGACGACGACGGGACCCCCGACAGCCGGCGGTACGCCTATCAGGGCCGGCCGAGCGACAACGCCGTCCAGGCCACGTGGACGCTGACGCTGTTCGAGAACGACCGGATACGTGACGCGGACGGGGACCCGACGGGGACGGCGGTCAGCGAGGAGTCGACGTTCTTCGCGCCGCCGGCGTCCGACGGCGCGGTGTACAACGTCGTCCGCGTGGAGGTGGTCGTGTGGCGGATCTGAGCCCCGCCGGGCGGGCCGGAGGCGCTCGCTCCGCGGGAGCGGGCGCGGGCGGTCGGTCCGGTCGCGACCGCGCGCAGCTCATCCTCGTCGGGGCGTTCGCGCTGGCGGTCATCTTCGTCGCGCTGGCGCTGGTGATGAACGCGGCCATCTACACGGAGAACCTGGCGACCCGCAGCGAGTCGGCGGGGACGGCCGACGCCCACGCGTTCGAGCGCGCGACGACGACGGCCGCCGAGCGGGCGTTCCGCTACGCACACGAGGTCAACGCCAGCGACTCCAGCGGCCACGCGGCGCTCGAACGGAACGTCACGCAGGCGATGCACGCCTACCACAACGTGACCCGGACCCAGCAGGCCGCGGGGGGACAGCTCGTCGACGTGACGGTCGCGTCGACGCCAGCGGGCGCGAACATCACGGAGACGGACACGGTGTTCGAGAGTCCCGACGGCGGCAACCCCGACTGGACGGTCGCGAGCGACGTGACCGGAACCCGGTCGTTCCGGCTCGACGTGGAAGACTGGAACGGCGGGCCGGACGACGAGCTGTGGGTCGTCGCCGGCGACGCGAACGACTGGTACCTGAACGTCTCCAACGACGGCGGTCAGTGGGAGGTCGGCGTCAACGAGTCGGCGACCTACACGGCCTGCACGACGACGGGGGCCAGCGACGTGGAGATCGACTTCTCGGAGGGGACGGTCAACGGCGACGAGTGCGCGGCGCTGACCCTCGGCGACGTGGGCGGGCCCTACGACCTGAAGATACGGAACGGGTCGGTCGCCGACGGGGACTACACGGTCGTCGTCGACGGCAACCCCGGGTCGGCGCTGACGACGACCGAGTACGACGAGGTGCTCTACGCGATGACCGTCGACCTGACCTACCGGACGCCGGAGCTGCAGTACCGGACGACGATCCGGGTCGCCCCGGGTGAGACCGATGGGTGACCCGCCGCCGCGGCGTCGCGGCCGCGCCCGCGGTCACAGGGCAGCGACCGCGAGCGGCGGTCGCGAGCGCACGGTCGGGATCCCGGGGCTGCGCGGCCAGTCGACCGCGCTGGAGTACACGCTCTCGCTGGCGGTGGCGTCGCTGGTCATCACCGGTCTGTTCCTCGCGGCGGGCGAGTTCGTCACCGACCAGCGCGACGGGGTCGTCCGGACCGAACTGGGCGTCGTCGGCGAGCAGCTGGCCGGCGAGGTCGCCGCGGCCGACCGGCTGGTCCGGGCCAGCGACACCGACTCGCTGTCGCTCGAGGCGTCGCTCCCGGAGACGGTCGCGGGCGCGAGCTACACGATCGCGGTCGACGACAGGGCCACCGGGCAGTGGCTCAACCTCACCTCTCAGGATCCGGATATCACGGTGACGGTCCGGCTGGAGACCGAAACCGACCTCCGCCCGGACACCGTGCCGGGCGGGCGGGTCACCCTGGTCTACGACGCGGGTGCCGACCGCCTGGAGGTGCGCGGATGACGCCGCGTCGACCGCCCGGAGCGGCCGAACGGCGGAGCGACAGCGGCTGGGGCCGGGTCGGACCGGGCGAACGGGGATCGGAGGAGCGGGGCGTCAGCGACCTGGTCGGTTTCGTGCTGGTGTTCTCGCTGATCGCGGCGGTCGTCTCGATCGTGTCGCTGGCGGGGCTGGCCTCGCTCGAGGACGCGCGCGACGCCCAGCAGACGGACAACGCGGAGCTGGCGATGGAGGTCCTCTCGGACAACGTCGCCGACATCACCGAGCGGGGCGCGCCCAGTCGCGCGACCGAGATCAGCCTGTCGGACGCGTCGCTCACGCTCGCCGACCCGATCCAGATCGAGGTCCGCGACCCGACCGGACCGCCCGACGAGTCGTTCCTGACGACCCGGACGTTCAACGTCCGGCCGATCGTCTACGACGACGGCGACACGCAGCTGGTGTACGTGATGGGCGCGATCTTCCGGGACGAGCGGCAGGGCGGAACGGTCGTCCAGCCGTGGTCGCCGGTCGTCGACGCGGACCGGATGATGGTCCAGGTCGTCAACACGGGCTCGGCGACCGACGGCCTGCAGCTGATCGAGAGTTCGACGGTGCTGGTGCGGGCCAACGCCAACCAGCGCGTCGTCGTCGCCGCGGACGAGACGGGCGCCTACGAGGACATCCGGATCAACGTCACGTCGCCGCGGCGCGACCTCTGGAACCGGATGCTCGACGACCACCCCGCGATGGACTGTTCGACGGCCGGCCCGGAGACGGTCGAGTGCGAGGTCACCGTCGACCCGCAGGACCTGTACGTCGTCGAACACCGGATCGCGGTCGACTTCGAGAAGTGAGCGCCGGTTCGCCCTGCGGGAGGTGTAGCCCGGATACGGAGCTGAGGCCGGGAGACAGGACTGGGACTCGGATACAGGACTGAGGTCCGAATACTGGGCCCGAGCGTCGGCTACGGGCTCGTGACGTTGACGGGGTTGACCGTCACGTGGAGGTACGTGAGCTTGGTCACGTCGCCGGTCAGGTCGAGGTCCACGTCTTCGATCGACTCGTCGTAGTGGAAGTCGTTGGGCTTGCCGCTGATGTGGATGCTCTTGCAGTTCGCGCCGCCCTCAAAGTACCCCTTCCCGCTGAGGTGACAGTGCGAGCCCGGCGCGTAGATGAACCCCGTGAACGCCCGGTTCCCGGTGACGTGCATGTCGCCGTCGGAGTGGACGACGACGCGGAACGCGCTCGGGTCGCCGCCGTCGTTCAGGTCGGAGCCGATGGTGAAGTCGTCCCTGACGAGGACGGTGGTCGCGTTGTCGCCGGTGACGGAGACGGAACTCGGTTCGAACGCCCCGTCGACGACGACGGTCACGTCGCCGTCGGAGGTGTCCACGTCCAGGGTCTCGTCGAACGGGCCGTTGGAGTAGTAGGTCCCCGAGCTGGAGATGCTGTCGAACGGGGTCGAGGTGTCACAGCCCCCGGCCTCGCACTCCTCGATCCGGTCTTCGATCTTCGAGTCCGCCAGCGGGTACTGGACGCCGGTCTCGTAGGGTTCGGGTGCGCTCCGTCCGCTGCCGGTGATCCCGGCGGGGTCGGTCGTCGCGAGGATGTCGTTGAACTCCTCGTTGAACGGGACCACCAGTTCGGTCCGGGCGGTCTCGTTGGCGTGGTCGTAGTAGACGGTCCCGTCGGTGCGCTGTTCGAAGTACCGCCCCCACGCCTGGTAGAACTCGCTGTGGACGGTGACGTTGACCCGCCCCCGGTCCAGCGGGTTGACGAAGTCGTTGGTCCCGGTCGTGTTCGGGTACCTGATCGAGGTGGGGCCGTCCCTGGTCACCCTGGCGCCGGACCCGAGCGTCGGGGAGCCGTCGACGCGGATGATCGGGAGCGTCAGCGTCTGCTGGCGGAAGTGAAACTCCGGCGGCGACAGCATCGAGACGCCGCCCTCCGTCCGCTTCCAGACGCCGCCGCCCTGGTAGGCGATCGCCGTCCGGTCGTTCTCGTAGGCGACCGCGCCCATGGTGACGTTGACGACCGTCTCGGTCGTCCCCGTCGACTGGTTCCTGATGGAGACGTTCATCCAGCCCCGGTCGCCGTCGACGTAGTACCCCGAATCCTCGCCGGTGGCCAGCCCGACCCCCTGGGAACTCGTGCTGCCCAGCGCGACCATCGCGCTCCGGGAGTCGAACTGCGTCAGCGCCTTCTCCGCGCGACTCGTGTCCAGCTGCCCGCGCGTGTCGTCCAGCGCCGTCGCCCCGACCGTGACGACGACCGCCGTTCCCCCGACGACGATCGCGAACAGCAGCGCGATCCCCAGCACGCTGCTCACGCCCCGCCTGTCGTGACTCGTCGGCATCTGTCCCCCGTTCCGCCCCGGGGTCAATAAGCACGCGGACCTGGATATCAGATTTGAAAATTCTATTATTCGATAGTTGATACGATGTCGCCGTCCCCGTCCCGAAGCGTCCGGTCGGGCGGGGGCGGGGGCGGGGGCGCGGACACTCGGGTCCCGGTGAGGCGGTGGACGGTCGCGGGCTCGCCCGGGGGCGATGGAAACTGTTTAGTGTCGCAGGCGGGACTCTCCGGTGGGAACGCACGACCGCAAATCTGACTCGCTGTGTCCTTGCACAGCTCGGGATTGCGGCCGTGTTCGCGCCGATCCGTCCGTTTCGCTCCCGCGAAACGCGCGGCGCACACACGCATCGCGCGGTCGAGGCCGCGGCACCCGCCGCGGACCCGCGACCGGCGACCAGCGGTCAGTCGCGTTCCAACCACAACTATGGCACGAATGCACACCCGCCGTCGCGGCTCGTCCAGCTCGGACAAGCCGGCGGCAGACGAACCCCCGGAGTGGAGTGACGTGGACGAAGAAGCGATCGAGGAGCGCGTCGTCGAGCTCGCCGAGCAGGGCCACGACCCGAGCCAGATCGGCCTGAAGCTGCGCGACGAGGGCGTCAACGGGACGCCCGTCCCCGACGTCTCCCTCGCGACCGGCAAGAAGATCACCGAGATCCTGGAGGAGAACGACGCCGAGCCCGACCTGCCGGAGGACCTGCGCAACCTGTTCGAGCGGGCCGTCCGCCTGCACGAGCACATGGACGAGAACCCCGGCGACCACCAGAACAAGCGCGCGCTCCAGAACACCGAGTCGAAGATCCGCCGGCTGGTCGACTACTACCGCGGCGACGAGCTCGACGAGGAGTTCACCTACAGCTACGACGAGGTCGCCGAACTCCTCGAATAGATGTCGACCACCGCCCGCTCCGAGGACGCTCCCGCCGCCGGCGACGTAGCCGGACGGCTCCGCGAGGCCGGCTTCGTCCGCCTCGTCGGCGCCGCCGCCGGCGACGCGCTGGCCGCCAGCGGCGTCCTCGCGCGGGCGCTGGCCGACCGCGACCAGCCGTTCCAGGTCTCGGTCGCCGACCTGCCCGCCGACGCCGAGCGAGCGACCGACGCCGACCTGACCGTCGCCGTCGGTCGCGCCGACCCGGTCGCCGACTGTTCGATCACGGGCGCCGCGGAACCGGCCAGCGAGACCGCCTTCGCGGTCGCGCGCGAACTCGACGCCGACCCGGACGTGGCACTCGCGCTCGCCGGCTGCGTCGCCGACGGACGCGCCGTCGGCGGGTCGGTCGCCGAGGCCGCCAAGGCCGCGGGGATCGAACGCCGGCCGGGCGTGGCCGTCCCGACGACCGACCTGGTCGACGGGCTCGCCCACTCGACGCTCGTCCGCGCGCCGTTCTCGGGCGAGCCCGAGGCGGTCGCCGACGCGCTGGCGGACCTCGGACTCGACGGTGCCGACGCCGCGGACCTCGACGAGGGGGGCCGGCGACGGCTCGCCTCGCTGGTCGCGCTGCGGACCGTCGGCGACGACGCGGTCCCGCCGCGGGGCGGGCACGCGGTCGAGCGGGCGCTGCGCCCCTTCGACGGGGGGCCGTTCGCGACGGTCGGCGGCTACGCCGACGTGCTCGACGCCGTCGCCCGGGAACGGCCCGGCACCGGCGTCGCGCTCGCGCTCGGCCACGACGTGGGCGAGGCCGCGCTCAACGCGTGGCGGACCCACGCCCGCCGGGCCCACGCCGCCGTCGCCGACGCGACGACCGGCCGCTACGACGGGCTGTTCGTCGCGCGCGCGGAGACGGCCGGCGCGCCCGTCGGCACGCTCGCCCGGCTCGTCCACGACTACCGCTCGCCCGAACCGGTGACGCTCGCCGTCACCGACGGCGCGGCGGCGCTCGTCGCCGACGACCGGGACCTCGAATCGCCCCTGGCGACGGCCGCCGAGGGCGTCGACGGGACTGCGGCGGCGACCGGGACGACCGGCCGCGCCCGCTTCGACGTGGAGACCGGCGCCGTTATCACCGCGGTCAGGGAGGCGCTATGAGACGGGCGACGATCACGACGACCCACGGCGACGACGAGGCCGCCGAGCGGGTCGCCGCCGCCGTCGCCCCCGACAACACCGCCGAGATGGCGACGCGGGTCGAGGGCGAGGCGGTCGTGACGACGGTCGCCCGCGAGGGGACGCGCGGCCTGCGGTCGACGGTCGACGACTACGTCGTCAACTGCCGGGTCGCCGACCGGCTGGGCGGGGACGACGGACCACTCGCGGGGAGCGCGGACAGTACAGCGCGGACAGACGACACCGACACAGACACCAACACATGAGCGAACGATCAGTTTCACGACGCAAGCAGGAGAAGCGATGGTACACCCTGATCGCCCCCGAGCAGTTCGACCGGGAGGAGCTGGGTGAGACCGTCGCGGACGAACCGGACAAGGTGCTCGGACGCACCATCGAGACAACGCTGGGCGAGCTGCGCAACGAGGCCAGCGAGAACAACACCAAGCTGACCTTCAAGGTCGACGAGGTCGCCTCGGACTCGGCGTACACCGAGTTCATCAAACACGAGCTGACGCGGGACTACCTGCGCTCGCTCGTGCGCCGCGGGTCCTCGAAGATCGAGGCGTACATCACCGTCCTCACCGAGGACGACTACCGCGTCCAGATCCAGCCCGTCGCGCTCACCACCAAGAGCGCCGACGAGAGCCAGGAGAAGGCCATCCGCCGTCAGATGATCGACCTCGTCGAGGAGAGCGCGCGCGAGCGCACCTACGCCGAGCTCGTCGACAGCGTCGTCGAGGGCCGGCTCTCCTCGGCCATCTACAACGAGGCGAAGACGATCTACCCGCTGCGCCGCGTGGAGATCCAGAAGCTGACCCTCGAGGCCCGCCCCGAGGAAGTCGCCGCCGAGGAGGAGACCTCCGTCGACGTCGAGGAAGACGAGGTCGCCGTCGACGAATCCGCCGACTGAGGCCACTCGTTTCCGATTTCTTTCGCCGACCGGTCGCCGCGAGCTACGCGTCCGTCGGCGTGTCCGCCCCGCCGGCGGTCGCGTCCTCGCTGACGACGACGGCGCCGACCATCCCGCTGGCCTCGTGGGGGATGCAGAAGTAGCTGTGCGTCCCGACGGTCTCGAACGTGTGCTCGTAGGTCTCGCCCTCGTAGATCGCGCCCTCGTTGCCGCCGAGCCACCCCTCCTCGGCGGCGGCCTGGGAGTCGAACTCGCCGGTCGCCCAGAACGCGGCGCCGTCGGGGATACTGTCCTCGTAGGCGGTGACGGTGTGGGCGTGGGTGCTGGTGTTCCGCCAGCGGACGGTGGTGCCCGGCGGGACCTCGACCTGCGCCGGGGTGAACTTCCGGGTGGTCATCCCCACGTCGTAGTCCCCCGAGTCGGCGCTTCCCTGCCCGCAGCCGGCCAGCCCGACCGCGACGGCGACGCTTCCCAGGCTCCCGAGGAAGGCCCGTCTGTCCATGTCTCGGGCTCGGGCCTCCGACGGCATAGAGGACTCGGTATCGGTCGGTGACCGGGACCGGTCGGCGTTCGGGACGGGACCGGCCGGTGTCACCCGCCGTTCGGGACCGGGCCGCCGTCAGTCGGCGCTGGCCGAGGTGTCACCGGATCCGGACCACGGGGCGGCCGTCGACGGCGACGAGTTCGAGGACGAGCCGCGTCTCCCCGTCGACCCGGAGCCGCTCGGCCGGCGCGGTCCGGACGCGGACGCCGTCGGCGACCACCGCGTGTTCGGTCCCGCCGGCGACCCGCCAGGTGAACCTGGTGGCGGCCGGGTCGGCGCGCTCGGCCGTCCGAACTGCGGCGTCCGGGCCCGCCGTCCGCGGCGGCCGGGCGACGCCGAACCGCTCGATCCCGGCGCTCGCGAATCCTCCGGTCGGGAACGCCACCGAGACAGTCCGTCGCGCGGGGCGGGCGTCGGGCGGGAGCGCGTCGTTGCCGGCCGCGAGCGCCCGCGCCTCGGCGACGATCCGGTCGACCGCGTCCCGGACGGCGGTGTCGCTCCGCTGGATGCCCGCGTACTCGACGGCCGGCACTGCGACCCCGGCCACGGCGACCAGCAGCGCGACGGTGAACGCGACTCTGACCACGGCTACAGCGCGTCGCGGACCCGCTCGATGAACTGCTCGGTCCCGCTGGCCGACGACGACTTCCCGCTCGTCTCACCCGACCCGCCACTCCGGGACCGGTCGTCGCGGGCAACGGGGTCGCTCCCCCGGCGACCGTCGCCGGCGCCGCGCGCGTCGGGTGCGCTGGCCGCGTCGGGTTCGCCGGGCGCGTCACGCTCGCCGGGCGCGTCGGGTCGGCCGCGGTGGGGGCCTCGCCCGGTATCGGGGTGATCGGCCCCGTCCTTCCGGTGGTGGTCGCGGTCCGCGCTCGCCGTCCCGGCGGGTTCCGCGGCCGACCGTCCGGGCGGCCGCCCCGGGGACGAACCGTTCGGCGAGCCGTCGCGGTCGGTGCGGTCGGCCGGACTGGCGCCGGTGCGGTCGGTGCCGTCGGCGCGTTCCGTGGGACCGGCGGGGTCGGTTCGCCCGGGGTTCGTCGGGGCCCGGTCGGCGTTCACCCGGTCGGTTCGGTCGGATCCGTCCGCGCGTTCGCGGGAGCGCTCGCGTGGTTGGTCCGGCGGCCGGCCCGCCGCCGGGTCGTCGCCGTCGACGGCGGCTTCGACGGTTTCGGCCTTCGCGAGCGCGGCGCTGGCGCGGCGTTCGACCTCGCGGTTGACGGCGCGGACGTTGCCCGCGTAGCCGCGGACGGCCTGCAGACCGGCTTCGAGCTCGTCCAGCCGCGACTCGACGGCGTCGAGGCGGTCTTCGAGGGACTGGAGGTCGTCGACGACGCCGCTGCGGTCGCGGAGGTCGCTCAGGTCGGTGTCGCCGTCGGTCAGCGCGCGTTCGACGGCGTCGACTCGCGCGTCGAGGTCTCGCTCGGACATGGACGGGGGTGGTCCCGTCACCGCACTTGAACCCTCGGCCGTACCCAACGTTGAATAACCACTACTCCGAGGGTACGGGTATGAAAGTCGTCCTGATTGGTGTCGGTCAGGCCGGGGGGAAGGTGACCCAACGGCTGGCCGAGTACGACTACGATATGGGGTTCGGCGCCGTCCAGGGCGCCATGGCGGTCAACACCGCCGAAGCGGACCTGCGGAATCTCGACATCGACACGATGCTCATCGGCCGCGACCGCGTCAAGGGCCACGGGGTCGGCGGCGACAACGAGCTCGGCGCGGAGATCATGCAGGACGAGGCGACGGAGGTGATGGACGGCCTCGACGCGAAGCTCTCGACCGACGCCGAGGCCGTCGTCATCGTCGCCGGCCTCGGCGGCGGCACCGGCTCCGGCGGCGCGCCCGCCCTCGCCCGCGAGCTCAAGCGCATCCACAACATCCCCGTCTACGTCGTCGGCATCCTCCCCGGGCGCGACGAGGGGGCCATCTACCAGGCCAACGCCGGCCGCTCGCTCAAGACCGTCGCACGGGAGGCCGACTCGCTGTTGCTCATCGACAACGACGCCTGGCGCAGCGCCGGCGAGAGCCTCGAAGAGGGCTTCGCGGAGATCAACGACAACATCGCCCAGCGGCTGGGGCTGCTGTTCGCCTCCGGCGAGATCGAGGCCGTCGACGAGGTCGCCGAGAGCGTCGTCGACTCCTCGGAGATCATCAACACGCTCCGGCCGGGCGGCATGGCGGTGCTCGGCTACGCCAGCGCCGCCGCCAGCGAGGACGCCGGCGAGAACGTCAACGCGATCACCTCGACGACGCGCAACGCCCTCCTGACCGGGACCAGCGTCCCCAACGTCGTCGAGGCCGAGACGGGCCTGCTCGTCGTCGCCGGCCAGCCCGAGCGCATCTCCCGGAAGGGCGTCGAGCGCGCCCGCTCGTGGATCGAGGAGGAGACCGGCAGCATGCAGGTACGGGGCGGCGACTTCCCGCTCGACTCCGAGCGCATCGCCGCCCTGGTCCTGCTGGGCGGCGTCGAGCGCTCCAGCCGCATCGACGAGTTCATGGAACGGGCCAAGGAGGCCCACGAGGCGAACGACGACGACCGCGGCGAGGCCAAGGAAGCGTTCGTCAACGAGGAGCTCGACGACCTGTTCTGAGCCGCCGTCGCTCGTCGGTCGCGTTCGGCGCTCCCCCTGCCCGGAAGCGAAAGCTCTAATCGCCGGGCCGGGGAACTGCAGGGTATGGCTGACGACGACTCCGAGGAGGAGGAGACGCTCGCGGTCGAACTCGGCGAGGGCGAACCGGTCGAGGGCGCGCCGCTGGCGCGCGTCGCCTCGCGGCTGAACTGGGGCGCCGCCCACAGCGACATCGTCGAGCGCGAGGGCGACGCCACCATCCGCACCCCCGACGGGCCCCGGCAGCTGGCCGACGTGATGGACGAGGTCGACACCCCCTACTTCGAGACCCGCCGGGAGTTCACCGAGGCCGTCCGCGAGGTTATCGGGACCGGACCGATCCCCACTGCCGACGAGTGAGCCGCTGACTCTCCGGACGCTCGGCCGGTCGCCGAGTACCGGGCTGGCTACCGGGTTCGCGGAGGCGCCACAGCGGGCCGACGTGTGGTTATTTTGCCGTGACACGTCTATGGCCGATCGATGGTCCAGACCGTGCTCCTCGTGGGGGTGATCGCGTCGGTGTTCGTCGGGTTCAACATCGGCGGCTCGTCGACGGGGATCGCCTGGGGGCCAGCAGTCGGCGCCGGGATCCTCCGGAAGGTCACGGCCGCCGCGCTGATGACGGTCTTCGTGTTCCTCGGCGGCTGGACCGTCGGTCGGAACGTCATGGACACGCTCAGCGGCGACATCGTCACGACGGAGATATCGCTCGGGGCGGGCGTGGCCGTCCTCTTTTTCATCGGGTTCGGAATCCTGATCGCCAACGTGTTCGGGGTTCCCGTGCCGACCTCGATGACGACGGTCGGCGCGATCGCGGGACTCGGTCTCGCGACCGGGACGGCGAACTTCGAGACGATCGGGTGGATCGTCTCCTGGTGGATCGTGACGCCGGTCGTCGGGTTCTGGGTCGGGGTGACCGTCGGCCGGTACGTCTACCCGGAGCTCAACCGGCGCGTCCGGGTCGAGGTCTCGGAGGGCCCCACGCTCGCGCTCGACCGGAGCGGCACCGTCCCGCGGCCAGCGCTCGGGCCGAACACGACGCCGGGCGAGCTCGCCGGGACCGTCGTCGTGCTCGTCATCGGCTGTTACATGGCCTTCTCGGCGGGCGCGAGCAACGTCCCCAACGCCGTCGCACCGCTGGTCAGCGGCCGCGCGCTCGACCCCGACCTGGCGATCGGGATCGCGACCGTCGCCATCGGACTTGGCGGGTTCACGATCGCCCGGCGGACGATGGAGTCGGTCGGGTCGGAACTCTCGGACATCCCGCTGCTCGCGGCGCTCGTCGTCATGATCACGGCGTCGACGGTCACGACGGCCCTGTCCTACATCGGCATCCCGATCAGCCTCGTCATGGCGTCGGTGATGACGATCGTCGGCCTCGGCTGGGGGCGGGCGACGCGTCCTATCGCCGCTCGGGACGCGCTCCGCGGGGAACTCGACGCCGAGATCGAACCGGCGGCGTTGACCGCCGGGCCGGACGCTCCGGTGACGGGGATCGGCGAGGCCGAACCCGCCGAGGTGCTCGACGCGGGCGACCTGTTCGACCCTCGCGCGGTCGTCAAGTACGTCTCGATGTGGATAATCGGCCCGACGATGTCGACGCTGCTCGCCTACGTCTTCTTCACGCTGGTTCCGATCGCCTGAGCGGACCACGCGCGTCCCCCCCGACCGCCTGTTTTTACGGGCCCTGCTCGTAGGGTGGCTATGATCGCGCGCGTCCTCGTGCCGATGGACGGTTCGGAAATGAGTGAACGAGCGCTCGAATACGCCGCTGAAGCCTATCCGAACGCGGAGTTCACGGTCCTGAACGTGGTCGGCGAGCCGTCGCCGCTGTGGGGGGAGGCCGCCGGGATCGCGGTCGCCGACGACATCGACGCGGCCGCTCGCGAACTCGCCGAACCGATATTCGAGCGCGCCCGGGCGATCGTCGACGACGCCGACGGCGACACTGCCCTCGACACCGAGGTCGCGCTCGGCCACCCCGTGCGCGCGATCATCAACCGGGCCGACGAGTACGACACGGTCGTCATCGGCAGCCACGGCGGCACCGTCGCCGAGCGGCTGTTCGTCGGCAACGTCGCCGAGAAGGTGTTCCGCCGGTCGCCCGTCCCCGTGGTCGTCGTCCGGTGAGCGGACGGCGGGCTGTCGAGTCCCCGAGCGACGCCGCAGTCCCGCGGCCGCTCGGCGTGCTAACCGCCCGTATCAGGCGCGGCCGTCGTCGGTTGTCTCGTCGGACGCCGGTGTGTCGCCGGTCTCGTTCGGCCGGGGACCGCGACCGATCCGTTCGTCGAGCGACTCGACCCGCGCCTGGACCTGGTCGAGCTGTTGGCCCATCGTCTCCTCGACGGTCTCCTCCATCGTCTCCTCGACGGAGTCCCCGACCATCTCCTCGACGGTCTCCTCCATCGTCTCCTCGACGGAGTCCCCGACCGTCTCCTCGACGGTCTCCCTGACTGTTCGGGTCATCCAGTCGGGGTCGAACCGGGCCATCTTCCAGACGACGTGGATGACGTACGCCGCGAAGACGCCGACGCCGAACGCGACCCCGACGTTCGTGTTCACCGTCGCGATCAGCACGATGGAGAGACCGATCAGCCCGCCGTACGCGAGGTCGACCAGTGCGTCGGCGCGAACGGGGTTCACCACGGCCGGCGACCTCCTCCACAGTCGGCCCAGCCGGGCAGGGTCGGTTGTCGGCTCCCTCTCGGGTGGGAATTCCCGTCGAAGTTCATGGCGGTTCGATCGCTCGTACGTGATGCGGACGGATTAGTCCGTGCCAGGGTCGGCCCCGGGGCCCGATCGGTCGACGGCGGTCCCCCGTTCCGCCCCGACCGACCGCGGTGAACCCGCTCCCGGACCCGTTCACTCCAGCAGCTGGTCGGCGATCGTGTTCCGCAGCACCTCGCTGGTGCCCTCGTAGATCTCCGATAGCTTCGCGTCGCGGTAGTACCGCTCGACGGCGAAGTCCCGCGTGTAGCCGTAGCCGCCGTGGATCTGGATGGCCTCGTTGCACACCTCGCGGGCCATCTCGGAGGCGTACAGCTTCGCCTGGGCGGCCTCCTTGACGTAGCGCTCGCCGCGCATCTTCCTGTCGGCGGCGGCGTGCATGAGATAGCGAGCCGCCCGGATCTTCGTGTCCATGTCCGCGAGCTTGTGCTGGATCGCCTGGAACTCCGAGATGGGCTGGTCGAACTGCTCGCGGTCCTGTGCGTATTCGAGCGCGTCGTCGAGCGCGGCCTGCGCGAGCCCGATGGAGCGTGCGGCGATGGTGATCCGTCCGCCGTTGAGCGTCTTGAGCGCCTGGACGAACCCCTCGCCTTCCTCCCCGAGTCGGCGGTCGGCGGGGAGCTCCATCTCGTCGAAGCGCAGCTCCGCCGTCGGGCAGCCCTTGTCGCCGAGCTTGTGCTCGGTCCCTTCGACGTGGAACCCCTCGTCCTCGTCGGGGCGGACGACAAAGGAGGAGATTCCCTTGCCGCCGGCCTCGGGGTCGGTCTTGGCGAAGACGACCACCGTGTCGGCCACGGAGCCGTTGGAGATCCACAGCTTCCCGCCGTCGATGACGTAGCTATCGGGTTCGCCACCCGCGGTGTCGCCGACGGGTTCGGCCGTGGTCTCCATCGCCGGTACGTCGCTCCCCGCACCGGGTTCGGAAAGCGCGAACGCGCCGATCTCCTCGCCTTCGGCCATCGGGACCAGATACTGCTCGCGCTGTGACTCGTCGCCGAACTCGTAGACCATGTTGCAGGCCAGCGAGACGTGCGCCGCGACGACGGTCCCGAGGCCGCCGGAGCCACGGGATATCTCGACGAGCGCCTCGGGGTAGGCGTGGTAGTCGAGGCCGGCGCCGCCGTACTCCTCGGGGATCGGCATCCCCATCAGGCCCAGGTCGGCCATCCGGTCGACCAGGTCGGCGGGGAACTCGTCGGTCTCGTCGATCTCGGCGGCCCGCGGGACGACCTCCTCGTCGACGAACTCCGCGACCGTGTCGCGGATCTGGCGCTGCTCCTGCGTGAGGGCGAACTCCATGTGGTTCGATAGCGCGGCTCGCCCCTTGATTGTTCGCCAGTCCGCGGAAGACGAAGTGTCGAGTTCGTGTTTGAGTTGAGCGGGTGTTTCTGGTTGTTTTGATGTGAAACGAAGCCTCGCGAGAGCGACCGCACTCGACAGCGAGCGATGAAAGCTCCCGGCGCGCTCGCTACCTGGAGTCAACACCGCAGATGACAGCAAGCGATGAACGCCCTCGCCGCGCTCGCGGTCGCTGTCTCCGAAAATCTTCGATTTTCGGGATCTCGCAGGAGCGGAGCTCCTGCGGACCTCGCGAATCTCCGATTCGCTCAGTGACGAGAGCGCTCCGCTCTCTCGAACCAAGCGGGATATCCGCGCTCTCCGCACCGCCCGCTCACGGCACAGCCGTTCGCTTCGAGGCGCCCAGCGCCTCGCACCGCGCGGATAGTGGCCCGTTCAGGCGACTAAACTGGACGCGAGCACGCCTCGCCCGTTCAGTCCACCAGGCACCGCACAGCACGGCGACCGCAAGCCCGCACAGCACCGCAGACGGCCACGAACCTCCCCAGCCGATTGCGTTACTCGTCGCTTCGCTCCTGCGTTACTCATCCCTCGCGCGGCGTCGGCGCGCGCATGAACGCGCGCTCCAGCGCGCGCCGACCGCACCGCAGCCGCTTACCGCAACTGCAACGGCTACAGCCTGAACTGAGTGTTTCGGGTTACCGCACCGATAATCGAGGGAGTGAACAGTCCAGGAGAGGCTCTTGTGACAGCGGTCGTCGGGAGCGTCGAGAACGTTGTAGAGCCAGTAGAGAGTCGGTGTGTGGCTCCACGTGAGACCGACACCTCCGGGAGTCGAGAGTTCGACGTGGCGGTCTGTGCGTGTAAGCGGCGGGGGTCGCGAGGTGCGCCGTCAGGACTCGCGCCACTTGTGGCCGCACTCGACGCAGGTGAACAGCCGGACCTCGTAGGAGCCGCCCGGCTTCGGCATCATCTCGTAGTAGGCCCGGTCGCTGTCGCAGTCCTCCGCCGGACAGGGCTCCTGCATCGTCTCGGAGGAGTCCTGGGTCGCGTCGGCCACGGCGGGCGCCTCGTCGTCCCGCTGTCCGTCCTGGGTCGTCATCGCCGCTTCCGCTTGCGAGTCCCGCGCCACCTCGTTCTCACAGGAGCGACACACCCAGGCGCCGCCCTCCGTGTGCATCATCGAACCGCACTCGTCACAGAATTGCATATAAAACAGGGATACACGTTGTCGAATATATGTGTTAACTTCCGATCCGTCGTGGATGCGGGGCAACCGCTCGCGCTGACCGTCCCGAGTCATCAACTGGCCACGGGAGCAGATCGAGGGAGCGAGGACGGGTGTGAAAACCGCTGTTGACACCCTCGTCCCCCGTATTCGTCACCTCGTCGAGCGAGCGTTCGAGGGCTTCCGTCGCTCGCGGTCCGCAGCAGCACCCACACCACCGGGCCCCCGCCGCTGTCGACCCCAACGGCTTACGTCCGGGGTGCGATGTCGGGGTATGCGACGCGTCATCGTCGACACGGACACGGCCGGCGACGACACCCAGGCGCTGGCGCTTTCGGTCCTGACCGACCGGCTGTCCGTCGAGGCCGTCACCGTCGTCGCCGGCAACGTCGAGTTCGACCGCCAGGTCGAGAACGCCAAGTACACGCTCTCGCTGGTCGACGCGACCGATGTCCCCGTCTACGAGGGCGCCCGCTCGCCGCTGGTGAAGTCCCACGAACACGCCACCGAGATCCACGGCGAAGGCGGGCTCGGCGGCGACCTCTTTCCCGACACCGACATCGACTCCGCGGAGGGGTTCGCGCCCGACGAGATCGTCGCCCGCTGTCGCGAGGCACCGGGCGAGATCACCCTGCTCTGTATCGGCCCGCTCACGAATCTCGCGCTCGCGCACGCCCGCGCGGAAGACCTCCCGGAGCTCGTCGACGAGGTGTGGGTGATGGGCGGCGCCGTCGAGTGCCGGGGCAACGTCACCCCCGCCGCCGAGTTCAACCTCTGGGCCGACCCCGACGCCGCGAAACGCGTCCTCGACGGCTTCGACGTGACGCTCGTCGACTGGGGACTCTGCCTGCGGACCGCGCTCGGCCCCGACACCCTCGAGGAGATCGACGCGATGGACACCGACCTGGCCGAGTTCTTCCGCGAGGTGACCAGGGTCGTCCGCGAGCGGGGCGAAGCCGGCGGCCTCGACGGCATCACCCAGCCGGACGGGCTGGCCGCCGCGCTGCTGGCCTATCCCGAACTCCGCGAGCGCGTCGAGTCGTACCCCGTGGCGGTGGACGAACGCGAGGGTCTCACCCGGGGGTACACCAGCGTCGACTTCGAGGGCGTGACCGGGGAGCCTGCGGACACCCGGATCGTCGAAGCCGCCGATTCCGAGCGGTTCGCCGCGGTCGCTCTGGCGATGCTCCGCGACCGCGACCCCGACGCCGCCTTGGAGTAACTCCTCGTCCGACGGCCACATCGCTCACGGAGTAGCGCCGTCAGAAGTGGGTTGGGGCGGATTTGAACCGAAGGCAGACGTGCTCGCTCGGCTGCGCGCGACTGCCAGGGTTCAAATCCGCCGAACCAGTCCAACCGAGGCTGTGGCGAGCGACATAGAACTCGCTCACAGAGTAGCGCCGTCAGAAGTGGGTTGGGGCGGATTTGAACCGCCGGCCTCCTCCATGTCAAGGAGGTGTCATAACCAACCTAGACCACCAACCCTCGCGTGCTTGCCTGCTGCATCTACGCGTTGACGGCAGGGATAATTGAAGGTTTCGAAGACGGGCCGCCGATCGGGGGTCGATCCGCGGGACGGCACCCGCATCCAGTTCGATCGCTTTCAGGACGCGGCCGGGCAGGACCGGCCTGGCGCGGTCGACGCCGCTCAGAACGAGAAGTCGTCGTCCTCCTCGCGCATTCCGGGGTCCTCGGCGGTGTCCCACATGTCGTCGGCGAACTCGTCGGCCATGTCGGTCTCGGCGACCTCCTCGCCGGTGTCGCGGGTGTAGGCGTCCAGTCCCATCGAGAGCAGCTCCTCGACCGCGGCCTCGCGGCTGACGAACTCCTCCTCGGTCATGCGTTCGAGCTTCGTGAATACGTCCTCCGGGAGTGATACTTCGACTGTGGGCATGGGTTGTCGGTTTACACTCGGGAGTCAAGTGTTTTGAGTATTTGGGCTGTGAGCGACCTCACCGCTCACCCGAGCGACCGATGGGACCGGTTACTGACCGGCGGTGATCGACAGCTCGACGGTCGCCGTCGCGCCGCTCGAACCGCCTGAGGAGTCGGTCGATTCCGACCCCCCGTCCATCGACTCGGTCTCCGTCGATGCCGTCGCCGTCGAGTTCCCGCTCGCCGAATCGGTCGGCTCCGGCGTCGCGGTCGGCGTCGGCTCGGGCGTCGGCGGCTGAGCCCGCCCCATCTCGGAGTTGTCGAAGGTCAGGAAGTACGTCCCCTCGCTGATGTCCGCGGAGGACGACCCCTCCATGTTCTCCTGAACCGTGTGCGCGGAGTTGTAGTTGACCTGATACCCCTGCTCGAAGTAGTCGAACTCGCCCTCGCGGATCATCAGCACGTCGATCGCCGGCCCGCTCGTGACGGTGAACTCGTATTTGAGTGCGCCGCCGTCCGGGAAGGAGAGTTCGTACGCCTTGTGCTCCCCCGCGGGGATCTCGATCGTCTCGTCGATCTCCTCGAAGACCTCGTTCACGTCGGTGTGCTCGGGGAACGGCCC
Organism: Halosimplex halophilum; assembly: GCF_004698125.1. Lineage (NCBI taxonomy): Archaea > Methanobacteriati > Methanobacteriota > Halobacteria > Halobacteriales > Haloarculaceae > Halosimplex > Halosimplex halophilum. Next base: position 2,016,103 of record NZ_ML214297.1, read on the forward strand.
CGAGTTACCACCGCCACCGCCGCCTCCCCCACCGCCGCCGCCACCGCCACCGCCACCGCCGCCACCACCGCCACCGCCGCCTGCGGAGCCACCGTTTCCACACCCCGCAAGCGCCGAGAGACTTGCTGCACCCATCGCCAGGACTGCACGACGTGTTCGAGCCATGGGGCCAGTTACCGCCTTCCATTACAAATATGTGTCGACCACTAACACACGCGTCAGCGGACGGGAACGGTGTGCCTTCCGCCCGGGTACGGTCACGCTACCGACGACCGGGTCCCTTCCCGCCCGTTCGCGGCACCCGTCCGGCGATCCCCGCGTTCCCCACGGGATTCGAACCGACCGACTGCGTGTCGACCACGGCCGGTGTCGGCCGGCAGAGGGGTCCCGAACCGCCGGCCCGCGCGTGTCGGTGGGTTTCCGCGGCGTTCTCGAACTCCGTAACTACCCTTCAGCGCCGGCCTGAACTGCGAAACCTCCGGTTGAACCGGCGGTCCGGGGAAACGCAACCCCGGGTTTATGTGGGTAACCGAGAAGCGTGTGGGTACCACCGCGCAACCCGCGGGGACATCCATGGACATCAACGGGCTACGTTCGGACGACGACGCGGTGTCGCCGGTCATCGGCGTCGTACTGATGGTCGCGATCACGGTCGTCCTCGCGGCCGTCATCGCGTCGCTCGTCCTCGGGTACGGGAACCAGACGGGACCGCAGACGCCGACCACGAGTTTCGAGGACGAGTACACGCCGGCCCCCGACCACGCGGGGTCGGGCTACGCGACGATCGCACACGCCGGCGGCGACTCGGTCGCGTTCGACACGCTGTACGTCCGCGGGTCGGGGTTCAACACCTCGGACACCGCCCACGGGAACGTGCAGTCCTCGGACTCGCTGGACGTGCAGGACGAGTTCTACGAGGACGGGACGGAGGTCCGGCTCCACGTCAACGAGACCGGGTTCTGGCCCGCCGACCGCACCTCCGGCGAGGACAGCCGGATCGTCTCCGAGGACTCGATCAACGTCCCCGTCGACCGCGACTACGAACTGACGCTGGTGTACCGCTCTCCCCAGGACGGGACCTCGTCTATCGTCTACACCGCCGAAGGCCCCGGCGCCTGACCGGGACGGTTCTCTCTCCGGGCGGGTCGTCCGTCGAGTGCTCCGCTCGAAGCCGCTGCGCTCCTCGGCTAACGACCGTCCAGAAACTGAGTGGGCCAACGCGGATTTGAACCGCGGACCTCCCGGTTATCAGCCGAGCGCTCAACCTAACTGAGCTATTGGCCCGTGCTCGGCGCATCCATACCTTCCCGATGGGGGACTTTAACAGTTACCCTTCGGCCTCGATAGCCGCGCCGTGTGGCGGTTCTGTGGTACGGTCCCACAGGGTCGCCGTGCGCCGTGGTGGTGTCGCTCCGTCGAAGCCGCGCCGGTCGTCGGTCAGTCGAAGCCGCGCCGGTCGCCGGAATCGTCGTCCTCGAAGTCGATGTCGTAGGCCTCCTCGTCGAGGTCGTAGGCGTCGCCGTCGGGAGGGCCGGCGGGGCCGGGGCCCTGACCGCCGACGTTGGGGCCGCCGTCGCCGCCGAAGGGGAAGCCGCCGATGTAGACGTTGCCGGTGGCGAACCCGCCGCTCTTCTTGTCCATGTAGGGGACGAGGATCTTCTCCCTGACCACCCAGCGGATGGGTGCGCGGGTCACCGGAACGACCAGCAGGATGCCGATGGCGTCGGTCACGAGGCCGGGCGTGAGCGTCAGCGCGCCGGCCACGAGCAGGAAGGCTCCGTCGATCAGCTCGTCGGTCGGGAGTTCGCCGGCGGCGAGTTTCTGCTGTATCTTCCTGACGGTGTGGCGCCCCTCGGCGCGGACGAGCAACATCCCGAGGAGACCGGTCAACACGACGACGAGCACCATCAGCGGGGCGCTGATCTGGGTCTGGGTCACCAGGAAGAGCAGGAGCAGCGAGTCCAAAAGCGGCACCAGCAACAGCAACCCCAGATACCGGAGCATACCCCGACTTGTCACCGACGCCCCAAACACTTTTCGAGGCGCTCGATCCGGCCTTCGAGGTCCGGTCACCCTGTGATATCCTCTCTTAGTCGTGAAAGCCCTTGACCCGCTAGCAGGAGACGCTACCGCATTCGACAGCAAGCGATGAAAGCCCTCGGCGCGCTCGCGGTCGCTGAGCGGGATATCCTCGCGGCCTTCGGCCGCTTCGGATAGTGGCCCGCTCAGGCGACTACACGAGCGCGAGCGCGCCTCGCCCTTTCAGTCCGCCGGGAGAGCAAGCTCTCCCGAGCCCGCGCTCACACGTTCGCGCGGACGCCAGGGACCGCGACCGCACGACGCCGTGACCGCTCCGCACAGCACCGCAGACAGCCACGAGCCTCCCCAGCCGATTGCGCTCCGCGCGCCTGCGGCGTGCGGTGCTCATCCCTCGCGCGATTCCGTCGCGGCACGGAGGCCGCGACAGCGCGCGCCACGGCAGAGAGATGGACCCCGGCGTGTTCCCCGCGGGGGTGTCCCATCCCGTTTCGACGGGACACTCGGTCCCGGGCTACCGCTCGCGGAGAGTCACTTCGAGCGGTTCCTCGGGCTGGAGGGTGATCTGCATCGAGAGGTCCAGCGGCGGTTCGGTGACCGCGTCGAACGCGAACCGGGCAGTGAGCGTCGCGAGCACGAGCTTGGCCTCCATGAGGGCGAAGCGCATCCCGATGCAGTGGCGCGGGCCGCCGCCGAAGGGGTAGTAGGCGTACTCCGGCAGAGACTCGCGGAAGTCGTCGGTCCACCGCTCCGGGCGGAAGGCGTCCGGGTCGTCGTACCATCGCTCGTCGCGGTGGACGACCCACTGGGGCATCGAGATGGTCGACCCCTCGGGGATCCGGTAGCCGCCGAGTTCCACGTCGCGCGTGGGCTCGCGGAAGACGGTGTAGGCCGGCGGATACAGCCGCAGCGCCTCGTCGACGACCCGGTCGAGGTAGTCCAGCTCGAACAGGTCCGCCGCACCCGGCCGCTCGGCGTCGGCGGCGCTGCCATCGCTCCCGTCGCCCAGCACCGAATCGAGTTCCTCGTGCAGGCGGGCCTGCCGCTCGGGGTCGTTCGCGAGCAGGGTGATGGCGTACGAGAGCGTGAGCGCGGTGGTCTCGTGGCCGGCGAACAGGAAGGTAAAGAGGTGGTCGCGGATCTGTTGCTCGGAGAGGCCCTCCCCTTCGGTCCCGTCGTCGGGGTCGATGGACAGCAGGATGGAGAGGAGGTCCTCGAACTCGTCGTCGCTGGCGCGGCGCTCGGCGACGATGTCGGCGATGGCGTCGTCGAACTCGGAGACGGCGCGGCGACACCGGCGGTTGGCGGGCGTGGGGACCCACAGCGGGAGCAGCGCGGAAAGCGAGCCGGCGTCGAAGCGGTCGGAGATGGCCGCGGCGGCGTCGCGGATGGCCGACTCCCGGCCGCGGATGTCCACGTCGAGCAGCGTCTTCGCGAGGATTTCGAGGGTGAGCGTCCGCATTTCCTCGCTGACGGCCAGCGGGCCGGCCTCGGCGTCGCGGTCGGCCCACTCGGCGGCGCGCTCGTCGGCGAAGCGGGCCATCATGTCGGCGTAGGACTCGACGCGGTCGCGGTAGAAGGAGGGCTGGAGGGCGCCGCGGTGGGCCTGCCAGGCTTCCCCCTCCATCAGGAAGAGGCCGCCGTCGGCGATCTGGCCGAGCGAGTCGCGGATGATCGACGCGCGGCGGTAGTCGGCGTCGTCGGTGACGAGCACCCGCTCGATGTCGGCGGGGTGTTTGAGCATGTAGCCGTCGCTGGTGGCGACGCGGTAGGCGACCACGTCGTCCTCGTAGGCGGCGCAGCGCGCGTAGAACGCCAGCGGGTCCCGGAGGAACTGGAGGGTGTTGCCGACCACCGGAATCCCGTCGGGGCCGGGCGGCCGGTCGCCGGCCGTGGACTGCCGGAGCGCTTCGGCGTCCGTCCCCCCGGCCCCGTCGGCGGCGTCGTGGGTTGCCATCGGGTGGACGTAGGCGCGCCAGCGGTATCGTCCTTCGGCCGAGTACGCTCGACCGTTTAAATACCGGGAGGGCGGTGGCGAGGCGGTGAGCGCGGGACCGACAACGCAGTCCTTATGCGGGCCGTTCCAGTACATCCGGCGATGACAGTCATCGGGATCGTCGGGCTGCCCGGCAGCGGGAAGAGCGAGGCCGCGGCGGTCGCGCGGGAGGCGGGCGTCCCCGTCGTCACGATGGGCGACGTGATCCGCCAGGCCTGCCGCGACCGCGGGCTCGACCCCGCCACCCACCACGGGGAGATGGCCCGCACCCTCCGCGAGGAGAACGGCCCCGACGCCATCGCCAGGGAGTCGCTCCCGCTCATCGAGGACCACCTCGAGGACGCGGACACCGTCGTCGTCGACGGCATCCGCTCGGACGTGGAGGTCGAGCGGTTCGTCGAAGCGTTCGGCGACGAGTTCACCCTCGTGGAGGTCCACGCGCCCGCCGAGCTGCGCGCGGAGCGCCTCGACCTGCGCGGCCGCGACGCCTCCGCCGAGGAGGGCGGCGAGTCCCTCGAAGAGCGCGACGAGCGCGAACTCGGCTTCGGCATGGGCGAGGCCATGGCGATGGCTGACCTGACGGTCGAGAACGACGGCAGTCTCGCGGAGTTCCAGGCCGCCATCGAGCGCCTGCTCGCCGACGGTCCCGGGGCGGTCGCGGACGGCACGAACGAGGGCGACACGGACGAGACCGACACCGACGAATGACCACACGGGAGACACAGCCATGAGCACCGTCTACTCAGTCGACGTACAGATCACCGCGCCGGTCAACGATACCGAGGTGACCGACAGGGTCGCCGACGCGGTCACGAACCTCTTCCCCGGCGCCGAGGTCGACCACGAGCACGGCGAGATCGTCGCCACCGCCCACGAGATGGAGACGCTCTCGGAGTCGCTGCACCGCCAGGAGATCCTCGACACCGCCCGCGGCGCCTTCTTCGAGGACCTGCGCGGCGACACCTTCTCGTTCGACCTGAAGAAGCAGGCCGCCTTCCAGGGCGTCGTCAACTTCGCCGTCGGCGACCCGAGCGAACTCGGCGACATCCACGTCCGCGTGCGCGTGAACGAACCCGACGCCGAGTCGTACATCGACCACGTCGCCCCGCCGACGAAAGAGGGCAAACCGATCGACCCCGACGGGTAGGGCGTTCCCCGACCCCGGTCCTGTCCCCGACGCGTAGCGCCTGCCCTGTCACCGACCGACACGGCTCGGTCAGCTTTATCACCGGCACCGCGGACGAACGGATATGGCAGCGGTCTTCTTCGACGTGGACGGAACGCTGGTGCGCTGGTCGGGCGACTACGCGGAGATACTGCGCGACGCTTTCGAGCGAGCGGGTATCGCTGACCCGGACGACGCGTGGCTGGAGTCGTACGACGAGCACTTCTTCGAGCACTTCGGTGCGTTCGCTGGCGACCCGTATCACCGGGCGTTCGCGGAGGTCTGCGAGGACCACGCCGTCGACGCCCGCCCCGGAGACCTCGCTGAGGCGCTCGTCGCCGCGGAGTTCGACGCCGTCGAGCCGGTCCCCGGCGTCGCCGAGACCGTCGAGAACCTGGCCGACACCCACACGCTGGGCATCCTGACGAACGGGATCCCCGACGTGCAGTTCGGGAAGGTCGACGAGATCGGACTGCTCGACCGCTTCGACGTTCGCGTCGCCTCCCACGACCCCGAAATCGAGGCGACCAAACCAGACCGGGACATCTACGCGGCGGCGAAGGCCCGGGTCGACGCCGAGCGGTACGTGATGGTCGGCGACGACCGCGAACCCGACATCGACGGCGCTCGCGAGCACGGTTTCGAGACGATCCACGTCGACGCGACCGCCACGGACCTGTCGGCGCCCGACTTCCGGACGCTGGCCACGCTGCTCTGACTCGTCCGTTCTCTCGCCCGCGCCGACGGCGATCAGCCGTCGTACCAGCTGACGAAGACGGCGATCCACTCGCCGAGTTCGCGCCGGCGGGTCACTTTGACCGACTCGACCCACTTGACCCACTGGAAGCCGCGGCGCCCGGGCGCGACCAGCCGCAGCGGCGCGCCGTGACCGTGGCTGAGCCGCTCGCCGTCGACGTGGGTCGCCAGCAGCGCGTCGCCGGCCTCCGAGAGCGGGAGGCTCCACCGGTAGCCCGTCACCGACCGGAACTGCACCCAGGCCGCCCCCTCCTCGGGGTCGGCCGCGTCGAGGAGGTCGCCGACGCGGACGCCCCGCCAGTCGTGCTCGGAGTACCAGCCGCTCGTGCAATCGAGGAGGGCCCGCCGCTCGGCTGGCGCTATCGGGGAATCCAGATCCTCTCCGCCCGTCACGTCGTCGTCGGACAGTTCCAGCGGCTCGCGCACCCGGCCCTCGACGGTCAGCGACCACGCCTCGCGGTCGACGGGGTCGGGGTCGTCGGCGACCCACGAGGTGACGGGGAAACCGTTGCCGGCGTCGCTACCGCGCTCGCGCGATCCGGTGAACCGCCGCTCGGCCCCCGCCGTGTCGAAGACGCGGTTGGCGACCTCCTGCGCCTGCCACGCGACGGCGCCCGACCCGACCAGCGCGGCGTACCGCAGCGCGTTGCGCCGGTCGGAAACGGACTCCCGCGTCGGCAGCGCGAACCGCTGGCGGAGGTGGAGGAGCAACAGGAGGGGGACGAGCAGTCCCAGTCCGATGTGGAGGTTCAACAGCCCCCAGGGACCCAGGTCGAGTCGCCCGCCGAACACCCACCAGACGCCGGTCGCCAGCGCCGCCGCCGCGACGACGCCCAGCAGCGCCGACAGCAGCCGCGTCGCGTCGAGGGCGCCCGGCCGGAGCCGGTGGCGCACCCGCCGGAGCTTCCAGGCCAGCAGGACCACCGTCGCCAGCCCCGCCACCGCGTGGACGTCGAACACCCAGGCGCCCGCGGGACGGCCGGAGACGAGACTCACCCCGCCCGTCGCGAGCAGCAGGACCACTGCCGCGAGCAGCGACGCGTCGACGACCCGTGGCGGCGGTTCGATCCGCGGGAGCCGGCTCATCGGTCGTCGTTAGGACTCGATCGGCTTGACTGGCGGGATCGGCTCGACCCGCGTTCGGATCGTCTGTCGGAGTCTCGGCTGGCTCCGTTCGAGTCGGTGGGTGATAGACGGACACGACAGCGACCGCAGTCGACGGTGAGGGTTGAACGCCCTCGCCGCGCTCGCTAGCCGACGTGTCTACCGTACCCGACAGCGGGCGATGAAAGCCCTCGCCGCGCTCGCGGTCGCTGAGGCGGGATATCCGCGCTCTCCGCACCGCCCGCGCGGATAGTGCCCGCTCAGGCGACTACACGAGCGCGAGCGCGCCTCGCCCTTTCAGTCCACCAGGAACAGCACCGCAACAGCACCGCGACCGCACAGCACCGCAACCGCACCACCACTGCAACCGCACCGCTACCACATCGCCACCGCAACCGTCGGCCCACTGGCGGTCGACCTCGTAGCGTCCGCATTCTCAAGGGGGATCCGGTCGAACGGGCGACACGATGCTTCGCCCGCCCGCAGTCACGGAGTTGATGGAGGACGCGGAGACGGCGCCGCCCGACGAGGACGCGCTGGCGGTCGCGCGGCGGCTCGACGAACCCGGGGTCGAGGCGGTCGTGGTCGTCGACGCCGGCGAGGTCGTCGGCATCGTCACGGAGTCGGACGTGGTCGCGCTGGTCGTCGAGGACCGGGACCCCGAGGCGCTGACGGCCGCGGACGTGCTGTCGAGTCCGGTCCACACCGCCGCGCCCGACGAGTCGGTCGTCGACGCCGCCGAGCGCCTCCGCGCCCACGGGATCGAGGCGCTGCCGGTGGTCGACGGCGGCGAACTTCGCGGCGTCGTCACGACGACGCTGTGCTCGCAGTACCTCCCGCACGTCCGCCGGGCCGCGCCGGAAGCGGGGGGCGACGACGACCGCGTCCGCGAGACCGAGCGCGCCGACACCGCCTACGAGAAGGCCGACTGGTCGTTCGAGTACGTCGGCCACCCCGACAGCATCGACGTGGGCGACGTGGTGCGGTTCTCGAAGCCGCTCGACGAGGCGGAGGTCGAGGCGTTCGCCGACGCCAGCGGCGACACCAACCGCCTGCACCTCGACGACGAGTACGCCCGCGGGACCCGCTTCGGCCGGCGCATCGTCCACGGGACGCTCGTCGCCGGCGTCGTCAGCGCCGCGCTCGCCCGGCTCCCGGGGCTCGTCGTCTACCTCTCCCAGGAGGTCAGCTACCTCGGCCCGGTCGACATCGGCGACCGGGTCACGGCCGCCTGCGAGGTGGTCGAGGCGGTCGGCGAGGACCGCTACCGGCTCACGACGACCGTCACCGACGGCGGCGACGAGACGGTCGTCGACGGGGAGGCGGTCGTCCTCGCCGACCCGATCCCCGAAACCGCCTGAGCGGGGTTGCGGCGCGGCGGCGCGACGGCCAGTCGACTCACCGGTCCACAGCGCCGAGCGCGTGGACATCCCCCGTCCCGTCGCCGACGTAGACGCGCCCGTCGACTACGGCCGGCGAACTCGTCACGCGACCGCCGAGCGCGGCCCGCCAGCGTTCCGTCCCGTCGCCGGCGTCGAGCGCGAGCACCGACCCGCCGTCGGTGCCGACGTAGACGCGTCCGTCGACCACGGCGGGCGAGGACTTGACGGCCCCGTCGGTCTCGTGGCGCCAGCGTTCCGTCCCGTCGGCGGTGTCGAGCGCCAGCACCGACCCGCCGTCGGTCCCGACGTAGAGGGTGTCGTCGGCGACCGCGGGCGAGGAGAAGACCGGGCCGTCGGTCTCGCGGCGCCACCACTCGGTGCCGTCGAGCGCGTCGACAGCGGCGATCCCGCCCGGGCTGGCGCCCGCGTAGACGACGCCGTCGGCGACCGTCGGGCCGGACCACGTCCGGACCCCGCCCGGGCCGACGTAGCGCCACTCCTCCCGTCCGGTGTCGGCGTCGAGGGCGTAGATACGGCCGGCGTAGCTCCCGGCGAACACCCGCCCGTCGGCGAGCGCGACCGGGGCGGCGACGCCGAGGAACCCGCCCGCGTCGAACCGCCACCGCTCCGACCCGTCGGCGGCGTTGACGGCGTAGACGCGCCCGTCCGTCGCGCCGAACCGGACCGTGCCGTCCGCGACCACCGGCCCGCCCCGCACCGCCGACGGCCCGGCGCGGTCGCCCGCGACCGCGAACGACCACCGCTCGCGCCCGTCGTCCGCCTCCAGCGCCGTCAGCGTCCCGCCCTCGTCGCCGCAGTAGACGACCCCGCCCGCGACCGTCGGCGTCGCGCGCACCGCCGCGCCCGTCTCGCGGGTCCAGCGCTCCGCTCCGGACGTGTCGTCGGACGCCGCTGGAGCGCCGGTTCCCGACGTTCCGGTCCCCGACGCGGCCAGCGCGGTGACCGTCCCGTCCCCGCTCCCGACGTAGGCGGTCCCGCCGGCCACCGCGACCGACCCCCGGACCGCCCCGCCGAGACCGACCGACCACGCCGGTTCGACCGCCGATCCCGGACCGGCGGTGGGTCCCGTGCTCTCGGGCCGCCACCCCGTGTGGGCGTCGTCGCCCTGGACCACCGGCCATCCGTCCGGCGGCGCGGGTGTCGCCGTCCGCTCGTCGGTCCGTCCCTCCCCGGATGTCGCCGTCTCCCCACCCGCCCGTCCGCTACCGGGCGCAGGGGTGTCCGCCTGCGGGTCGCCCTCGTCCGTCGCCGCGCCCTCGACCGGGGCGGGCGTGACGGTCGACCCGTCGGGGGCGTCGAACAGCGAGCAGCCGCTCAGCGCGCCGGCGCCGACCGCCAGCCCCCACCGGAGCAACCGCCGTCGCGACCACACCGGGTCGTCCCCGTCCTCGTCCGCACCCCGGACCATGTGAACCCTCTCGCGGGCCGTCGGCAAAAAGTCGCGGGCCGCGTGCGAGCGCACCCGGCCGCGGCCGCCGTTGTCGCCGGTACCGCCGGAGCGGCGGCTACGCGGCGTCGAAAATCGCAGAAGAACCGGTCGCAGTTACAGCAGCCCCGTCTTCTGGAGCTTCATCAGGTCCTCGGTGTCGAGGGTCTCGCCTTCCTTGAACTTCTGGTAGATCTCCTCGGCCTCCTCGCGGGCGGCCTCTTCCTTCTCCTGGCGGGCCTCCCGCTCCTCCTCCTCTTCCTTCTTGTCGAGCTCGCGCAGGCGCTTCTGGACGCGCACGAAGTCCTCGTGGTGCTGGTCGGCGGCCTCCTGGGCCTCCACGAACTTCTCGTGCATCTCGTCGGCCTCGTCGCGGATGTCGTCGGCCTCGCGGTAGGCCTCGATCATCTGGTTGTGGTGCTCCTGGGCCTCGTCCGCGAGTTCGGTGACCTTCTGGTGGTGCTTGGAGGCCTCCGAGCGGATCTCCTCGGCTTCCTCCTTGAGCTGTTCGAGGTCGCCGCCCTGGTTGAGCTTCTCCTTCTTCTCGGCGAGCTTCTCGCGCTTCTCCTCGATCTTCTCGATGAGCTCGCGCTCGTCCTCGGCGGAGAGGACCTCCGTCTGCTGTTTGAACTCCAGGTCCTCGATCTCGTCCTCGAGCTGCTCGATGTCCTTGCCCTCGTCGAGCTCGAGCTCGTCGCGCTGCTCCTCGACCTCGTCGAACAGCTCGTTGGCCTCGGCGTTGAGCTCGTTGCGCTTCTCCTTGTGCTCCTGGACCTGCTGGTTGAGCTCGTCGCGCTTCTCGCGGTGTTCCTGGGCCTCGTCGACCTTCTCGCGGGTCTTCGCGTTCAGGTCGTCGCGCTCGGAGGCCCGCTCGGAGGCCATCTGGTTGAGTTCGTTCCGTCGATCCCGGAGCTGTCCCGCGAGCTTGATGAGCTCGCCCTTGGACTTGTTCTCGAGATCGTCGTCTGTGACCGATACGTTCTTGGATTCGTCTATCGAGTCTGCCATAATTGTACCTCTATGCCATACCCGCTCCGGCGACCGACAGGGCCACCGCTACGAAGTGGCTGACGCCGACAACAAGGGTGTCCTGTCATGCTGGTCGGAGTGCGATACAGCCTGAACGCCGGAGACGTTCTGGTATCAGGACATTGCGCCTCCCCCTGTTTAAATATTCCGGTGGCCTATGTGGCTGTTTCACACCCCGACGCGCCCGAGAACGGCGCGTCAGGTCTTACCACACGGTAGGATGGGCTTATAAACGGTAGACGTTCTCGACGCCGGCGTCGCCGACCCGGACGGAGAGTTCGACCGACGAGGCCGACTCCGGGACGGAGACGGTCCCGACGACCGCCCGGGCGCCGGCCTCGACCGTCGCATCGACCTCGCCGGACTCGTTGCCGGCCTCCCAGCGCACGGTCCCCGAGATCGCCTCGGGCGCGTCGTTGGCGACGACCACGTCGCACTCGCCGGGGGAGGCGCCCACGAGGAACGCCTGGACCGGCTCGAACGCCGACGCGAGGCTGTCGGCCGCTTCCTTGGGCGTGCCGTCGCGGGCGTAGACGCCCATCCCCGCGTCGCCGGCGTCCCGGAGCGCGTTCGCGACGACGACCGGCGCGCCGTCGGTCCGCAGCCGCTCGGCGACCCCGCGGACCAGCTCGGCCTGGTAGGCCTGGGAGGCCTCGGGGTCGTCGCCCCCCACGACCGCGTCGTGTTTCGCCCGGTCGAAGCCCGCCAACTCGACATCCGCGTCGTCAGGGTCGACGCCCTCCGGCAGCGATCCCGCGCCGAACTCGCCGACGGCGCCGTCCAGATCGTAGCGCTCGCGGACCCACTCCAGGTCGTCGACGCCGCCGTAGTCCCACCCCGGGTACAGCGCAGCCGCGTCGGGGTCGGTGCCGGGCTCGCCGACGACGGGGTACACCGCGACGCCGTCGGGGACCGCCTCGGCGACCGCCTCGGCGGCGCCGCGGTCGTAGTCGGCCCGCCAGACCCGGTAGCGGAAGCGCAGCCGGTCGAGCAGTCCCGACCCGACCCGCCCGGCGAACGTGTCGGTCGGCTCGTCGTGGACGCCGACCGCCGCCAGGCTCGGGTGGTGAGCGTACGTCCCGACGAGCCGCTCGGCCAGCTCCTCTCCCCGCGCGATGTCGAACACGCCGGGTCCGGTCAGCGGCAGGTCCTGCCAGACGAGGAGGCCCGCCTCGTCGCAGGCGTCGTACATCGCCTCCGGAAGCGCGTGCGCGTGCGCCCGCACGAGATTGGCGTTCACCTCGACCGCACGGTCGACGTCCGCGACCGTCGCGTCCTGCAGCGCGACGCCGCGGACGGGCACCTCCTCGCCGTTGACGCGCAGGCCGCCCCCGCCGGTCGCCTCGACGGTCGCGATCCCGGTGGTGCTCGTCCGCGCGGCGTCGTCGAGCTTCGCGCGCACCTCGTAGCGATGCTGGTGGCCCATCCCGCGGGGCCACCACAGCGACGGGTCCCGGACCTCGATGGACTTCTCGACGACCGCCCGCTCGCCGGCCGCCGCCGTGACGCTTGCCCGGTCCATCATCCCGCGGCCCCTGCGGTCGCCCGCCGGCTTGGTGGTGAGCGTCAGCCGGTCGTCGATCGACTCGCCGGCGTACACCTCGACGGCGGCGTCGATCGCCGCCCCCTCGTCGGTCGCGCGCGGCCGCAGGTCCACGTCGACGACGAACGGGTCGGGGTGGGCCGTCACGTCGACGCCCCACCAGATCCCCGGGACCGACCGGTCGGCGGGGACCCGGTCGGTGTCGTGGATCCCGCCGAACCGGTCCTCGGGCGCCCGGCACTCGACGACGAGTTCGTTCTCCGCCTCGGGCTCGAAGGGCACCCGCACGGGCTCGAAGACGGCGTCGGGCTCGGCGACCAGCTCGTCGTTGAGCCAGACCTCGGCGGCGGCGTAACAGCCCCGCAGTTCCAAAAGCGCGAGGTCGTCGTCGGGGTCGCGCGGGTCGTCGAAGACGGTCCGGTAGGCGACCCGGTCCTCGCCGGCGAACGCGGCCGGGCGGCCCGGGACCTCGACCGGCTGCCACTCGCCGGGCGTCGGCTTGCCGCCGCCGGGGTCGACCGCCGCACCGCTCCACTCACTCGGCATACCAACGTCCGCGTCCCCCGGTGGTATATCAGTTACGTCGGACGGTCGGCGAGCCGCCCCGCCCGACCCGCTCCCGCCCCGATCTGTCCCGACTCCTCCCCACCCCTTCCCCGACCGTCACTCTCCGGGCCTCCCTTCACCCCGTTTCACTTTCGCTCGCACGACCACCGTACGGGGACGGGTACCCCGTCGCAGTCGCGCGATTACACTTTCACTCAGGGTACGGCTCGGGTTGATATGTCCCCGGGTCGAACTTCGGGGTATGTTGAGCGAGATAGCCTGCCGGTGCGAGGCGGCGAACTGCTCGCGGAAGCTCACCGACGGCGACTGCATGCTCGTCTTCCGGACCGAGGGCGGGGAGCGCCGCGCCTACGAGTGCGAGTGCGGACACGTCACGGTCACCGTCGCCGCGACCGGCGAGTGAACCGCCTCCCGCGGGCCGACTTCGACTCCCTGAAGTAGCGGCGCCCGAACCCTCCCGCATGACCGACGACGCCGCTCCCGACGGGTCCGCGACCGACGAGTCCGCGGTCGAGCGCGATGGCGACACCGACGACGAGGCGCTCGTCGAGGTCGTGCGCGCCCAGGGCCACGAGAACGTCACCGCCGAGCACGTCAGCACGCTGGAGTTCACCAGCGACGACTTCCTCACGCCGGCGGGCGACTGCATCCTCGCGGTCGAGGCCGACCGCGTCCCCGCGGACTTCGACGATGCGTTCGTCGACGCCTGCAGCTCCCACGGCGCGACGATCACGGCGACCATCGAGGCCGGAGGGCACACCCACGAGGTGACCGGCCGCGGCCACCCCGACCTGTCCTTCGAGAACGAGCGCAGCCACGTGATCCGGACGAGCGACTACGTCGACGACCGGACCGTCCTCGTGGGCGCCGACGGCGCGGCCGCCGACGTGGACCGCGACCTCGTGGCGGCGCTGGCCGACGGCGCCGACGCGACGCTCCGGTTGCGGGTCGACCCCGCGTGACGCCCGGGCGGGTTCCAGCGCGAGCGGGACCCGACCTCCTCAGCGTCACGCACGGGTCGCCTGGAGAAGTTCGCTCCCCGGGTCCCGCCGGAGCCCCGTCCGCTCGATCCCCTCGAAGCCGGCCGCCCGGAGCCAGCGGGCGACCGCGTCGGCGTCGTGGACGCCCCGGCCGAGCGTCGCCCGGTAGGTCAGCGAGATCAGCGCGACCGCCGCGCGCCCCACGTTCATCCGGCCGCCGCCCTCGAACTGGTCGAGCACGGCGATCCGTCCGCCGGGTGCGAGCGCCCCGTGGACTCGCTCGAACAGCGCCCGTACCTCGGCCGCGTCGTGGCCGTGCAGGACGTTGAACAGCAGGACCGCGTCGTAGCCGCTCCCGATGTCGTCGGTGCGGTAGTCGCCGCCGCGGGTGGTTAGCCGGTCGGTCAGGCCGCGTTCGCGGGCCTCCGCCTCGGCCACGTCCAGCGCCGCGGGGTTGTCGAAGACCGTCGCAGACAGTCCGGGGTTGCGCTCGCAGAGTTCCGCCGCGTACAGGCCGTGGCCGCCGCCGAGGTCCAGCAGCGTCGTCGCGCCACCGGGAAGGTCGAGTTCGTCGGCCACGGGGTCGACCACCAGCGTCGCGGCCGCCCGGAACCCCCGCTGGGCGGTCGGCCACAGCTCGGGCTCGTCGTCGAGCCACTCGTAGATCGTCAGCGGCGGGCCGCCCTCCCGGACGGCCGTCTCCAGGTGGTCGTCCCAGAACGGGAACACCACGTCCCGCCAGAAGACGAACCACGGCGCGAGGTTCGCCTCGCCGTCGTCGGTGAGCCAGCGCGCGGTCGAGTCGCTCCGGACGAACGCCTCGCCGTCGCGCTCGACGTAGCCGTTCGCCGCGAGGACGGCGAGCAGGTCGCCCAGCGCCGCGGGGTCGGCGTCGATCCGGTCGGCGAGCGCCGGCGGCGTGTGCGGTTCGGTCAGCGCGTCGAAGACGCCGAGGTCGTGGGCGAGCGCGACCGCACGGAAACTCCCGGCCCCGAGCAGGTCGAGCATCGCGGACGGCGCGCGGTCGAGACGGAACAGCGCGAGCCGTTCGAGGACGTTCGGGCGGACGGGCATCCCCTCGAACTGGGGGGCGGCCGCGGATAGCCGTTCGGGTGCGCCGCGGTCTGTACCGTTAAGGCGATGCGGGACTCGGTTCCGGGTATGACCGAGGACCCGGAACCGCAGGAGAACATCAGCGGCGGCGCCGCCGGCGGCGGCGAGGCCGTGGCCTTCGAGCCCGGCGACGCCGACACCCGGGCGGAGGCCGTCGTCGACCGCCTCGGCGACATCTACTGGCAGAAGGCCTACGGCGGCCGCGACGGCTTCGAGTGTCTCGTCCGCACGATCCTGAGCCAGAACACCTCCGACGTGGCGAGCCAGCCGGCCCACGACGCCCTGATGGACCGCTACGGGCCGGACGGCGAGGCCGGCGGCGACGACCTGTCCGAGTCGCTCGCGGAAGCGGACCAGCAGACTCTCGCCGAGACCATCTCCTCGGCGGGACTGTACAACCAGAAGTCCGAGCGCATTATCGCACTGGCCGAGCGGGTCTGCGAGGCGTACGGCGGCGCCGACGGCTTCGACGAGTTCGTCAAGACGGGCGACCCGGACGAGGTCCGCGAGACGCTGCTGGAGATGAACGGCGTCGGGCCGAAGACGGCCGACTGCGTCCTGCTGTTCTCGGGCGGCCGCGGCGGCGTCTTCCCCGTCGACACGCACGTCCACCGGATCGCCCGGCGGATGGGGCTGGCGCCCGCCGACGCCGACCACGAGGGCGTCCGCGAGGCGCTGGAGGCCGCGGTCCCCGAGGGGAAGTGCGGCTTCGGCCACACCGCGATGATCCAGTTCGGCCGGGAGTACTGCTCGGCGCGCAAGCCGGCCTGTCTCGACGACCCGGAGGCCTGTCCGCTCGCGGGTCTCTGCGACCGGGTCGGGGTCACGCCGGCGACGGGAGAGGTGGTCGACCCGGCCGAAGCGGCCGCCGACTGAGAAACGGAGTTGGCGACGGGACGGGCGCGGAGCGGTCAGGGGAAGCGGGACCGCTGCGGACGAGTGTGAAGGGGGTCCGTCAGTCTCTCGCGGCGAGCGGAGCGGTCACGTCGCCGAACGGGGATCCGCCGTCGGTCGTGGTTGCGTCGTCCGCGGAAGTTCCGTTCCCGGCCGCGGTCACGTTCCCGGCCGCGGTTCCGTTGCGGACGGTCGCGTTCGCAGCCGTGGCGTTGCCGGCGGTGGCGTTCGCGGCCGTCGCGTTCGCGGCGGCGGTCGCCTCCTCGATCGGGTCGTCGGTGTACCAGACCTGTAGCGAGCGGTAGGCCGACGCGCGGGAGGGCACCTCGGGCGCGTCGCCGCGGTAGAGGTACGCGCGCAGGCGGCTCGGCGCGTCGCCGGGCGCCGGCTCGGGCTCGAACGCGAGGTACCGGACGGCGCCGTCGCGCAGCGAGAGCTCCGCGCGGGCCTGTCGCGTCGCCGAGCGGACGGTGGTCACGTTGTCCTCGCGGACGACCGTCTCGCGGACGAGGACGACCGTGTAGTCGGTGCGCTCGCCCTCGTCGCTGGCGACCTCGAAGTACAGCGACCGGTTGGCGTCGACGGCGTCGGTGTAGTTGGCGGTGACGTACTCGCCGGTGGCGTTCTGCGTCAGCACGGCGAACTCGGTGAACTGCTCGTCGGTCCCGGCCCCGTTCGTGTCGGTCGTCGCGAGGACGGCCGTCGCGCCGACGGCGCTGGCGACCAGCAGGACGGCGAGCACGAAGGTCGCCGAGAGCCGCGGGCGGAAGGCGCCGGCGACCGACCCCAGCGGGAGCGACGGGGCGTAGCGCAGGTGCGCGGGCACCCGCCGGCGCCGGTAGGCGGCGGCGGCGACGGCGGCCAGCGTCGCGAGAGTGAGCCCCGCGAGGGCCGGGAGCGGTCGGATGGGCCAGGGGCTCGCGTTGACGGCCAGCGCGACGGCGGCGACGACGGCGACGCTCGCGACGACCGTCAGCCCGGCCCGGACGGCAGGGTCGATCGCGTCGACGGACGAGCCGTCGGCGGGCGAGGCGGTCGCGCGCGGCCGCCGGGGGTCGGCCCGGCCGCCCCCGCGCGGGTACAGCGCGGCGACGACCGCGTAGCCCGGCGCCAGCAGGACGACGGGCAGCCCCAGCGCGAGCCGCAGGGCGGGCACGTCGACCGACAGCGCGACGACGAGGTCGAAGGCGGCGACGCCCGCGACGACCAGCGCGAGGTCGGCGACGCCGCCGCGTGCGGATGACTGGAGACTCATGGTCTCAGGCCCCCGGTCGAGTGCACAGTTCGGCGTCCTGGTTCTCGTAGACCTGGTTGCTCCCGACGGGGCAGATCTGGTCGCGGTCGACCTGGCGGGTCACCACGGCGCCGCCGGCGGCGGTGAACTGGGGCGCGCCCGTCGACTGGTAGTCGCGGTAGACCACCCTGTCGTAGGGGGGGTCCGTCCCGTCGACGCGCGTGAGGTTGATCGTGTCGCTGAAGTGCGCGCCGCTGCTCTTGAACGCGGTCCGCCAGGGGTGGTCGGTGAAGACCGCGTCGACGCTGGCGGGCGTCGTCTCGCCGATGGAGTGCATGGCGACGATCTCCGACTCGGAGTAGGCGTACTTCGGCCACTGCTCGTCGAAGGTCGGGTCGTCGAGCGTCGCCTTCTCGCCGGCGACCATCGCGAACGGGAAGACCAGCAGGAGCACGACCAGACCGGCGGCCGCGACGCGCCCCGAGAACCGCGTCCCGAGGTACCGCAGGCCGACGGCGCCGACGACCGCCATCAGCGCGTAGGCGAACGCGAACCACCGGCCGGGGAGGAACGTGCGGATCCCGAACAGCGGCAGCCCCAGCGAGAAGAACAGCATCGCGCCGATGGCGACGACGAGCGTGTGGGCGGCCTGGGGCGAGCGGTGGCGCCGGACCAGCGCGAGCCCCCCGAGGACCGCCGCGAACAGGAGCACGAGGAAGCCGACGGCGTCGAGGTACGTCGCCACGCGGCGCATCAGCTCCGACGCGGGCGCGCTGCCGGCGACCGCGACGCCGGCCCCCTCGCTCCCGGCGAGGTTCAGGAAGCCCGCGGAGGTCCGCAGCGTCAGCGCGACCAGCCCGACCATGCGCGTGAGGAACGGCTCGCCACCCCAGGGCGTGGCCATCCAGATCCCGCCCGTGAACAGGAGGTGGAAGGCGAACGCCCAGTGGAGGCCGACGACCCCCGGGGAGGTCCGGGAGGCGCCGTCGGTGATCGGGTCGCCGGACTCGGGGCCGAGCCCCATCGAGCCCGAGAGCCCGCCGGCGGGGGTGGCCCAGCCGACGCGGCCGACGAGCACCTGCGCGAGGACGGCCGAGCCGACGAACACCAGCGAGACGAACGCCGCCACCTGGTGGGTGAGCGTGACCGCGACGATCGACCCGGCCAGCAGCGCCCAGTCGGCCCGGCCGGTCTCGGCGTGCAGCAGGCGCGCGACCGCGAAGACGACCCCGAGGAAGAAGACGAGCCCGAGGCTCGTCGGGATGACGTGCATCCCCCAGCGGATCGCCTGGTCGGTCATCGCGAACGCGCCGGCCGCGAACAGCGCCCAGCGGGTGTCCACGAAGTACCGGGCGGTGCCGTAGACGAGCAGCACCGAGAGGACGACCGTGCTCCCGACGACCAGGTACAGCGAGAGGCGCAGGTCGACGCCGAGCAGGTCCGAGCCGACGACGGTGGTCAGGTGGTGGAACGGGGCGAAGAGGTACTTCGCGCCGGCCAGCGGCGCGAGCGAGTCGGCGGCCCCGACGGCCGCCGCGTACTGGGTCGTGTGCTCCCAGCTGTCGACGCCGACGAACCCGGGCGTCGTGAACAGGCCGGTGAACCGCACGACGAACGCGTGGGCGAGCACCTGCGCGAGCACCAGCCGCTCGTCGAGCGCCTCGGGCGACAGGAAGACGGTCTGCAGCAGGACGAACGCGCCGACCGCGCCGCTCGCGACGATGACGGCGAGCGTCCGCGTCCCGGCCAGGGCGGCCCAGGTCGCGATCCCGACCAGCGCGATCCCGGTCAGCTCGGCGGCCGCGACGCCGCCGGCGTCGAGCGTCGGCCGCCGCCGTTCGGCGGCGGTGTCCCGCCGGACCGAGACGAGATAGAGGCCGCAGGCCGCCCCGAGGACGACCGGGATCGTCCGGACGTACACCGAAGAGGTCAGGACGGCCAGCGGGAGCAGCCCCACCGCGACGACGAGGCCGAGGACCGCGACCGCCACGTCGAAGCGCGCGCTCGGCAGCCAGCTCGTCGGGCGCCGGTTCATGCGGCGGTCACCTCCCCGTCGAGCGCGCCGTCGTCGCCGTCGATCCCGCCGTCGTCCCCGCCGAGCGCGCGCTCGTAGACGCCCAGCAGGTCCTCGCCCATGCGGTCGAGGCCGAACTCCCGGGCGCGTTTACGGCCCGTGGGTTCGGTCGTCCGCGCGAGCGCCGCGGCCAGCGCGTCGGCCAGCCCCGCGTCGGTGTCGGCGACCGCCGAGCACTCGGCCCCCGAGAGCAGGTCGGGCACGTCGCCGACGGGCGTCGCGACGACCGGCAGGTTACACGAGAGCGCCTCCTTGACGGCGTTGGGCGACCCCTCGCGCTCGGAGGTCAGAAGCATGGCGTCGGCGGCGTTCATGTACGTCGGCACCGCCTCGTGGGGCACGCCCGAGACCGCGTGGAGCTCGACGGGCGCGTCGACCGCGGTCCGCGCCCGCTCGACCACCCGCTCGGCGCGCGGGTAGTTCTTCTCGGTCCGCCCGGTGTCGTACGGGAAGAGGACGTGCCTGGCGTCGGGGTCCCAGTCGACCGCGTCGACGGCCGCCTCGCGGGGTTCGGGGGCGAAGCGGTCGGTGTCGATCCCGTGAGGGACGACCGTCGTGTCGCGGTCGAGGGCGCCGGCCATCTCCTCGGACATGACGACCACCTCGTCGGCGAAGCGGGCGCACTGCTCGCTGAGTGTCCCGTAGGGACCCAGCAGGTCCGACCCCCACAGCGAGAGGACGACCGGTCGCACCGGCTGTGCCAGCGCCGCCGGCGCGGTCAACCCGTAGTTGGCGTGGACGAGGTCGATGTCGGGACCGCGGGCGGCTCTGAGCACGCGGGCGTAGAAGCGGGCGTACTCCGCCAGCGACCGCTCGCGGCTCTCCCCCGGCACCGGGACGACGGTACAGGAGACGCCGTTGCGTTCCAGCACCTCCACTTGCTGTTCGAAAAACGGTCTGCGCGACGTGACCAGCTGAAGGGTTCGGACCATCTATCGGAACACCGTCCGTCGCGGCCCTCGCGACGCGGGTGCCGATGAGACCGGCGGCCGGGGACCGCTCTCCCGGCCGACCGGTCGGTTCGAACCCCCCGGCTGTGCTGTGCTGTCGAACCCGTTCACACCAAGACCGTTCCCCGGTTCGCCCATTGTAATGATGCGACTACGCCCCCGATCACCCGGACTAACGGCGCCCGCGCCCGATCGCGGGCGATCCGGTTCGGCCGGAAGAGAGCATATAACGCCGCTGGGACCGCCGATCTCCCCGGGCGGCGGGCGGCGAGCGGTGGTCGGCGATCGGCGGCGCGGTCGGGAGTGCGAGCCGGTCTCAGGACCACGACCCGGTCACGTCTTCGAGCGCGCCGCGCATCTCCAGGCGGATCCCCCCGTGGGCGAGCAACAGGAGCGCGTAGACGGCGACGCCCGCCCCGACGCCGAGGGCGACGCGCTGCCAGCCGGTCGGGAGGTGCGGCCGCAGGGCGTAGACGGACAGCCCCATGATCGCAGCCGACCCGACGCTCCAGCCGACCCGCCGCCAGGGGACGACCACGTCGACGAAGCGCGTGACGTAGGTGAGCGCGACGACCGCGGCGGTCGCCGCCGACAGCGTCGTTGCGACCGCGGCCCCCAGGATGCCGAACTGCGGCACCAGCGCGAGGTTCAGCACGAGGTTCGTCACGATGGCCGCCATGCTCCCCCGATAGCCCAGGCTGGGCTTGTCCATCGCGAACAGCGACGGGCCCAACACCAGCTGGACCGACCGCAGGATCTTCTCGGTCATGAAGACGACCAGGACCGGGTAGGCGACGACCGTCTCCGGGCCGAACAGCGTGCCGAGGACCTCCCGGCCGAGGACGACCGCGCCGGCGAACGCGGGGATCGTCAGGTACAGCGGGATCTGCAGCCACTGCTCGAAGGCCGACTCGATCCGGTCGAGGCGGTCCTCGGCGTGCCACTCGGAGATCTGGGGGAACAGGGAGGTGCGGATCGCCTCGGTGAGCATCATCGCGACGCTGGCGACCCGCCAGGCGATCTCGTAGGCGCCGACGAGTTCGACCCCGACGAACAGCCGGAGGATCGCCACGTCCATCCACTGGTAGACGAAGCCGCCGACGTTCCCGACGAACACGTACCGGCCGAAGTCGACGAGGCTCCGGGCCCGCGAGAGGCTGGGCAGCCCCACCGCCAGGTCCATCCGGACGAGCGCGCCCAGCGCCGTCGCGAACCGCCCGGCGCTGTAGGCGACGATGAGCGCCTTCGCCCCCCAGCCGTACTCGACGAGCGCGACGCCCACCGCGACCCACGTGAGCTTGCCGAGCACCTTCAGCGCGGCGTTCTTGTCGACGCGCATCTGCCCGGCGAGCAGCCGCAGGGTCAGCCCGCGGCTCTGAGCGGCGAGCAGTCCGAGGACCACCAGCGGGACGACGCCGGCCACGTCGACGTACGACTCGACGCGGGGAGCCAGCAACACCAGCGCGCCGATCCACGGGAGCATCAGCAACCCCTTCGTGCAGGCGGCGGTCGTGAGGATCTCGCCGGTCGCCCCATCGGCGGAGAGCTGTTTCTCGCTGGCCTTCGAGACGCCGAGGTCGATCGGGATGCCGAGCATCCCGACGACCGCCTGGAAGACGAAAAACGACCCCATGGGGCCGGTGCCGAGCGTCTGCGTGAACCAGGCGATCGCGGCGAACTCGACCAAGGCGAGGACGATGCTGCCGGAGAACAGCTTCAGGACGGAGTCGCGCAGGTCCATGGGCTACGTCGCGGCACCCGCCGTCGGTCCGAGGCCCAGCGACCGACCGCGGGCGGAGAGGGCTGTCGACACTGTCCGACCGGAGTCCCGTGCGTGCCGGCCGCAGCCGACCGGTTCGTCCCGGCCGTCGGTCGGCTCGTCCTCGCCGGTCGGCCGTCCACCGGGGACGGGCTGACCGGCGGGGACGGACCGGCAGGGAGGAACGAATCGACCGGGCGGCGTCCACCGGCTCGCGCGGATGCAGGTCATTCACCTCGCCCGTCCACGAGCGCTCCCCCTTGTTAAAAGCCCGTTACCCCGGAGTAGGCCGGACGTACCGCGGGAGTACGGCCATCATAGCTAATGGCGAGAGTCCGGTCGGACCGCGTATGGACAGCGAGCGCCCCAACGTGTTGTTCGTCTGCGTCGACGCGCTGCGGAGCGACTTCGCCTTCGGCGACTACGGGGCCGACAAGCCCCTCTTCGAGTTCCTCGAACGCGAGGGGACGGCCTTCGACACGATGGTCGCCGCGGCGTCGTCGACGACGCCGTGCGTCGCCAGCTACATGACCGGCACCTACCCGCCCGAGCACGGCGTCCTCTCGCTGCGGGACTTCTCGCTCTCCGACGGCGTCACGACGCTCGCCGAGGCGTTCGACGCCGCCGGCTACGACACGTCGGCGTCGGTCACCGGCCCGATCACCGACGACACCGGCCTCGACGCGGGCTTCGACCGCTACGACTACCGCGAGCGCGACACCACCGTCTACACCGACTGGTTCGACGAGTACCGGCGCGAGCTCGCCGAGGCCGAGGGGCCGTGGTTCAGGTACCTCCACCTCTGGGAGGCCCACGTCCACAAGGACCTGCCGCCGGACGCCGACGACGACGAGATCGACTACGACGCGGCCGTCCGCGGCGTCTTCGAGCAGCTCCAGCGCCTCCTGGAGGTCGTCGACCTCTCGGAGACGGTCGTGGCGGTCACCGGCGACCACGGCGAGGCGTTCCGCGACGGCACCTGGCGCCACCGCGCCTCTATCGTCGGGTTCAACCAGGTCCCGATCCCCTTCACCGACAAGCGCACGCGCAACGTCCGCAGCGACGTGTACGACCAGTACCTCCGCCCGCGCGGCATCGAGACCGAGGAGTGGTACAACTCCCTGCGGAAGGCCAGCGCGACCGAGTTCCCCAACGCCTTCCACCGCATCGGCCACGGCTACCACGTCTACGACTTCCTCACGCGGGTCCCCTTCGCCGTCGCCGGCCCCGGGATTCCCGCCGAGGGCCGCGTGACCGACCAGGTCCGCTCGGTCGACATCTTCCCGACGCTGCTCGACGCGGCCGGCGTCGACCGGCCCGCCGACGTGTCCGGCCAGGACATCCTCTCGGAACCGATCGAACACCGGCCGGCGCACGTCCGCGCGGTCGGCGCCTCCGGCGAGCGCGAGCGGTGGCTCGACGGCGTCCGCTACGACGGCTGGAAGTACGTCCAGGGCCGCGACCGCGAGCTGTGCCAGCTGTTCGACCTCGAATCGGACCCGAAGGAGCTGGAGAACGTCGCCGACGACCACCCCGAGGTCGTCGAGCGACTGCGCGACATCGTCGACGAGCACGTCGCCCGCGAGCGCCAGCTGGAGACGGCGTCGGTCTCCGAGGGCGCCGAACAGCGGATGACCAGCCGGCTCGAAGACCTGGGCTACCTGTAACGCGTCGAAACGGAGAATCCACGGAGGACCGGAGCGGGGACCGCGTCGGGAACCGCGCCGCGAGTGCATGCCGGACAGTCGCGATCCGGGGACAGCCGGAAGTCGTCTCGCGGAGAGTCGACGGTCGATGTCCCGGAGGTGACGGTCGGTGTCCCGGCGGTCGACAGCCTACCGCGGACAGCCGATCGTCGGGTCGGACGGCTGCTTCGCGCCGTAGTGGTTGGTGTCGAAGTTCAGGTTCTTGAACTCGTTCGAGTGGGGCTGGATGATCGACTCCGTGCCCCGTCCCGGCGCCGGTTTCTTCGGGTTGTGGAACCAGTTGTGGTGGATGTCCGCGATATCGTCGGGGACTCCGCGGATGCTGACGTGGGACTCGGGGTCCTCCCCGGAGTTGAGATGTTTCGTCGGGACGAACGTGTTGTGGTGGATCTCGAGGGTCGCGCCGCCCGGGCGGTGGGTCCCGACCTGGTAGGCGATGGCGTCCTCGCCGAAGTGGTTGTAGCGCACCTCGTAGCCGGCGGTGCCCTCGTTGGCGACGGAGTGGCGGTTGAGGTTGAAGCGGTTGTACTCGACCAGCGTACTGCCGCCGCCGATACAGACGATGCCGTAGCCGAGCCCGTCCATCGCGTTGGTGTGGATGTGCGAGTGGTGGATCCGGGCCGAGTGCAGCAGTTTCACGCCCGAGTAGCTGAACCCGGAGATCTCGACGTTGTCGATCTCGCAGCCCTTGCCCTTGACCGTCACGCCGCTGTGAACCGGGCGGTCGTACTCGACGTACTCGTCGATCGAGCCGGTGACCCGCAGGCCCGTGATCCGGACCTGGTGCTCGGTGTGGAGCGGGCCCTCGCCGTGGACCTCGTCGGCGCGGATCTCCCCGCCCTTCGCCCCGTCGATGCCGCGGTTCGAGGCGAGCGTCACGCCCGCGGGGACCGTCAGCTCCCGGTCGGGGACGTTGATGCTCGCGTCGGGCGCGACGTACACCACGTCGCCGCTTGACGCGCTGTTCAGCGCCGATTCGAGTTCGCTCAGCGTCGAGACGACCGTGGTGGCGGCCGACTGCGGGACCGCGTCGGGGTAGCCGTCGCCGCCGCCCAGCACGTCGCTCGCCGCGGGCAGCGACTGGACGGTCTTCCCCTTCGCGACCGCACCGGGGTCGACGCGCGTCCCGTCGATTCGGACCTCGAAGTCGCCGCTCGTCGGCGAGAACGACGTGATCCGGCCCTGGAACGTGTAGGTGTCGCGCCCCCACGAGCCGACCGCGCCGGTCGCGGTCTGGGTGCCGTCGCCGTTCTCCGCGACCGTGTCGTTGCCCTCGGCGTCGCCGCGGACCGGTTCGACCGCACCGGTCGCGGTGAACTCGTAGTCGACCGCCGCCGAGCCGGTGCTGTCGATCTCGATCCGGCGGCGACCGCCCGACCCCTGCGCGGCCCGCCCGCCCCGCGCGAGCAGCGGCGCCCCCACTGCGGCCGCGGCCGCTGTCAGGAACGACCGTCGCCCGAGCCCGCCCGAACGCCCCGGTAGGCCGCGGTTACGGTCGTCTCGCCCTTCGTCGTCCGTCGGTTCGCTATGGTTTCCGAACACCATATCGCGGTAAGCCTCCCGTTCTGGGATAAGGCTACCTGCGGAGGCGGTGCGCGGAGCCCGCACTTGCTCGCCTGGTCCGTACCGGATCCGTCCGGTTGGTTGCGGCTTCACGCGCCCTTGCGTAGGAACGGCCTACCCGAGACGGCCGACGAGCGGGGAACGCGCCCGCTCGCCGGCTCGTCAGAAGGCCGGCGGTACCCGCGCGTCGCCGCAGGAAACGTGCGGCTACTCGCGCGAGCTACGCGCGCGCGCGGAGACCGTAGAGTCGAAGGAGAAACCGGCACCGTCAGGCGTCAGAGAGGACGGGCCGGGCCCGTCGGCGACAGAGCGGGACGGCGGCGTCAGGGACAGCCGATGTCGTCGTCGGACGGCTCGTCGGCACCGTAGTGGTTGTTCCGGTAGTCGAGGTTCGTGAACTCCTCGACGTGGGGCTGGATGATCGACTCGGTGCCCCGGCCCGGCGCCGGTTCCTGCGGGTTGTGGAACCAGTTATGGTGGATGTCGGCCACGTCGTCGGGGACCCCACGGATACTGACGTGGGACTCGGGGTCCTCCCCGGAGTTGAGGTGCAGGGTGGGGACGAACGTGTTGTGGTGGATCTCGAGGGTCGTCCCGCCCGGGCGGTGGGTCCCGACCTGGTAGGCGATGGCGTCCTCGCCGAAGTGGTTGTAGCGCACCTCGTAGCCCGCGTAGCCGCGACTGGCGACGGAGTGGCGGTTGAGGTTGAACTCGTTGTACTCGATCAGGGTGTCGCCGCCCTCCTGGTTGCAGACGATGCCGTAGCCGAGCCCGCCCATCGCGTTGGTGTGGATGTGCGAGTGGTGGACGTAGGCGGGTTCCTGGAGCTTGACGCCGCCGTAGCTGAACCCGGAGATCTCGACGTTGTCGACCTCGCAGCCGGTCCCCTTGACCGTCACGCCGCTGTGGACCGGGCGGTCGAACTCGACGTACTCGTCGATCGAGCCGGTGACCCGCAGGCCCGTGACGCGCACGTCGTCTTCGGTCTGGAGCGGTCCCTCGCCGTAGACCTCGTCGGCGCGGATCTCGCCGCCGGGGGCGCCGTCGATACCGCGGTTCGAGGCCAGGGTCACGCCCGCGGGGACCGTCAGCTCCCGGTCGGGGACGTTGATGCTCGCGCCCGGTTCGACGTACACCACGTCGCCGCTAGACGCGTCGTCCAGCGCCGATTCGAGTTCGCCCCGCGTCGAGACGACGGCGTCGGCCTCCGACTGGGGGACGGTCCCCGAGTACCCCTCGCCGCCGCCCACGACGGCGGTCGGTTCCGGCGCCTCGTACTGGCTCAGGTCGATCGCGTCGCCGTCCACCCGCACTTCGGCGTGGTCGACGTCCGGCCCGAACGTCAGCAGCTCGCCGCGGAACCGGTAGGTGTCGCCGTAGCCGTTGCCGGTGTAGCCGTCGGCGCGCCAGGTGCCGTCGCCGGTCTCGGTGACCGAGTCGTTGTCGCCGGCGGCGTTCTCCTCGGCGTCGGTGACTCGCGTGATCTCCCCGGTGGTGGTGAACGCGTAGTCCAGTTCCGAGGGGTCCTCCGTGGTGAGCACCTCGATCGTGCGTTGCTCCGGTCGGAACTGTTCGAGGTCGACGGCGCTGCCGTCGACGCGCACCTCCGCGTAGTCCGTCACGGGGCCGAAGTCGGTCAGTTCCCCCTCGAAGGTGTAGGTGTCGCCGTAGCCGTTGCCGGTGAAGCCGTCGGCGGTCCAGGTCCCGTCGTCGTTCTCGGTGACCGAGTCGTTGTCGCCGGCGGCGTTCTCCTCGGCGTCGGTGACTCGCGTGATCTCCCCGGTGGTCGTGAAGGTGTAGTCCAGTTGCGAGGGGTCCTCCGTGGTGAGCACCTCGATCGTGTGTCGCTCGGGTTCGGAGTCGGACGCGGACACGAACCGACTCAGGTCGACGGCGCTGCCGTCGACCCGGACCTCGGCGAAGTCCTCGACCGGACCGAAGTCGGTGAGGTCGCCGTCGAAGTAGTAGGTGTCGCCGTAGCCGTTGCCGGTGTAGCCGTCGGCGGTCCAGGTCCCGTCGTCGTTCTGCGAGACGCTGTCGTTGTCGCCGGCGGCGTTCTCCTCGGCGTCGTAGTTCGGTTCGATCTCGCCGGTCGTCGTGAAGGTGTAGTCCAGCTCGGAGGGGTCCTCCGTGGTGAGCACCTCGATCGTGTGCTCGTACTCGGCGACGAGGTCGTCGACGGTGACGGCCTCGCCGTCGAGGTAGAGCTCGTAGGCGCCCGTCGCGGAGAAGTCGACGACGCGACCGGTGACGGTGTAGGCGTCGCCGAAGCCGTTGCCGGTCGTGCCGGTCGCGGTCCAGGTCCCGTCGTCGTTCTCGACGACGGCGTCGTTGCTTTCCGCGGAGTTGCGCCCGTTCCCGGTGTCCGGGGTGATCTCCCCGGTCGCCGTGAACTCGTAGTCGACCGCGAGGTCGCCCGTCTCGGTCGTCTCGCCCGTCGAGACGATCTCGAGGTGGCGCGTCGCCGGCGCGCCGGCGGCCTCGCCGCCGAACAGCGCGCCGGCCGCCGCGGCCCCCGCCCCGATCTTCAGGAACGAGCGACGGTCGAACCCCTCGCCCGGTGGTAGCCGGTTGCGCCGAGTTTCCTCGCTCGTACTATCCGGTTCGTTCTGGTTACCGTTCACCATATCGCTGGTAAGCCCGATCTACTGAGAAAAGGCTACCTGCAGGGAGGCTACCCGATACCCCCGGATCGTGGGGCGTTGCCTTCGGTTCCGTGCCGGTCGGTTACGGGATACGTACCGGATCGCGGCGGATTTATGTCGATCGGCGCGACCCGCGACCCGACCGCGACCGCCGTCGCCCGCCGCGGACGGGCGGCCGGTAAGGGCCTGTTTCGAGCGCCCACGCGAGCGGTAATCGGTCGTTACTCACCGGATATCCGGTTCTGCGGCCCGGTCCCGGAACCGGTTCGCCCGCCGGCGAGCGTTCTCACCCGTCGTCCGCAACCGTCCTGCCTGCCGTCGGCGAGCGGTGCGCCCGCGGGTCGCGGGGGTTCACTCCCCGTCGGCGGCCGGCGTGGTGTTCCCGCCCGGTCGCAGGGTCTCGATGGAGAGGTTCCGGCGTTCGACGGCGGTGTTCTCCGTCTCGATCGGGCGGCCGGTCACCCGGATCGTCGAGCCGACGACGGTGCAGTTCTCGGAGTCGACGAGGACGATCCCGTGGCGGTCGGCGCCGGACTGCTCGATCCGGCAGTCGCGCAGGGTCGTCCCCGGGCGGTCGGCGATCTCGACGGCCGCGCCCCCGCTGGCGCTCCCGGTGACGGTGACGTCGTCGAAGGTGAGCGGCGCCCTCGACCCGCCGTTGCTGGCGTCGGTCGCGTCGATCGCGTTGAAGTCGTCGCGGTCGACCCTGATCGTCGTGTTCCGGACGACCGAGCTGCCGTGTTCGGGGTGGTAGGAGATCGCGCCGAACCCGGGGCCGGCGTTCTCGCCGATCCTGACCTCGCAGTTCTCGACCAGCTGGTCGCTGCGGGCGCGCAGCCGGATCCCGCGGACGTTGAGGTGGTGGTCCGAGGGGCTCGGGGGCACCTCGTCGACGACGACGAGCACGTCCTTGACCGTCGACCCGGTCGAGCCGATCCGGACGTTGGCGATGTTGTTGTTCTCGTAGCGGCCGCCCCGGACGTGGATGTCGCCGTTGTTGCCGGTGTACCCGTCGAGCGTCTGACCCGGCGCCGACGCGTACAGCCCGTTGTTCGGGAAGTTCGCGATCTCGCAGTCGCGGAAGGTCAGCGAGCCCGCGTGGTCCTTGCCGACGAAGATGCCGACGCCGTTGCCGCCGTCGTGGCCGCCGCCGCGGGCGACGACCCGCTCGACCAGCCCCTTCCCCCGGGGGTTTTGCACCTCGAACCGGTAGGCGACGTGTTTGCGCTCCGTGTTCCGGTCGGGCAGTTTCCCGTGGGTCCGGAGGTTCCGGGCGACGATGTTGCCCTCCGAGATGGTCCTGACGGCGCCGCCGACGCCGGACTCCGTGAAGTCGAACTCCAGGCCGTCGAGGAGGATGTCGCCCACCCCCCTGAAGTCGATGAAGTGGTTGCCGATCTCGTCGATCGGCCCGCTCGGGACGAGGACCGCTCGCTCGTGGGGGATCGAGACGAGCCCGAACTCGGAGACGTCCTCGATCTCCATGTAGTCGAGCGCGTAGCGGCCGGCGGGGAAGTAGACGAGCGTGTCGTCGGCGATCGTGTCGGTGAGCACGTCGTTGACCGGCTCCTCTCCCTCCGGGTCGGCGCCGGCGTCGACGGCGTTGACGATCGAGTCGAACTGGTCGCCGTACTCGGCGACGACCTCCGGGATCGGCGTCGCCGTCGGCGTGCCGGTTGGCGTCGGCTCGGCCGTCGGGGTCGGCGACTCGGTCAGTCTGACGGGGCCGGCCCGCGTCCCCGCCCCCTCCCGGTCGGTCTGCTCGCGATCGTTCGACCCACACCCGGCCGCGCCGACCCCCAGCGCGGCCGCTGCTGTCCCTCTGAGGAACCGTCGCCGTGACAGCCGATCGGGAACCATTTGCTTGTTCGTAGCCCTTCGGCACATTTGTTATGTCCGCGATAATTTCCGTAGGAACCGTTTACCCGCCGATATCGGGGACGGGCGTCGGCAGCGGCGGCCGCCGTCACTGCCGCTCGGCGACCGGCCGCGGGGCGTCGACCTCGGCGGACCGGCGGGAGGGGGCGGCGTCCGCGAGCTGCGAGCGGATCACGTCAGTCGTGTCGACGCAGTCGGCGAGCAGCCGCTCGCGGCGGCCCGCCCAGTCGATCTCGTCGTGGTCGGCGAGGATCGAACTCGCCCGCCGCAGCGCCTCGGCCTGGCGGTCCTCGCCGGTCGTGTTGACGACGAGGCCGTACTCCGACTCCAGCGCCTCCAGATAGCCGAGTTCGAGCGTCGAGGCGTAGACGGCGGGCGTCCCCAGGACGGCCGACTCGGCGGCCATCGTCGCGCTCTCGCCGACGAACAGATCCGCGTGGGCCAGCAGGTGGTGCATGTCCTCGGGCGGGACGGTCGCCCGCCGGTCGGCGAGGTCCGGCGGCAGGTCGGCCTCGGCGGTGATCACCACCCGCGCGCCGTGGCGTTCGAGCTCGTCGACGACCGCGCGGGCGTCCGCGAAGCCGCCGCCGCCCACGTCGTGCAGCGCCTCCCAGGCGACCAGCCGCAGGACGACGAGCCGCTGGTCCGGGTCGATCCCGGCGTCGGCGACGACCGACGGGTCCGGGTCGAACCGGTCGGGGTGGAGGTAGGCGAGTTCGTGGAACCCGGGGTAGGTGACCTGCTTGTCGCCGAGGTCGTCGGTGTACGCCTCGGGCGTGCAGACCCGGTCGGCGAACGGGAACGTGAGCCGGTTCCCCAGCGTCGCGTGCTCGGTGTCGGTGAACACGACCGACCGGCAGGAAAGCAGCGTCGCGACGTGGGCGACCGCGGGCTCGCCGATGGCGGTCAGCACGTCCGGGTCCGCCCGGCGGGCCCGCCGGAGCAGGGCGAGCTCGTAGCGCAGCTGCGACTTCGCCAGCGAGGGCAGCGAGTCGCTGGTCGGCGCGAGCACCTCGTAGTCGATGCCGTAGCGCTCAAGCAGGTCGGCGGCCAGCTCCACGTCGCGCATGAACACCGAGACCTCGTGGCCGGCCGCCTCCAGCTCCCCGATGGCCTCGCGGAAGAAGTGGACGTGGGCCGGGTGCTGGATGGTCACGAAGACCCGCATTCAGACCTCCCCGACGCCCTCGTAGCGCAGTCCCGCCGCCTCGACGGCCTCGGCGTCGAAGACGTCGCGGCCGTCGACGACCGCCGACGCGCCCAGCTCGGCGAACCGCTCGGGGTCCAGGTCGGCGAACTCGGTGTGGTCGGTGACGACGACGACGGCGTCGACCGGCTGGTACGGCGACGCGACCGACGACGCCTCGTCGAGGACCGGGTCGTAGGTCTCGACGGTCACGTCGTAGTCGGCCAGCCCCTCCCGGATCGGGAAGTAGGGGCTGTTGCGGTCGTCGGCGAGGTCGGGCTTGAACGCGCGGCCGAGCAACAGCGCGGTCGCGTCCTGCGGGAGGACCCGCTCGCGCGTCAGCGCGTCGACGGTCATGTCCGCGACGTACTCGGGCATCTGGTTGTTGATCGTCCGCGCGACGGTCAGCAGCTCGTGGGTGAACCCGGCGTCCTCGGCCTCGCCGATGAGGAGGTGGGGGTCGACGGGGATGCAGTGGCCGCCGACGCCGGCGCCCGGCTCGAAGCCCATGAAGCCGAAGGGCTTGGTGCTCGCCGCGTCGATGGCCGCGCGGGCGTCCACGTCCAGCGAGTCCAGCGAGACGGCGATCTCGTTGGCGAACGCGATGTTGATGTCGCGGAAGGCGTTCTCGACGATCTTCGACACCTCCGCGACCTCGACGCTCTCGACCGGGTGGACCTCGGCGTCGAGCAGGCGGTCGTAGAACGCGGTCGCCCGCTCGCGCCCCTCGTCGGTGAGCGCGCCGACCACGCGCGGGATGGCCTCCAGCGGCCACGCCTCGTTGCCGGGGTCGACCCGCTCGGGCGCGGCCGCGAGGTAGTAGTCGGTCCCCGACTCCAGCCCGTAGGTGTCGAAGACCTCGGCGATCTCCCGTCGGACGGTCCCCGGCGGAATGGTCGACTCGACGACGACGAGACAGGGGTCGGCGGCCTCGCGGCTCCGCAGCCCCTCGCCGATGGTCTCGCTGGCGGCCCGGAGCGGCCCGAGGTCGACCCGCTCGGCCCCGTCGACCGGCGTCGGGACCGTGACGACGCAGGTGTCCGCCTCCGCGGCGACCGCCGCGCCGTCCGTCGTCGCCGAGACCCGCTCGTCCTCGTCGACCGCCAGGTACTCCCCGTCCTCGATCCGCTCGACGACCGCCGGATCCACGTCGACGCAGGCGACCGACCGGCCGCGCTCGACGGCCAGCTCCGCGACCTCCTTGCCGACGAACCCGACGCCGTAGATGCCGATGCTCATACGCCACCCCACCGGAGCGGCCGGGAATGTTATTATCAGCTTACGGACGATTACGCGGCGTCGACGGACCGGGCCGGACCGGTATACCGCCTCTAGCGGCGCGCTCCCGCCCGACGGGCGGTCTCCGGGCGGGAACCGGTGGCGACCGGCGGCGTTCGCGGTCCGCTGGGTCGCTCTGGCCGCCGTCCGGCGGTCGCCGGCGGGGCGACCACGGGCGGGTGACCGGGGCGGGGAGCGCGTTATCCGGCTCTTACTTATTGGCTGCCGTCCGGTTGGAACGCCCGATGTCAGGTACCGCGACTCGCGGCGCCGTCGACCGGTCACTGGCGACCGCCGAGCGGCCGTCGCCAGTCGTCGAGCGGCCGCTCGCGGCGGCCGCCGGCGGCACCCGCCGGACAGTCACTCGACCGCACCGGGACCAGCCGAGGGCGCGCCTCCGAACTCGCGGCCCGGGGAGGGGACGGCCGTGAGCCGGCCCGGCGGGGACGGCGACCGCGGGTCGGTGCTGCTCGTCCACCACCGGGCGATCGCCTCGCCGTACAGCGCGACCGTCCCGCACTACCTCGCGCGGGAACTCGCCGACTCCGGGACCGTCCACGTCCTCAGTCGGCGCCGCCCCGACGGCGCCGGCGACGGCGACGGCGGGTTTCCCGACGACGTGGTCCACCACGAGGTCGGGACCGGACAGGTGCCGATCCTCTCGGGGCTGCTGTTCGTCGTCGTCTCGACGCTGTACGCCGCCGCCCTGGGCGCCCGCCACCGCTTCGACGCCGTCTACGCCTTCCAGCAGACGATCATCCAGGGGTGGCCGGCCGCCCGCGCCGGCGGCTCGCGGTTCGTCGTCGGCCTCCAGTCGGTCCCCGTCCGCCAGAAGCGGGACCTCTCGGACGCCGCCCACGGCCGGCTCCCGCTCCGGAAGCGCGTCCGCGTGGCGCTTCTGGCCCGGTACGCCTGGGCGGTCGGCCGGCTGCTCGACCGGACCGACGAGGTCGTCTGCCTGACCGACGGGATCCGCGATGCGACGGAACTGGAGTACGGCGTCGACCTCTCGGGCGCCCACGTCATCGGGATGGGCGTCGACACCGACCGCTTCGCCGTCGAGTCGACGCGCGAGCCCGCCCGCGGTCCGGACGACACCTGGGTAGTCACCTACGTCGGCTCGATCGGCCCGCCGCGCGGGCTGGAACACGTCCTCGACGCCGTCGCCGAGAGCGACCGCGACGTCGAGTTCCGCGTCGCCGGCGGCGGCGGCGACGACTACATGACCTCCCTGCGCGAGCGGGCCCGCGACCTCGGGATCGACGACCGGGTCACCTGGCTCGGGATCGTCCCCCACGAGGAGGTCCCCGAAGTCCTCGCCGACGCCGACGTCGCCGTCTCCCCGCTGGCCGACATCGAGTCCTACCGGATCAGCTTCCCCGCGAAGCTCCTGGAGTACATGGCCGCCGGGACCCCCGTGGTCGCGACCGACATCCCCGCCCACCGGCGGCTGGTCGAGCCGAGGGAGAACGGACTGCTGTACGACGGGAGCGCCGACGGCCTCGTCGACGCGCTCGACGACGTGATCGGCGGCGAGGTCGACGCCCGGGCGCTGGGCCGGGCGGCCCGCGCCACCGCGGAGGCCCACGACTGGGCGGCCGTCGTCGCGGAACACGAGGCGGTGCTGTTCGACCGGACCGTCAGGCGACCGCGAGCGCAGCCGGTGCCGGCGTAGGAACTCCCCAACTCGTTTGGTGATCCCGGTTGTGATCCGGTTACTGCGGGTAACCCGTTCGGTATCCCACGTAGCTGAAAAATACTTTATCCGGTAGCAGGAGTCGTCTGATCCGTGTCATCGAAAGGCGAATCACTTCCATCTGTCGCCGATCGAACGACGGGGGCGTCCGGAGGCGGTCGCTCGCCGGTCGTCACCGTCGACTCGGTCACCGCCGACGGCCGCCGCGTCGAGTCGACCGTCTCCTACGACGACGAACTGCGGCCGTTCTTCGACGACTCCCCGTTCTACGTCGAGTACGGCGTCGACGTCTCCGACCTGCCCGAGTCGATCCTGACGATCCCGGTGCTGGCACACGTCTGCCCGGTGGCGTGGGCGGTCGGCGCAGACGTGCGGGTGCCGTCCGTCGACCGACGCTTCCTCGACGCTCTCGAACGCGTCGGCAACACGCTCTGTGATATGTACCCGTTCATGGAGGGTGGGCGAGTCATCGCCGAGCGGGCGCCCGAGTGGGACGAGACGGCGGTCGGTCGGGACCGAGCGTCCCCGTCGAGCGTCCCCGAGTCGACCGGCGAGGCGGGTATGCTGTTCACGGGCGGGGTGGACTCGCTGGCGACGTACGTCCGCCACCGCGAGCAGGAGCCGACGCTGATCACCGTCCAGGGGTGGGTCGTCGGCGCCGACGAGACCGAGCGGTGGCGCCGGCTCCGCGAGCGGACGGAGCGGTTCGCCGAACGGTTCGGCGTCGACGCGGCGTTCGTCCGTTCGAACATGCTCGAGTTCCTCGACACCGCGCTGCTCGACGCCCACTACAAGCCCTACCACGACGGCGCGTGGTACAGCGCCGTCGGCTGCGGCCTCGGCATGCTCGGCCTCTGCGCGCCGCTCGCGGTCGCCCGGGGGATGGGACGGATCTACATCGCCGCGTCCTTCTGGGAGGGCATGGAGGCGCCGTCGATGTTCGACGACTGGGACGGGCCAGCCATGCCGTGGGGCTCGCACCCGGACATCGACGACGGGATCGCGTGGGCCGACACCGAGGCGGTCCACGACGGGTTCGAACTCGACCGTCAGGGCCGGATCGACGCCATCGCAGCGTACGTCCGGGAGCACGACCCGACCCTGCCCGTGTACTCCTGTTCGGCCTCCAACGAGGCCGAGAACTGCGGGCGCTGCGAGAAGTGTCTCCGCACCGCGATGGGCCTCGCGCTGGCGGGGCTGGACCCCGCCGACCAC
This sequence comes from Halosimplex halophilum, assembly GCF_004698125.1. Lineage (NCBI taxonomy): Archaea > Methanobacteriati > Methanobacteriota > Halobacteria > Halobacteriales > Haloarculaceae > Halosimplex > Halosimplex halophilum. The sequence continues at coordinate 2,051,300 of NZ_ML214297.1, forward strand.
GGCTACGACCTCGACCGTCGCTCGTTCGCCCGCGCGGTCCGGAAGTTCGAGGCCGGAGAGTGGCTCGACGACCACCACTCACCGTACTACTGGCAGCAGTTCCAGGAGCGGCTCCCGGCGGACGCCGACCTGCCGATGGACGGGTCCGACGCGTTCGTGCGCTGGTTGCTCGACGCCGACATCGAGTCGATGGCCGGGTCGCCGACCCGCGACCGGCTCGTGCGCACCGCCGCCAGACACACGCCCTACCCCGTCTACGCCAGGGTCTATCCGGTCTACGGCGCTCTGAAAGAGCGCCTCCGCGGGGACTGACCGCCGAGAACTGACCGGCAGAGACTGACCGACGCGACCGACGCCGCTCACCGGAGCGCGTTCAGCGCGTCGCGGACGAACGGTCGCGGGTCGTCGAGGCGCAAGTAATCGAAGCGAGGGTGTTCGCGGAGCGACCCGGCGACCGCCGAGAACGCCTCGCGGCGGCCCGGCCGCTCGACCAGTTCCTCCTCGTCGAACAGGACGCTGTGGAGGTAAGAGAGCTCGCCGCGGACGAGGTGGCCCGCCGTGCCCACCTCGTAGTCGTCGACGATCCGGTCGCCGTCGCCGCGGGCGAGCAGCCAGTAGTCGTGGGGGAAGTCCGCGCCCGCCCGCACGGAGAACGGCAGCGACGACCACAGCCGCGGGTTGATCTCCATCAGCCGGAACTCGCCGTCCTCGTCGCGCAGGAACTCGACCATCGCCAGCCCGTGCCACTCCAGCTCGTCCAGCAGGGCGCGGCCGGACTCGCCGAGTTCGGGGATCGAGACGGACTCGCGGAAGGAACTGGGGCCGCCGGCGTAGTTGTACGCGCGGACCTGCCGGTGCTGGAAGGTCCTGACGGGTTCGCCCTCGTCGTACAGCGCGAAGAAGCCGTACTCGTCGGTGGTCGGGAGGAACTCCTGGACGATCGGCGTGTGGCCGTTCCGGCGGCGGATCGTCTCCACGTCCGGTTTGTTCCCGTTGAGGTACTGCGTCGAGGGCGGGTCCCGGGAGCGCCCGGACGGCATGTCGTCGACGTAGGCGTCGGCGAGCAGGGTGTACCGGCCCTTGACGACCCACTCGCGGTCCCAGTCGTCGACCTCGTCGAGCAGGCGGGTGTCGGGGACGGCGACGCCCGCCCGCTCGGCGGCGTCGAACAGCTCGACGCGGTCCTGGACCCGGCGCAGCCCCTCGGCGGTCGGCCACAGCGTCTCGACGTGGGGCTCGAACTCGTCGCGGTACCGCGCGAGGACGTACACGTCCTCCTCGCGGACGGGCAGGATCGTCAGCACGTCCGGCCGCATCGCGAGCGCGAGCAGGGCGTCCTTGTAGGCGACCAGGTCCTCGGCGGGGTCGGGGACGACGACCGTCTCGCCGGCGTAGCGCGACCGGAAGGCGGCGGCGTCCTCGTCCTCCGAGACGACGACGGTGTGGATGCCGCGGCTCCCCAGCGAGCGCACGCAGGCGACGCTGCTCGGCGCGGCGATCGCCGGGACGACGACCGCGCTCGGCCCGTCGGCTGGATCGATGCTCATCTGGCCGCCCGTTGTCGAGGGCGTACCGTTAGTATTCACCGCCGGACGGCGAGAAATGGGTGCCTACTGCCGTCACTTCCGGTCGAACAGACCCGCCGCGACGCCCGAAAGCAGGCCCGACCGGCCGTCGGTCCCGTCGCCGGCCATCGACAGCCGCCGGCGTTCGAACTGCTCGTAGGCCCAGCTGGCGGCGTCGAACAGCATCGGGTTGCTGTGGACCCGGTAGCTCGTCTCCAGGTCGGGGGCGAACTTCGCCTTGTACTCGTTGATCCGCTCGGCGCCGGCGCCGACGAGGTCGTAGCGGCTCCGCCCGTCGGCCAGCGCGTCGGTCATGACCCGCCAGTCCAGCAGGTCGTTGACCGGCAGCGGCACGTCCCGTTCCGGCCGGACGCCGCCGATCCAGCGGTAGACCGTGTCGTCGTCGGCGAGGGCCAGGATCCCGCCGACGAACTCCCCGTCGACCCGGCAGACGTACGGGCGGAGCGCCCCGTCGGGGAGAGCCCCGACCAGGTCGTCGACGAACGCCGTCGGCATCGACACCGGCCGGTCCTGCTCGCGGTAGCGGCGCTCGACCTGGTCGAGGATGCGCCCCACCGCCCGCTCGCCCTCCGCGCGGACGGCGTAGTCGACGTCGTAGCTGGCGTCGATGTTCGACCGGGCGTCGCTGCTGAACCGGTCGAGCAGGTCCGCCTCGTCGGTCAGCTCGACGACGTACGTGTACTGTGGTTCGACCTCGTAGCCGGCCCACTGGAACGGCCGCACGTCGTCGTAGCCGGGGCCGGTGTCGATGCGGGTGACCGCCGGGTCGATCGTCTCCGCGACGTACTCGAAACAGCCGTCGAGCAGCCCCTGGTGGCGCCGCTCGGCCTTCCGCCGGGAGAGCTTCGCCATGTTCAGCCGCGCGGGGCCGAGGTACTCCGCCCACGCGGCCGGCGGCGGCGAGAACGCTGCCCGCATCGGCCCCTTCTCCACCTCGAACAGGGGCAGGAGTCCGACGGGCTCCTGGCCCTTGTAGCCGACCAGCGCGTGCAGCTCCGCGCCGGTGTAGTCGGCGAGCCGCTCCAGGACGGCCGAGCGGTGGAACACCGTCGCCTCCGGCGACCGGTCGACCGCGCGGTCCCACTCGTCGAACTCGTCGGCGTCGAGCCGTGTCACGTCGATACTCATCGCTCGATGTACCCCAGGTCTTCCAGCCGCGACTCGACCGCCCCCTCGCGGGCTGTCGCCTCGATCCGTTCGGTGTCCGCGTACTCGCGGGCGCCGGCGTCGTCGACGACCGGCAGGACGTCCCCGTCCATCCGCTCGGCCCGCGGCAGGCCGAACAGCGCCAGGAGCGTCGGCGCCACGTCGTAGATGTGCGCGCCCGACAGCGACGCGCCGGTGTCGACGCCCTCGCCCGCGACCGCGACGATCCCCTCGCGCTTGTGGTTCCACGGCTCGGACGGCTCGCCGAAGGCGTCGTCGGCCAGCCGCGCGGAGAGGAACTGCTCGAACTCGTGGGGGACGAGGACGATGTCGACCGCTTCCCCGGCGGCGGGCCCCTCGAAGTACGCCTCCCGGGGCTCGACGGCCTCGAAGACCGGGTCGCCGTCCGGCGTCTCCACGCCCGAGAGCAGGTCGATCAGCTCCGATCGGACCCGCTCGTACTCGTCGGGCGGGACCACCCCGTCCGGCTCGCGCCCCTCGACGTTGATCCGGACGCCGAGTTCGCTCCGCGAGCGCACGAACGCCGTCGAGGCGGGGAAGTCGACCTGTTCGGCGCCGGACTCGGCGACCGACGACGGGACGACCCGGCCCACCGCGTCGGTCAGGCCGACGGCGTCGAGGACGCGGACGACCCGCTGGGTTGTCACGCCCGCGCGGGCCAGTCCGGCCATCGCGGCGTCGAGGGCGCTCCGGTCCACGTCGCCGGTCTCGCCGCGGCGCAGCTTCGAGTCGCGGACGGTCGCCCACGTCGGCATCCCCTCGCCGCCGCGTTCCGTCTCGACGTAGCCGGCCTCGCGGAGGAACTCGTTGACGCGGAACTCGTAGTCGTCGTACTCGCCCATGCCGTGGTCGCTGACGACGACGACGGTGTCCGGGTCGACCCGGTCCAGAACGCGGTCGAGCTGTTCGTCGACGGCCCCGTAGACGGCCTCGACGGCCGCCCACTCGTCGGGGTAGCGGTGGAAGACGGTGTCGACCACCTGGAACTGGAGGAACCCGAAGTCGGGGTCGAACCGGTCCGCGAGGTAGGTGAACGCGTCGCCGCGCATCCGGACGACCTCGCGGTGGGCGGCGTAGCCGGTGTCGGCGCCGTCGCCCTCGGCGTCGGGGTACACCCGGTACTCCCCGACGGCGTCGCGCACGTCGTCGAGCAGCCCCTCGGGGTGGCAGGGCGGGTCCTCCGGCGCGGTGTAGCCGGGGACCAGCGCGCCGTCGAACGACCGGGGCGGGTGAGTCACCGGGACGTTGACGACGACGCTCCGGTGGCCCGCGTCGGCGAGGTACTCCCAGACCGGCCGCTCGCGCAGGCGCGTGGCGTCGACCACGTCCCAGTCGTAGCCGTCGAACGCGAGGAAGTCGAAGAGTCCGTGCTTGCCGGGGTTCGTACCGGTGTACAGCGAGGGCCACGCGCTCGGCGTCCACGGCGGGATCCCCGACCGCAGCGGCCCGCTCGCCCCCCTGTCGAACAGCGATTCGAGCGTCGGTACCTGTCCCCCCTCGAACAGCGGCGTCAGGACCCGTCTGCACGCCGCGTCGAGCCCGACGACGAGGCAGTCCATGCCGTCTCGGTCTGCTACCATATTCCCCCGTTGACACTAACCCGGAATTGTAATTGAGTGGGTATCGGTCGTGTCGGGGGAAATATCCGGTTTATTCCGCGCGGGCGGCGCGGAAATCACGCCACCGGGTCCGTTCGACCGTGTCCGGGTCCTGTCGGGCCCCGGACCCCGGTCCGTCCGGGTAGGCGGACGATATCCTCGTTCAGTTCAGGTTACCGCGGTCCCAGGGGAGGGTCGGCGCCCCCGCGACCGTGGGCGGGGGGCCGGCGCTCAGGCCTCGGTCGCGTCGTCGATGCGCGCCCACTGGTCGTCGGACAGCGACACCTCGATGGCGTCGAGGTTTTCGTCGAGCTGGTCGACGGTGCGGGCCCCGACGATCGGGACGCAGGTGAACCGCTCGTGGTCCATCAGCCAGCGCAGCGACACCTGCGCGGGCGTGGCGTCGACCTCGTCGGCCACGGCCCGGATCTCGTCCAGGACCTCCCAGGCCTGGTCGTCGAGGTACCAGTCGGTGAAGTGCTCGTCGAGGTCGCCCCGCGAGCCGTCCGGCGTCTTCACCTCGCCGTCGCCCACGCGCTCGTACTTGCCGGTGAGAAAGCCGCCGTGCAGCGGCGAGTACGGGCAGACTGCGATGTCCTGGTCGGCACAGACATCCAGGTACTCCGAGACGGGGTCCCGATACGTGGCCGAGTACTGCGGCTGGGTGACGGAGAAGGCCTCGTAGTTGTTCACGTCGGCCTGCCACAGGCCCTTGGTGAGCTTCCAGGCGTCACAGGTCGAGATGCCGACGTAGTGGACTTTGCCCTCCGAGACCAGGTCGTCGACGGCCCGCAGCGTCTGCTCGATGGGCGTCTCGTCGTCGAAGCGGTGCAGGTAGAGGATGTCCAGGTAGTCCGTGCCGAGCTTCTCCAGCGAGCCCTCGACCTCCGCCTTGACGTTCTTCTTCGAGAGGTTCTCCTGGAAGCGGGACACGTCCGACCAGTAGCACTTCGAGGCGACCACGTAGTCCTCGCGGTCGCGCTCGTCGAGCCACTCGCCGATCCACTTCTCGGAGCGGCCCCCGCCGTAGCCGTTGGCGGTGTCGATGAAGTTGCCGCCCCGCTCCTCGAGGGCGTCGAGCAGTTCGTGGGCCTGTTCGCGGTCGGTCTCCATCACGCCGCTGTCCTCGTGTTCGAGGCCGAACCGCCAGGTGCCGAGACAGATGGGCGATACCTGCAGTCCCGTCGAGCCGAGTCGGACGTACTCCATGCGCGTCCGATCGACCGGCCGCGTGTTAACCGGTCGGGTACCGGAAGCGGCTTCCGGCGGAGCGGGCGGCGAGCGGCCCGTTCGACCGGTCGACGGCCGGCCGCTCGTACGACCGGTCGAGGGGATCGCGAAGCGGGGATTCCGAGACGAATACATTTTTTTACCAAAGCGGCTTACCACCGGTCGATGCCGAACGGCGGGGGGACGAAGCCACGAGACGGGTTCGCCGACGACCGGACGACGATCCTCGTCGTCGACGACGAGGAGGTGGTCCGCGAGTCGTTCGCGCTGTATCTCGAACCGCTGGGCTACGCGGTCCGGACGGCCGACAGCGGCGGGGCCGCGCTGGCGGCCGTCGACGACGACGTCGACGTCGTCCTGCTGGACCGCCGGATGCCCGACCGGTCGGGCGACGAGGTCCTGGAGGAGATCCGCGCCCGCAACATCGACTGCCAGATCGCCCTGGTCACGGCGGTCGACCCGGACTTCGACATCGTCACGATCGACTGCGACGACTACTTGGTCAAGCCGGTCGACCGCGACGACCTGATCGGGACCGTCGAGCGCCTCGAACTGCTCGACGAGTACGACGAGGCCCGTCGCGAACTCAGCGCGCTCCGGGTCAAGCGCAACGTCCTCGAGGTCGAGAAACACCCCTCGGCGCTCGAAGACAGCGCCGAGTTCCGCCGCCTCCAGAACCGCATCGACGAGCTGGAGGCCGAACTCGACGAGATCGAGTCCGAGTTCGACGAGCGCCTCGGCTACGAGGGTCCGAGCTGACCACGCGGCGCTGCCGCCCGCTCGCGCCGCCACACGGCCGCGCCGCCGCTGTCACCGGTCGCCGACTCCTCGCGTAGTCACCGGTCGCCGACGAACAGCGCGGCGGCCGCCGCCGTGACCAGGAGGAAGGCGACCAGCGAGAGGTTCGGGATCGTCAGCCCGACCACGCGCAGCTGCACCGCTGCGCAGCCGCCGAACGCGCAGCGGCCGCCCGCCGCGACCTGCAGCCAGGAGTGGTACGCCGCCAGGGCCGTCCCGAGCGTCGACAGCGGCAGGACCGTCCGGGAGACGCCCGGGCGGCGCTCGACCAGCGCGACGCCGAAGACGACCACCAGCGGGTACATCAGGATCCGCTGGTACCAGCACAGTTCGCAGGGGACCAGCCCCATCCCGACCGAGAGATAGAGGCTCCCGGCGGTGGCGACGGCGGCGACGAGAGCGCCGGCCGCGAGCGGATACCTGGCGTCGAGGGCGTCGAGGCGTGCGCTCACGGGCGGCGTTGCGCGGGGCGGGGCAAAATACGGATCGGTTCGGCGGGCGCGGACTGCAGTCCGGTCCGGCGACGCGACCGACCGTCGAGCGGCCTCAGACGAAGCGGAACGTCTCCAGGTTCTTCGGGGCGAAGGTGCGCATGTTGAACTCGTGGTACAGCGCCGACGAGAGGTCCTGGGTGGAGGACTCGTCGCCGTGGACACAGAGCACCTTCTCGGGGCGGGGGTTCATCGTGCGGACGAAGTTCTCCAGGCCCTGGCGGTCGGCGTGGCCGGAGAAGCCGTCGACCGTCTCCACGTCCATGTTCAGCGAGAGGGTGTCGGCGCGGCCGCCGCCGTCGTTGACGGGGATCTCGTCCCAGCCGTTCTGGATGCGGCGACCGAGCGTGCCCTGTGCCTGGTAGCCGACGAATATCATGGTGCCGTCGTCCTGGCCGCCGACGTGGCGCAGCCAGGACATGATGGGGCCGCCCTCCACCATCCCGGAGGTCGAGAGGACGATGCAGGGCCCGCCGTCGGCGATCTCCTGTCGCTCGTCCTCGCCGCCGTCGATGTGGTTGAACTGGTCGGCGAGGAACGGGTTCTCGTCCTCGTGGAAGATCCGGTCGCGGAGGTCGTCGCGGAGGTACTCGGGGTAGGTCGTGTGGATCGCAGTGGCCTCCCAGATCATCCCGTCGAGGTGGACCGGCACCTCGGGGATCTCGCCCTCGCGCATCGCCTCCTCCAGGACGAGCATGATCTCCTGGGAGCGGCCGACCGCGAACGCGGGGATGAGCACCTTCCCGTCGCGCTCGACGGTGTTCCGGATGACCTCCTTGAGCTTGCGCTCGGAGTCGGCCTGGTCGGTCTGGTAGTCGTTGCGCCCGCCGTAGGTCGACTCCAGGACCAGCGTCTCGACGCGCGGGAACTCGTTGACGGCGCCGTTGAACAGGCGAGTGTCCTCGTAGTGAATGTCCCCGGAGAAGGCGACGTTGTAGAGGCCGTCGCCGATGTGGAAGTGGGAGATGGCCGACCCGAGGATGTGGCCGGCGTTGTGGAAGGTGAGCTTGATGTCCGGCGCGATGTCGGTCACGTCGCCGTACTCCAGCGGGATGGTGTGTTTGATCGCCTCGCGGACCATCTCGGACTCGTAGGGCGGCGACCGCCCCTCCTTGGCGGCCACGTCGAGGTAGTCCAGCGTGAGCAGGCCCATCAGGTCGCGGGTCGGCTCGGTGCAGTAGATGGGACCGTCGTAGCCGTACTTGAACAGGAGGGGGACGAGCGCCGAGTGGTCGAGGTGGGCGTGGGTGAGCACGACCGCGTCGAGCGAGCTCGGGCCCGATCCGAGCGCCTCGGGCACCTGGAGGTAGGGCACCTCGTCCTCGGCGCCGGGCTTGTCGCCGCAGTCGATGAGCACGCGGGTCTCGGGCGTCGAGAGGACGAAGGCGGCGCGGCCGACCTCGCGACAGCAGCCCAGCGTCGAGATGCGGACCCACTCGTCGTCGGACATCTCCTCGCGGTGGATCTGGCGGCCGATGCGTTCGAGGATGTCCCGCCGGTCGTCCCGTTCCTGCTTGAGGAAGTTGCGGACGTTCTTGACCGTCGAGGACTCGATTGGCGGCGTGCGGACCACCTCGGGCGTCCAGCCGACCTCCTGGGTGATCTCCCGGAGCGTCGAGCCGTGGCGGCCGATGACCATGCCGGGCTTCTGGGCCTCGACGACGACCTCGCCGGTGTCGTGGTGGAAGTCCAGGTCGGTGACGCCGGCCTCCTCGGGGATGATGCTCTCGATGGTCGCCCTGGCGTCGCTGGGTTCCGAGAGCTCGGAGGGGTCGGGCCGGACGGTGATGCGCTTGCGGAGCTTCGAGGCGAGCTCGCGGATCAGGTCGCCGTTGCTGGCGAACTTCTTCGGGTCGCGCGTGTACACGACCAGCTCCGGCCCCTCGTAGGCGACCTCCGTGATGGAGATGTCGACCGGGACTTCCTGTTCGATCTCTGCTCTGATATCGTCGAGTTGCTTGTCTACTTGACTCATAGCTGCGAAAACAGGGTCGGACCGGCCGGTCGCCGGGCGGCGCCGACGGCTACCCGCTCGTCGTCGCGCGCGCCACGGCGTGCCCGCCGGGGTCTGAGAGCAATACTCATAGGTCGGTTTTCCTGCTGGGGGAATCCACTCCGGACCCTAGACGGAAGTGTCCGGAAAACCGGCTTACTCCCTCCTAACCTCCCGGTGTTATAAAAGCCTTCGCAAACGAGTAGGCGATCCGACGCGAGGGACCCGATATGCGACTCACGCCGGACGCCGTCGCCGACCAGCACGAGTGGGTCCGCGAACGCGACGCCGTCGTCGTCGCGCTGATCAACGCGACCCGCGCCGACCTGGGCGAGCGCTTCGACACCGAGGTCGACGAGGTGACCGGCGGGCAGTACCGCCGCGCCGTCGACGAGGTGTTCGCCGACGGCGACCGCGCCGTCAACGTCGCCGCCCTCGTCGGGATCCTCCGAGACCTCGACGTACAGGGCGACTACCCGGGATTCGTCGTCGACGAACTCCTCGGACGGGAACTCGCGGGGACGATCGCGGGGGACCAGCCGCTGCGCCTGCTCGGCGAGGCGACCTTCCACTACGCGGACGTGGCGATAGAGGATGTGGATGCGGCCGTCGAGGGGGCCGACGGGTCCGCGGGCGTCTACGACGGCGACCCCGCGGGGCTGGACGACCTCGACGCGGCGCTCGCCGCGGGGTTCCAGACGCGACTCCCCGGCTGGGAGTGGCGCGAGGGGGCGAGCCCGTTCGCGGTCGAGCCGACCGGCGATACCGGCGGGAGCGAGTGACGCCGGCGCCGCTCAGTCCCGCAGCAGCGCGTCGCCGTGGCGCTCGCGCAGCCGCCGGAGGTCCCCGCGCTGGCCGACGAGGTGGTCGGGCACCTCGTCGTACACCTCGGAGAAGAGGTCGTCCGGGTCGGGCGCGGCCTCGGCCTCCGCCGTCTCGATGGCGTCGGCGACGCGCTCCTCGACCCGGGCGTCGATAGCGTCGACGCCCGCCTCGTCCAGCCGGCCGGTCTCGACGAGGAACGTCTCGAGGCGGTCGATCGGGTCGCGGTCGCGCCAGTACTCGACCTCCTCGTCGTCGCGGTACACGTCGGGGTCGTCGGCGGTGGTGTGGGCGCCGTAGCGGTACTCGACGGACTCGATCAGCGTCGGCCGCAGGTCCTCGGCGTCCGGATCGAGGGCCTTCTCGCGGGCGTAGCGGACCACCGAGTACACCGCAAGCGGGTCCATGCCGTCGACGCGGATCCCCTCGAACCCATAGGCGTCGGCCTTCTGTGCGAGCGTCGCGCTCGCGGTCTGGCGCCGCCGCGGGACGGAGATGGCCCACTGGTTGTTGTGACAGAGGAAGACGGCGGGCGCGTCGAACACGCCCGCGAAGTTCAGCGCCTCGTGGAAGTCCCCTTCCGAGGTGGCGCCGTCCCCGAAGTGCGCGAGCGCGACCGACTCGTCGCCCCGGTGGCCGGCCGCCATCGCCGCGCCGGTCGCGTGGGGGAGCTGGGTCGCGATCGGGATGGCCTCGGGCGCGACCGTCGGGCCGTCGGCGCTCCCGCATGGCAACTCCGCGCCCATCAGCCCGCGGAGGATCCCGGGCAGGTCGAACCCCGCGACCAGCCGGACGGCGTGCTCGCGGTAGGTCGGGAACACCCAGTCGTCGTCGGCCAGCGCGAGCGTGCTCGCGACCTGACCGGCCTCCTGGCCGCTCATCGGCGCGTAGGTCGCCAGCCGGCCCTGGCGCTGCCAGCTCACCGCACGCTCGTCGAAGTGCCGGGCGGTCACCATCGCCTCGTACATCGTCACCAGCGCCTCGTCCGACAGATCCGGTTCGGTCGCGCCGGGGAGGAGCCGGCCGTCCGGGTCGAGGACCCGCACCTCGCCGCTGTCGTCGGCGTAGTCGTTCGTCCGTATCAGGTCCGTGTCTCGTATCGTGCTCATGGTGTCGTTGTCCGTTCGTCCGCAGTGTCGCCTGTCGAAGGGACGTAGCGTCGACCGATGACGGCACCGCAGGGGACGCCGTCGAACTGCACTATCCTGTCGCGAGAGACTCCGCCAGCGGTGTCGGGAAACGTCGGTCCGCGGTGTCGCGTCGGTTGCGCAGCGAAGCGGACGCCGTCCGCGCCGGAGTGGCGGAGGACATACGTGTACGGAAGCGCGGTTTATACTTAATTATTGTGTGGTATTCCGAAACACACCGAACGAACGTCCGGCTTTGCGGCCGTCTCCGGCCGGATCAAGAGACGACAGGTCTGATCGGTCGACACCGGAGACGGCCGTCCACCGACGTGTCTGTCCGTGTGGCGACAGCTCCGATCGGTATTCGTCGGCCCCGTCGGCGGCGCCGGGGGCGTGCGAACGCGAACCGGGGCTTCGTCAGGTTCAAGAGCGCGCTCGGCGAGGAATCGATAATGAGCGGCGAGCAGGAACTCGGCATCACCGAGAGCAAGGAGCATTCGACGGGCGAGTGGTACGCCGAAGTCGTGCAGAAGGCGGAGCTGGCTGACTACGCGCCCATGGGCGGGTTCATCGTCACCCGCCCCCGTGGGTACGCGGTCTGGGAGCGCATCCAGGACCACCTCGACGGCTGGTTCAAGGACACCGGGGTCGACAACGCCTACTTCCCGATGTTCATCCCCGAGAGCTACCTCGAACGGGAGAAGGACATCGTCGAGGGGTTCGACCCCGAGGTCGCGTGGGTGACCCACGGCGGCTACGAGGAACTCGAGGAGCGCCTCGCGGTCCGTCCGACCAGCGAGTCCATCATCACCCCCTTCATCGCCGACTGGGTCCGCTCGCACCGGGACCTGCCCATGCGGCTCAACCAGTGGTGTTCGGTCGTCCGGTGGGAGGCCACCGAGACCAAGCCGTTCTTCCGTACGAAGGAGTTCCTCTGGCAGGAGGGCCACACCGCCCACGCCGACCAGGAGGGCGCCTGGGACGAGACGATGACCCGCCTCGACCAGTACGAGCGGCTCTACGAGGACGTGATGGCCATGCCCGCGCTGAAGGGGCGCAAGCCCGAACACGACAAGTTCCCCGGCGCCCACACCACCACGACCATCGAGACGCTCATGCCCGACGGCAAGAGCGTCCAGGCCGCCACCTCCCACTACCTGGGCACCTCCTTCGCCGAGGCGTTCGACATCACCTACGCCGACGAGGACGAGGAGGAACAGACCGCCCACACCACCTCGTGGGGCCTCTCGTGGCGCTCGATGGGCGCGCTCATCATGCTCCACTCCGACGACCAGGGGCTCGTGCTCCCGCCCACGCTCGCGCCCACGCAGGTCGTCGTCGTCCCCATCTGGCAGGAGGACAACAAGGACGAGGTGCTGGAGTACGCCGCCGACGCCGCCGCCGAGCTCGACGAAGCGGGGATCAGGGTCAACCTCGACGACCGCGACAACCGCAACCCCGGCTTCAAGTACAACGAGTGGGAGCTCAAGGGCGTCCCCCTCCGGGTCGAGGTCGGCCCCAACGAGGTCGAGGACGGGGAACTCACGCTCGTCCACCGCCCCGACGGGGAGAACAGCGTCGAAGATCGGGAGAACATCGCCGCGACCGTCGAGGAGCACCTCGACACCGTCTACGCCAAGCTCTACGCCAGCGCCGAGGAGACGCTGGAAGGGGAGATCCGCGAGGCGGAGTCCCGCGAGGAGATCCTCGGCACCATCGGCCAGCACGGCGGCTACGTCAAGACCGGCTGGTGCGGCGACGAGGACTGCGAGGAGCCCATCAAGGACGCGCTGGCCGCCGAGATCGTGATGGTTCCCCTCGACCGCGACGAGGAGCCCGTCCACGACGACTGCGCCATCTGCGGCGACGAGGCCGAGGAGACCGCCTACTGGGCGAAGACCTACTAGGACCCACTTTTTCGCTCGGAGGTGTCCTCGGTCGCTAAAAGCGACCTGCGGGCACCCCCGAGCCAAAAACTTGGGGAAAAAGGGCCGGACGACTCGCTCACTCCGTTCGCTCGCGTCCGGAGAACCGGCGCCGCGGGCGCCGGACGCTCGGTCGACGCCCGATGCTCGAAGGGTCACGGTATATCTTCCGAGTCCGCCGATACTACGCGGGCGCATTCCGTCAGCAGGCTACACGCGGTCCGAACCGCTCCGTGGCGCGAAGGTTGAAGTACGGGTACGCGACCACCGGCGGCCATGGACGCACTGCTGTCTCGACTCCGCGGGAGCGACGACGGGGACGCCTGCGAGTGTGACCCCGCGTTCGAGGGCGACCGGCTGGTCGTCGACGCGGGCGACTGCCCGGGCGGCGGCCGGCTCGCCTCGGCGGCCGAGTGCCGCGAGACGGTCGTCGAGGCGCTGACCGAGCGGGACGCCGAGGCCGTCGAGACCCGCGCCGACGGGACCGTCCGCGCGTACGAGGACGACGCCGCGGCGCTGCTGACGGCGGCCGGCCGGTTCGCCGGCGCCGTCGCCTTCCGCGACGAGCGGCTCGGCGACCGGGCGCTCCGGGACCCCCTGGCTGCCGCGCGGGAGGCGACCGGGCGGGCCGGCCCGGTCGAGCGGATCGCCGCCGAGACGGGGCTGGCCGAGGGCGCGGCCGCCGCGGAGGGGTACGAGGACGCGCTCCGGCCGTTCGTCGGGCCGACGGTCAGCCGCTCCAGGGTCGCCGCCCGGCCGCCGGGCGACGCCCGACTGCGCGACCGCCGGGAACTCGACGGCGGGGGCGTCGTCCGGATATACGAACGACCGGGGGACGCGGTGGCGACCTACCACCTCGAACCGGTCGAGGCGCGGTTCGACGAGGCGACGACGGCGACGCTCTCGGCGGCCTACGAGCGGCTGGCCGGCGGCGAGGTCGCGGGCGCCGAGCGGGCGCCGGGCCGGGCCGTCCGGGCGGTCGCCGACGCGGACGACCCGGTCGAGGACATCGCGGCCGTCCTCCGCAAGCACGCACGAGGCTACGGCGTCGTCGCGGATCTCTTCGCCGACCCGCGGGTCTCCGACGTGTTCGCGACGGCACCGGTCGCGGCGAGGCCGCTGCGGGTCCGCGTCGACGGCGAGGCGATGCGGACGAACGTCCGACTCACCGACGAGGGCGCAGCGGCGCTGGCCTCGCGGTTCCGCCGCGAGAGCGGGCGGGCGTTCTCCGGCGCGGACCCGACGCTGGACGCCGCGGTCGCAACGGATGACCGACGGGTGCGCGTGGCCGCGGTGACCGACCCCGTCAGCGACGGGGTTGCCTTCGCCTTCCGGGCCGGCGACCGGGAGGCCTGGACGCTCCCCGCGCTGGTCGCGAACGGGACGATGTCGGCCGACGCCGCCGCCCTGCTGTCGGTCACCGTCGAGCGGGGCGCGGCCGGCCTGGTCGCCGGCCCGCGCGGGGCGGGGAAGACGACCTGCCTGAGCGCGCTGCTGTGGGAGGTCCCCGCGGCGACCCGCAGCGTCGTCGTCGAGGACACGCCCGAACTCCCCGTGGAGGCGCTCCAGTCGCAGGGCCGCGACGTGCAGGCGCTCCGCAGTTCGCTCGACGAGAGCGGGACCTCACCGACCGAGGCGCTCCGGACCGCGCTTCGGCTCGGCAGCGGCGCGCTCGTGGTCGGGGAGATCCGCGGCGAGGAGGCCGGGACACTGTACGAGGCGATGCGCGTCGGCGCCAACGACGGGGCGGTCCTCGGTACGATCCACGGCGACGGCGGCGCGGCCGTCCGCGAGCGGGTCGTCGCCGACCTGGGCGTCCCCGAGAGCTCCTTCGCGGCGACCGACCTGCTGGTCACGCTCGAAGCCGCCGAGAGCGCCGACGGGACCCAGCGCCGCGTCCGCGCCATCGAGGAGGTCGAGCGGACCGGCGGTGGGGGCACGGACGCGGGCGGAGAGATAGGTCCCGACGGCGACGCCGCGTCGGTCGAGTTCGTCACGCTCTACGAGCGCGACGGCGACGGCCTGGGGTCGACCGACCGGATCGAGCGAGGTAACAGCCGGCTGGTCGCCGCGCTGACGCGACCCGCGGAGAGCTACGCCGACCTGCGGGACGAGTTGTCCGCCCGGACCGAGTGGCTCGACGGCCTCGCCGCCACCGGCCGGACCGACCCCGAGACGGTCGAACGGGCACGGGTCGAACGAGAGCGGGTCGACGGGGAGCGTGCGTGATGGCGGCCACCGACGGTGCGGACGGACGGCGGTCGAAATCACCGGCAGGTGGGAGGGACCCGACCCGCGACGGCGACGACTATTTGGTCGCGGCCGTCGAGGCGCTCGCGACCGTCCCGCCGTGGGACCCCGGAACCGACCCGCAACTCGGGCGGGCGGTCGACTTCCTCGGCAGGGACCTCGACGCGGAGACGGTCCTGCGAGCGGCCGACGGCGCCGGCGTCGTCGCCGCCGTCGCGGTCGCGGTATCCCTGACCGTGTTTCTGGGGGCGCCGTCGGTCGCCGTCCCCGCGGCGCTGCTGGTCGGGCTCGCCGTCGCGGCCGCCGCGCGGTACCTGCCCCGCGGGCTGGCGACCGCCCGGCGGACCCGCGCGCTCGGGGCGGCGCCGGAGCTCGTCTCCAGCGCGGTCCTGCGGATGCGGCTGGCGCCGACGCCCGAGACGGCCGCGGCCTTCGCGGCCGAGACGAGCGACGGGCGACTGGCGCGGTGCCTGTCGGCGCACGTCCGGCGGGCGCGCGGGACCGGCCGGTCGGGGCTGTCGTCGTTCGCCGACGAGTGGGCCGAGTGGTTCCCCGCGCTCCGGCGCGCGCTCACCTTGGTCGAGTCGGCGGGCTCGGCACAACCGGAGGAACGCGAGCGGGCGCTGGACGGCGCGCTCGACGTGACGCTGGAGGGGACCCGGGAGGCGATGGCCGAGTTCGCCGCCGGGGTCCAGGGACCGGCGACCGCGCTCTACGCGTTCGGCGTCCTCCTCCCGCTGGCGCTCGTGGCCCTGCTCCCCACCGCCGGCACCGTCGGCCTGGAGGTCCCGCTGGCGGCGGTCGTCGTCGGCTACGACCTGCTGTTGCCCGCCGCACTGGTGGTCGCCAGCGGCTGGCTGCTCGCCCGCCGCCCCGTCGCGTTCCCGCCCGCGCCCGTGTCCCGGTCCCACCCCGACGTGCCCGACAGCCGGTGGCCCGCCGCGGTCGCCGGCGCGGCGGTCGGCGCGGGCGCCTGGCTCGTCGTCGCCCGGATCGCCGCGCCGTGGGCGGCGCTGGTCACTGCACCGGCCGCCGGCCTGGGCGTCGGCCTCGTCGTCGCCTACCGACCGATGACCGCCGTCCGCGACCGCGTCGCGGCCGTCGAGTCGGGACTGCCCGACGCGCTGTACCTCGTGGGCCGCGAGGTCGACCGGGGACGCTCAGTCGAGGCGGCGCTGGACGACGCGGTCGAACTGCTCGATTCGGCGACCGGCGACGTGTTCGAGGACGCCGTCCGCCAGCAGCGCCAGGTCCGCGCGGGGGTCCGCGAGTCCTTTCTCGGCGAGCACGGCGCGCTCGCGACGGTCCCGAGCGAGCGCGCGCGGAGCACGGCGGAGCTGCTCGCCGTCGCCGCCTCGGAGGGCCGGCCCGCGGGGCCGGCGGTCGTCGCGATGGCCGACCACCTCGACGACCTGCAGGGCGTCGAGCGGACGATCCGCCGCGACCTGGAGCGGGTCACGTCGACGCTCGCGAACACGGCCGCCGTGTTCGGCCCGCTCGTCGTCGGCGCGACGGTCACGCTCGCCGAACAGATGAGCACCGACGGGCCGCTGACGGCCGCCGTCTCGCCCGCGGCGCTCGGGCTCGCCGTCGGCGCGTACGTGATGGCGCTCGCCGTGATCCTGACGGTCCTCGCGACCGGGCTGGAGCGCGGCCTCGACCGCTCGCTGGTCGGCTACCGCGTCGGCCGCGCGCTCTGCCTCGCCAGCGCCGTCTTCGTCGCCGGCCTCGTCGGGACGGGATGGCTGGTCTGAAACTTTAAATCGAAACGGGCGACCAGGCCGGCCCATGTTCGACACCGCCGTCGAATCGACGCACGTCTGGCTCGGCCTCGCGGTCGTGAGCGCCGGGATACTCGGGCTCGCGCTACGGGTCCCGACCGCGCCGCCGCCCGACGCGACCGGGCTCGCTCGCACCGTCGACAGCGTCGCGGCCAGCCCGCACGAGGCGACGGCGCGACACCCGCTCGACGCCCGACAGGTCCGGATCGGCGCCCACCGGGTCGGGCTGCGCGGCCCCGGCGGCGACGCGCACGCGTCGCTCGCGTACGGGCCGGTCGTCCCCGCCGTCGGCGGCGACGGCGACCGCCTCCGGCGCGTGCTCCGGGGGGTCCCGCCCGAACGGGCGTTCGGCAGCGAGGCGACGTTCGCGCGGGCGCTCGACCGCTCGCGGACGACGGAGCCGTCGTGGCGACCCGCGCCGGAGCGACTGCTCGTCAGACGGGTGACCTGGGGGGACACGAATGCGACGCTCGTGGGGGCGTGAGGCCCAGACCGAGCCGCTGGCGGCGGTCGTGGCGGTCGTGGTCGTCGCCCTGGCGCTCGCGCTCTACGCCGGGGCCTTCGAGGCGAACCTCCCGGGACCGGTCGACCGCGACCACGCCGAGGCGGCCGCCGACCGGGTCGAGCGCGCGCTGACCGTCGGCGGCGTCGTCCGACCGGAGCGCCTCGCCGCCGCGCTCGACCGCGGGCCGGACGGGTACCGGATCAACGCCACCCTCGACTTCGGGGGGCGGACGGAACGGGCCGGGCCGGCCGCACCGGGGACGGCCGACACCGCGTCCCGACGGGTGAGCGTCCGGGCGGGTCCGGGCGAAGTCGCGCCCGCTCGGCTGGAGGTACGGGTATGGACCTAAGGGCGTCGAGCACGGCACTGGACACCGTCCTGTTCGTCCTGCTGGTCGGCGTCGCCGTCGGGACGCTCGCGGGCGTCGGCGACCGGCGGGCGCCCGGCGGGGACCGCGTCGCCGAGGAGACGGCGGACCTGCTGGCGACGGCCACGACCGAGGTGACCTACACGCGTTCTGCCCGGGTCCCGTCGTCGGCGCTGCTGGACGGCTCCGAGACGGTGACCGTCACCGTCGACCGGACGGCTGCCGGGACGCACGCCGAGTTGCTCGCGGCTGCCGCGCTGGCCGATCCCTCGCTCGGCGGCGCCTCCCTCACCGGGGTCGGCGGGGACCTGCGGGTCGGCGCCCGGAACGCGACCGAGTGCGTGCTGCACACCCGCGAGGGGACGGCGCAGGTCGCGGTGACCTGGTACCCGTACCCGAACGCGACGCTGCGGTCGTCGTTCACCGCGGGCGACGCGCCGCCGCGGGGCGCCGACGTGTCGGTGGCGACCGTCGCCGCTGCGAGCGGACTGGCGAACGTCACCGGCCCGGCCGAGCGATCGGCGCGGACGGGCGGCTTCGACGGCGTCGCGGGCGTGCTCGCCGACGCGGTCGTCGCGGGGCTGTTCCCGCCCGGCGAGACGCGCGACGCCCTCTACAGCGAGGGACCGGACCGCGCGCTGGTCGCGCACCGCTACCGGCACGCATCGGCCGCCCTCGGCGTCGACGCGACGGAGTTTCTGCGGCCCGGGGGCGTCGAACGGGCGAATCGTCGTCTCTCCGGCGGGCTGGCCGAGCGGCTGGCGGCGGACCTGCGGCGCCGGTACGACTCGCCGACGGAGGCCGCGCGGGCGGTGCGGGCCCATCGAGTTCGGATCGTCGTCAGGACGTGGTCCGGATGAGCCGGCGCGGGTTCGAACTCGGCACCCGCGGGCGGGTCCCGTTCGCGCTCGTCGGCGTCCTGCTGGTGCTGACGAGCGCGCTGTTCGCGGGCGCCGTCGACCGCCCGCAACCGACGCCCGAGCCGGCGGTCGACCTGGCCGTCGAGCGGACGACCGCGGACGCCCGCGCGGCGGTCCGGACGGCCGTCGCCGAAGCGGGCGTCGCAGCGGCCGGCGACCCCGTCGTCGCGCCGGCGACCAACCGCTGGGGCGAACTGCTCGACCCCGACACGGCGTTCCGGGACGCGCTGAAACTCCGGGTCTATCTCGCAGCGCGGGAACGGCTGCGAACGGTTGCGCGGACCCACCGCGGGGTCCGGGCGAACGCGTCGCTGCCGCCAGCGCGGACGCCCGAGGCGCTGAGGGCGGCGATGGACCGGGTCAGCGTCGAACGGGCGGGCCCCGACGGGACGAAGCTCCGCGCCGAGGTCGCGAACGTCACCGTCGAGGCGACCCGGAACGGCCGGGTCGTCGGGACCGAGCGGGTCTCGTTTGCGGTCGTCGTCCCGACGCCGGTACTGGCCGTCCACGAGCGCGTCGAGACCTACCAGGAGCGGCTCAGACGCGGGGTCACGAAGCCGGGCCTTGGCCAGCGGCTGACCGCCCGGCTCTACGCCGTCGCCTGGGCCCGGGGCTACGCCCAGTACGGGGGCGCGCCCATCGACAACGTCGTCGCCAACCGCCACGTCGAGTTGATGACCAACGGGGCGATGCTGGGCGTCCAGCGGTCGACGTTCGGCGAGAGCGACCCCGACGGCCGGCGAGGGCTCGGGAAGGCCATCGCGCGCGTCGGGCTCCAGAAGGTCGTCGCCGCGCGCGGCCCGAACGACCCCGCGACGAGTGCGCTCCTGCAGGAGCGGATCCGGGCCGCCGGCGGACCCACCGAACGCGCGGGCGTTCCGGGACTCGCCGCGGGCGGGACCGGCGCGCCGGCCCCCAACGAGACGGTGACTGTCTCCGTCGGGCTCTCAGCCGACAGGGCGTTCCGCGAGTTCGTTCGCGACGACGGGATCAACCGGACGGTCGACTCGGTGTTCGGTGCCCGAATACAGACGCTGGCAGCGACCGAGCGGGTCGGCGGCGGGACGCCCGCCCGGCCGGGCCCGCCCGCGGGCGACGACTGGCAGTTCCGCGTCGGGTCGACCGACACGGAGGTACTCGCCGTGTGGAACGCGACCCGCGCCCCGACGGTCTCGGACCCGTCTGGGTACCACCGGCTGGAGACGTACGTCCGGACCGTACGGCTGCGCCACGAGCGGGAGGCCGTGTGGCACCACAACGGCTCGCTGAACGCGACGACGCGGACGAGCACGGAGACCAAACGGGTGCGGGTCGCCGTCGTCGGTCGCCACGCGCCGACGCCACACGCTCCGGCCCACCCCATCCCGTCCGTCCACGAGCGCGGCGGTCGGTTCCGCGGCCCGAACCTCGCCGACGTACCGCCGAAGGTCCGCGACGCGGTCGAACTCGCGGGCGGTCCGGACGCGCTCGCCGGGCGCGCGGCCCGGGGTTCGCTCCCGGGGACGCCGACGCGGATCGACGGCGAGTGGCCCGGCGAGGTGGCGCGGTGGGCCCACCGCGACCTGATCGGGTTGCGGGAGACCGTCCGCGAACTGTCCGTCCCGGTCTCGCGCGGGCGGATGGGGACTCACGAGGCGGCGCCGGCGGCGGCGCTGGCCGCCAACCTGAGCGAGCGGCGCGCGGAGCTCGTCGACGCGCCGGCCACCTACGACAGCGTCGCAGCGAAGGCCCGGGCGGCCGTCCGCGGCCGCTACCTCTCGCTGGTGGTCGAGCGGCTGGAGCGGCGGGCCGAGCAGCGGTCGGAGCGCGAGGGCGCGTTCGCGAGCGCCATCGGGAACGTCGGCGGGCCGTCGCTGTCGCGGCTGCGGTCGAGCTACGACGCCCGGCGAGCCGACGAGCGCGACGCCGGGCCGGGGGACGGGTCGAGTGAGGCCGCCGGAGGGTCGGCGGGCGCCGGTGACGGACCGGCCCTGGCGTACTCGGTCGACGGCGCGCCGCCGTACCTGACGCTGACGAAGGTCACACCGGGGCAGGTCGCGGCGGTGGACAACGAGACACACCCGCTGACCGCCCGGAACGTCAACTACTTCTCGGTCCCGTACGGCGACGCGACGGACGTGGCGCTGAGCGCGCTCCTGCCCGGCGGGACGAGCCGCGAGCGGCGGCTCTCGACGGCCGCGCGAGCGCTCCGGGCGGCCAACCGGACGCTGGAGCACCGGTCGAACGCGACCGTCAGAGAGCGCCGCGACCGCCTGCTGGAGGGGTTGAACGACACGGTCGCGGCGGTCGAAGGAGACCTGGCGGCGGCGCTCGCGGACGCCGGCGTCGGCAACGACTCGACCGACCACGGTGCCGTCGTCGAGGCGGGACTCGACCGGTGGTCGGCGCTCGACGCGCGGGCGCTCGCGATGACGAACGGGTCGGTCGTCGACCCGGTCGTCGCCGCCGCGGTCCGGCGGACCGACGGCGGGTGGTCGACGATCCGGCGCGACTGGGTCCGGTTACGGCTGCGAACCGCGCTCTACGACGCGCTGGAGTCGAAGCGCGGGAAGGTCTCGGGTCCGGCGGTGACGGGCGCGACCGCGGTCGTGAAAGAGCGGGTCCGTCGACAGGTGCGCTCGGAGATCTCGTCGGCCGCCGCGAAGCGGCTCAACCGGTCGATTACCCAGATCCCGGCCGGGCTGCCGCTGGCGCCGCCGCTGGGCAACTGGGTGGCGACGACGAACGTCTGGTCGGTGACTGTCCGTGGCCAGTACGCTCGCTTCGCCGTCGAGGTGCCCCGGCAGACGCCCGCCGTCGGCGACGCGTCGCTGCAGTACGTCCGCGACGGCGGGAACGCGACCCTGGACCTCGACGGGGACGGCGTCCCGGAGACGCTGGGCCGCTCGTCGAAGGTGCGGTTCACGTCGCGGACGGCGGTGACGGTCGTCGTCCCGCCCGGCGGCACCGGCGTCGGCGACGTCGACGGCGCGATGGTCGAGGAGTCGGCCGGGTGGCCCGAGCCCGGTCCGAGCCCCCGGGAGCGGCCCTGGACCGGCGAGGCGTATCCGCTGTCGACCAACGGGACCGAGGCCGGTGACGGGAGCGGGTAGGACGGCGCGCCGACCGAACCGGTTCGACTCGGGCGACCGAGAGTGACACTGACTTGTAGGCCGACCGCGAAAGAGGGGTATGCTCAGAGGCGAGTTCGAGTCGGCGGCCGAGCGGTCGGCCGAGGAGTTGCGTAGCGCGTACGGCGACGTACTGGCAGAGACCGTCGAGTCGGTGGGGGTCGACACCGTCGTCTCGCGGTCGGGGGTCGACCGCGATATCGTCGAGGCGATCGCGGCCGGCGAGGAACCCGAGCTGACGCTTGAGGCCGCGGCGGCCGTCCTGGCGGCCGACCCCGAGCGTCCGGACGGCGAGACGATCAAGGCGGAGGCGCTGGACATCCTCCTGATGGGGATGACCACCGCGGTCGTCGACGTCGACGCCGTCGCCGCCGGCCTGAACGACGAGATGGACCCCAAGGAGATCCAGCAGAAGGTGGAGGGGCGATACCCGGTCACGCTCGCCGAGTACGCGGCGATCCACCACTTCCTCGAAGCTCGATAATGCGCGTCGCTATCCTCGGCTGCGGCTACGTCGGGCTGGAACTGGGCCGACAGCTGACCGCCGCTGGCCACGACGCCGTCGGCGTCCGCCGCTCGGAACAGGGCGTCGAAGCGATCGAGTCCGCGGGCTTCGCGGGCGTCCGGGCGGACGTGACTGACGCCGACGCGCTGGCGGCCGTGCCCGACGCCGACGCCGTCGTCTTCGCGGCCAGCAGCGGCGGGCGCGGCGCGGCGGCCGCCCGCGAGGTGTACGTCGAGGGGCTGGAGACGGCGATCGACCACTTCTGCGGGCGCGAAGACCCGCCCGACCGGTTCGTGTATTCGTCGAGTACAGGCGTATACGGCGACCACGACGGCGACTGGGTCGACGAGGAGACGCCGGTCGAGCCGACCACCGAGAAGACCGAGGTACTCGCCGAGGCCGAACGGATCGCGGTCGAGCGGCCCGCTGAGTCCGGGGTCGACGGCACGGTCGCCCGGTACGCCGGGCTGTACGGCCCGGACCGGTACCGACTCGCCCGGTACGTCGAGGGGCCGGTGACCGAGGGGTACCTGAACATGGTCCACCGCGACGACGCCGCGGGCGCGGTGCGGTACCTGCTCGACTCGGACCTGGCACACGGCGAGGTCGTCAACGTCGTCGACGACGAGCCGGTCTCGAAGTGGGCGTTCGCCGACTGGCTGGCCGAGCAGTGCGGCGAGCCCGAGCCGCCCAAGCGGACGGTCGAGGACCGCCTCGCCGAGGAGGACCTCTCGGAGACCGTCGAGCGGCGGCTGCGGACGAGCAAGCGCGTCTCGAACGGGAGACTGCGCGGGCTGGACTACGAGTTCGCGTTCCCGACCTACCGGGAGGGGTACCGGGCGGCGGTCGACGCGTATCTCGCGGACGCCGACGGGGCGGCCTGAGCCCGGGCGAACGTATTCGGCGTTCGAGATGTCGGTGATACGCCCGGTCTGAATCGGGCGTTTCAGTCCGATTCGTTCGGTATTTTCGGCGATACGGTCGACGGAGAGACAGTGAGAAACTACTTGACCCTCGAAGTCGACAGCCCGGGTATGCCACACGCAGCCGCGGGTGGCGTCGGGGCGGTCGCGCCCCGCGACGCCGCCGCGGCGGTCGCCGAGCAGGACCCGCTGGTCTTGGCGGCCGCCGTCGTCGGCTTGCTCGTCGTGCTCGTCGCGCTCTGGTGGGGGGTCCGGCGGCTGCGCCGGACACCGGGTGCGGAGTTCGTCGGTCACCTCGCGGACCGGGAGGAGGTGTCGGTCCTGATGCACCCCAACCCGGACCCCGACGCCATGGCCTCGGCGGTCGCCGTCGGCGAGTTCGCCGCGGAGGCCGGGGTCGAGGCCCACCTCCAGTACCCCGGGGAGATCCGCCACCAGGAGAACCGCGCCTTCGAGACGGTCCTCGACCTGGAGTTCGACCGCGTCGACACCGCCAGCGACCTGCTGGCCGACGACGTGGTGCTCGTCGACCACAACGAACCACGGGGGTTCGCCGGCGCCGACTCGGTCGCCCCGTTCGCCGTCGTCGACCACCACCCCGGCGACGGGGAAGGCGAGGAGTTTACCGACGTGCGCCCCGACCACGGCTCCTGTGCCAGCATCCTCGCCGAGTACCTGCGCCAGCAGGACTGGGAGCCCGTCGGCCCCGACGAGGAGGACGACGTCGCCGAGGACGCCGACCGGATCCTCCCGTCGGACACCGCGACGGGCCTGCTCTACGGCATCCAGTCCGACACGAAGCACCTGACCAAGGGGTG
The DNA here is from genome assembly GCF_004698125.1 of Halosimplex halophilum. Taxonomy (NCBI): domain Archaea; kingdom Methanobacteriati; phylum Methanobacteriota; class Halobacteria; order Halobacteriales; family Haloarculaceae; genus Halosimplex; species Halosimplex halophilum. The sequence continues at coordinate 2,075,216 of NZ_ML214297.1, forward strand.
TTCGGCCGCCGAGTTCGAGGCCAGCGCCTACCTCTACGAGGGCATCGACGAGGACCGGCTCGACCGCATCGCGAACCCGTACGTCGACGCCGAGGTGCTCGACGTGAAGGCCCGCGCCATCAACCAGCGACGCGTCGAGAATCCCTTCGCCGTCGCCGACGTGGGGGAGGTCTCCAACGCCGACGCGATCCCACAGGCCGCCGACGAGCTGAGCCAGCTGGAGGGCGTGACCGCCGTCGTCGTGATCGGCCAGAAGGGCGACACCTTACACCTCTCCGGCCGCTCGCGGGACGACCGGGTCCACATGGGCAAGACGCTGCGGACCGTCGTCGACGAGATCCCCATGGCCAACGCCGGCGGCCACGCCCGCATGGGCGGCGGCCAGCTCTCCGTCGAGCACATGGAGGGGCTGGGCCCCGGCGACGGCCTCGACCGCGCGGAGTTCGTCGACCGCCTGTTCGACGCTATGGCCGGCGAGATCTAGGCCGAGTCGGTCCGGCCTGCCGGGAGGCGTGGACTTTTGCCCCGGCGGGGTCACCGCCGGATATGAGCTACGACATCGCGTTCGTCGGCACCGGGCCCGAGCCGGACAATCCGGTCTGGGGCGAGAGCGCGGCGATGGCCTACCGCCACGCCGAGGGCTACCGCGAGCGCGACGACTGCCGGATCGTCGCCGCCGCCGACATCGTCCGCGAGCACGTCGCCGCCTTCGCCGACGAGTTCGACATCGACGACCCGGGGGTCTTCGAAGACTACGAGACGATGCTCGCCGCCGCCGATCCCGACATCGTCTCGGTCTCGACCCCCGTGCCGACCCACGCGGAGATCGTCCTCGACTGTATCGCGAGCGGCGTCCCCGAGGCGGTCCACTGCGAGAAGCCGATGGCGACGACGTGGGGCGACGCGCGCCTGATGGCCCAGGAGGCGAGCCGCCGGGACGTGCAGCTGACGTTCAACCACCAGCGCCGGTTCTCCCCGGTGTGGCGCGAGCCCAAGCGGGCGCTGGACGAGGGCGCAATCGGCGACCTGCAGCGGGTCGAGGTCGGCACGAGCACCCTGCTGGACAACGGCACCCACCACATCGATCTGGCGCACATGTACGCCGACGAATCGCCGGTCGAGTGGGTCATCGGCCAGGTCGACTACCGCGAGGAGTACGTCAAGTACGGCGCCCACAACGAGAACCAGGGGCTCGTCCACTGGGAATACGAGAGCGGGGTCCAGGGCATCGCGACGACGGGCTTCGGCGAGGACGGGGTCGGCGTCCACCACCGGCTGCACGGCACCGACGGGGTCATCGAGGTGACGCCGTGGACCGAGCCGCAGGCGCGTGTCCGCCGGGACGGCGAAGACTGGGAGCCGCTGGTCTCGGGCGTCGAGGACGCGGCGGCGGTCCCACCGGCCATCGACCACGTCGTCGAGTGTCTGCGCGACGGCGTCGAACCGGCGTTCTCCGCCCGGCGGGCGCTGTCGGTGACCGAGGTGATCTTCGCCGCCTGGGAGTCCTCGCGGCGGCGCGGCCGGGTGGAGCTCCCCCTGCGGATCGACGACAACCCGCTGGAAGCGATGGTCGAATCGGGCGAACTATCGCCAGAGCCCGCCGACGAGGGCTGAATCCCGATATCGGTTCTCCGGGAACCACCGACCGAAAATCGACCGTCGAGCGACCCGCTCGCCCGTCGGACGCGCGTCGGACGGCCCCGGAAGCTTATGGTGCCGGGCGAGCGTCTACCGGGTATGCTCAACGCGCTGGCGCTCCAGTTGGACGTTCTCACCCAACCCGTCGGGATCCTCGGCGTCCTCATCCTGCTGGCGGCGATCATCCTGGTCGGCCGGTTCCTGCTGTCGATGGCCTGGCGGCTGGTGATCATCGGCATCATCATCGTGGGGACGCTGTACATCCTCAGCGTCCTCGGCTTCTCCGTCCTGTAAGTCGGCCGCCCTCAGCGGTCGACCGTCGACGGCTCCTCGACGACGATTTCGCCGGAGAGCTCGTGCTGGGTGGTCGTGCTGAGGTCGATGCCGGCGTCCGCACAGCGCTCTTTGACCCGCTGGATGTACGTCGATCGGGCGACGGAGAACTCCTCGCGGTCGGGGCTGTCGATCCAGAACCGCGACTGGACGAGGACCGCCGAGTCGGCCAGGTCCGTGACGCGCACGGACGGTTCGGGGTCGTCGAGGATCCCCTCGTGGTCGTCGGCCACGTCGAGGAGGATCCGGGTCGTCTCGTCGATGTCGTCAGCGTAGCCGATGCCGAACGGGTAGGAGATGCGCAGCTGTTCGTTGCTCATCCGGTTGGTGACGGCGGTCGTCGCGAGCTCGGTGTTCGGGACCGTGACCGTCTCGTTGTCGAAGGTGCGGACCCTGGTCACGCGGAAGCCGATGTCCTCGATGAACCCCGCGCGGCCGTCCCACTCGATCCAGTCGTCGATGTTAAAATTGCGGTCCTGGACGATGAACAGGCCGGCGACGAAGTTCGAGAGCACGTCCTGGGCGGCGAACCCGACCGCCAGCGTTAGCGCGGCGACCACGAGCGCCGACCCGCCCAAAAGCGCGGTGAACCCCGCAGCCGCGACGCCGGCCGCGAGCGCGACGACGACCACCGCGACGCCGAGCACCTTGAGCAGCGCCCGTTCCAGCGTCGACTCCAGGGTCCAGCGGTCGAGCGCGAACGCCGCGAGCGGTTCGACCACGAAGCGTCCGAGGAGGTAGACGACGACCGCGACGGCCGCGAACTCCGCGAGCTGCCAGCCCAGCGCGGCGTACTCCTCGCCCAGCTGCGAGAGCGACTGCAGGGGGGTCATAGGGGTACGAACGACGGCACCCAGGTAAAGGTGGTCACGCGAGTCGCTCGCAGCCGGTGATTCATCCGGCGAATCGTTGCCGCTCAGGGCGACTTTCCGCCGTAACCGTTCCGGCACCGATTCGCGACCGAGGTGCGGTGGCGCGCGCTGTCGCGAGTCTTGGCTCGCGACAGCATCGCGCGAGGGATGAGCACCGCACGCCGCAGGCGCGCGGAGCGCAATCGGCTGGGGAGGGTCGTGGCCGTCTGCGTTGCTGTGCGGGGTGGGTACGGTACCGTGCTGTCCTGGTGGACTGAAAGGGCGAGACGCGCTCGCGTGCAGTTCAGTCGCCTGAGTCGGCTCTATCCGCGCGGGCGGTGCGGAGAGCGCGGATATCCGACTCAGCGACCGCGAGCGCGTCGAGGGCTTTCACCGCTCGCTGTCGAGTGCAGTCGACGATCCAGAGCGAGTCACGCGAGTTTGCTCGGTACGTCCGGCGGCAATAGCGAGATACGGAACCGAAGCGTCTCGAACACCTAGACGCCGTCGAGGAAGTTGCGGATCACGTCGTGGCCGACCGCAGTTAACACCGATTCGGGGTGGAACTGGACGGCCTCGATCGGGTGCTCGCGGTGGCGGATCCCCATCACCAGGTCCACGGTGTCGCCCTCGTCGGTCTCGGCCTCGGTGGTGGCGGTCACCTCGAAGCAGTCGGGGACCTCGGTGGCGACCAGCGAGTGGTAGCGGCCGCCGCGGATCCCCTGGTCGAGTCCCGCGAAGACGCCCTCGCCGTCGTGGCTGATCGGGAAGGCCTTGCCGTGGATGGGCTCGGGCGCGCGCCCGACCTCGCCGCCGTAGGCGTAGACTGCGGCTTCGAGGCCGAGACAGACCCCGAGCGTCGGTACTTCGGGGCTGATCTCGGTGAGCACGTCCAGCGTGACGCCCACGTCGCGGTCGTTCTCCGGGTGGCCGGGGCCGGGCGAGATGACGATGGCGTCGGGGTCGGCGGCGCGCACGTCGTCCAGCGACGCGGTGTTGCGGACGACCTCGGTGTCGGCGTGCTCGCTGACGTACTCGACGAGGTTGTAGGTAAAGGAGTCGAAGTTGTCGACGAACAGCACCTGCCGCTCGTCGGCGCGCTCGCGCCCGGCGGCGCTCATCGGGACACCTCCCCGGGTTCGGCGGCGTCCCCGGTCTCCGCTTCGCTGTCGTCAGTCGCGCCTTCGGCGTCGCCGTCGGCGCCCTCCGCGGCTGCCGAGTCCGGGACCTCGATGGCCTCCAAGGCGTCGAGGACGCCGCGCATCTTCTGCTCGGTCTCCTCGTACTCGCTGGCCGGGTCGCTGTCGGCGACGATGCCGGCGCCGGCCTGGACCGTGACGCGGTCGGCGCTGTCGGCGGCTTCGTCCGGGACGCCGACACCGTACCGACTATCGAGGTCCTCGACCGTGGCGGTGCGGATGACGATGGCGAGTTCGGCGTCGCCGGTCCAGGTGAAGTAGCCGACGCCGCCGCCGTAGGGACCCCTGGCCGTCCGCTCCAGGTCGTCGATGATCTCCATCGCGCGGATCTTCGGCGCACCGGAGAGCGTCCCGGCGGGGAAGGAGGCCCGGGCGGCGTCGAAGGCGTCCGAATCGTCAGCCAGGGTGCCCGTCACCGTCGACTCGATGTGCTGGACGTGGCTGTACTTGAGGACGCTCATGAACTCCTCGACGCGCACGGAGCCGGGTTCGGACACGCGGCGCACGTCGTTGCGCGCCAGGTCGACGAGCATCGTGTGCTCGGCGCGCTCCTTCCCGTCGGCGAGCATCTCGCCGGCCAGCCGGCGGTCCTCGACGGGGCTCGTCCCGCGGGCGCAGGTGCCGGCGATGGGGTTCGAGAGCACGCGGTCCCCGCGGACCGCCACCAGCGTCTCCGGGCTGGCGCCGACGATGGAGAGGCCGTCGTAGTCGAGGACGTACATGTACGGCGAGGGGTTGACCGACCGCAGCGACTCGTAGAGCCCGAGCGGGTCCACGTCGCCGTACAGCTCCCGGGTCCGCGAGATGACGCCCTGGTAGATGTCGCCCGCGAGGACGTGCTCTTTGGCCTTCTCGACGGCGGCCTCGTACTCGTCCTTCGGGCCGGCCGTCTCGGCGTCGCGGACGAACCCGCCCGTCTCCAGGTCGGCGGCGCCCGCCAGCAGGTCCGCGACGCGCTCGGCCTCCGCCTCCAGTTCCTCGTAGCGGGCGGCGGCGTCGTCGCCGGGTTCGAGGATCGGCGTGAGCACGAGCGAGACGGTGCCCTCCACCTCGTCGAAGACGAGCGTGCTCGTGGTGAGGACGAACTGGGCGTCGGGGTACCGGGAGTCGGGGTGGTCCAGTCCGACCTCGTCGAGCCAGCAGTCGTAGACGGCGTCGTAGCCGAGGAAGCCGACGAGGCCGCCCTCGAAGTGCTCGCGGTCCATGTCGGGGAACCCGCGCCGCTGTACGTCGGGCATCGCGCCGCGGACGCTGTCGAGGGTGTCGCCGCCGTTGGCGTCGAAGAAGGCCTCGTAGCGGTCGTCGAACGTCTCGACGGTCGCGCCCTCGGCGTCGACGGTGACGACGCCCTTCGGGTCGTAGCCGACGAAGGAGTAGCGGGCGTGCCGGTCCTCCGTCGTCGGCGCGAACGCGCCGTCCGGGTCGCTGGAGGCGACCTTCTCGGCGCTCTCCAGCAGGAAGGTGTAGTCGGCCGCCTCGATGTCCGTGGTCCGACCCGACAGCGCGGCGTACGCGTCCAGCGGCTCCAGGTCGGTGTCCAACTCGACCGCGGCGCGGACGACGACGGGGTCGTCGCCGTCGGTGTCCGCCAGCTCGACGAACTCCGCCTTCGACGGTTCGAGTCCGAAGTCGGTTCCGGGACCGGGGTCGCTCACGCGGCCACCCCCCGCCGCGCCGCGGCGACGAACGAGCGGACGGCCTCGTGGTCCTTCTCGCCGCCGACACGGGTCCCGTCGCCGTCGACCCGTTCGACCCCCGTCGCCACGTCGACGCCGAACGGTTCGACCGTTTCGACGGCCGCGGCGACGTTCTCGGGCGTGAGCCCGCCGGCCAGGACCACGGGCACGGTCAGGTCGGCGACGACCTCGCGGGTGCGCTCCCAGTCGTGGGTCTCGCCGGTGCCGCCGCCCCCCGCGGCGTCGACCGAGTCGACCAGCAGAACGTCGGCGGGTTCGGCATACTCCCGGATGTCGTCGGCCTCCGCGTCGACCGCGACGACGAGGTCCTGTGACAGCCGACGGGAGAGCGCGCCGAGTTCGCCCGGCGAGAGCCCGCCGTGGACCTGCAGGGCGTCCGGTTCAGTGGCCTCGACCAGCCCGACCGCCTCCTCGACGGTCGTCGGCATCGTCACGAGCACGCCGGTCACGAGCGGCGGCACGCCCGCGAGCAGGTCGGCGGCGGCGTCGGCGTCGACCTCCCGGGGCGTGTCGACGGGCACGTCGCAGATGACGCCCACGGCGTCGGCGCCCGCGGCGACGACGGCTTCCCGGTCCTCCTCGCGGGTGACGCCGCAGACCTTGACTCGGGCGGCCGGACCGCCCGCTTCGGGTTCGTTCGCGTCGCTCATCGGCCCCCGTCGGCGGCGACGCGGGTACTGACTTCCCGCAGGTCGTCCAGTTTGGTCGCGGCGTCGCCCGAGTCGATGGCGTCGGCGGCCGCCTCGACGCCGGCCTCCAGCGAGTCGGCCTCGCCGGCGACGTAGACGGCGGCGCCCGCGTTCGCGAGGATGATCTCGCGCTTGGCGCCGCGCACGTCGCCCTCGACGATCCCCAGCAGGTCCTCGGCGTTCTCCTCGGGCGTCCCGCCCGCGACAGCCTCGATGTCGTGGGTCTCCAGCCCGAGGTCCTCGGGGGTGACCGTGTACTCGGTGACCTCGCCGTCCTCGACCTCCGCGACGGCGGTCTCGTCGTGGATCGTGATCTCGTCCATGCCGGAGCCGTGGACGATCAGCGCGTGGTCGACGGGCATCTCTGCGACGGCGCGGCCGATCAGCGGGACCAGGTCTGGGTCGTAGACGCCCATGACCTGCGCGTCGGCGCCGGCGGGGTTCGTGAGCGGACCGAGCACGTTGAAGATGGTCCGCATCCCCACCTCGCGGCGCGGGCCGATGACGGCCTTCATCGCCGGGTGGAAGGCGGGCGCGTGCATGTAGCCGATGCCGGCCTCCTCGATGGTCGCCTCGACGGCCTCGGGCGCGGTGTCCATGTCGAGGCCGACCTCCTCCAGCACGTCCGAGCTCCCCGACGACGAGGAGACGGAGTAGTTGCCGTGCTTGGCGACCGGGACGCCGGCGCCGGCGGCGACGATGGCGCTGGTCGTCGAGACGTTGATCGTGTCGTAGTCGTCGCCGCCGGTGCCGCAGGTGTCGACCAGCGGCGCCCGGTCGGGGTCGATCGTGCGGGCGGCCTCGCGCATCCCCTGGGCGAAGCCGGCGATCTCCGCCTCCGTCTCGCCCTTCGCGCGCAGCGCCGCCAGCAGCGCGCCGATCTGTGCCTCCGTCGCGTCCTCGAAGACGGCCGTCGCCGCCTCGCGGGCCTCCTCCAGCGTCAGGTCCTCCCCGTTCGTGACTGACTCGATGTATGCTTCCATGTGTATCACCGATGGACGGTTTAGTTCTACGATGTACGAATCAGTACATTCACTTAAGGGTGTCGGGTGGCGACGAAGAGTCGACGCGACCGGCCCGTGGTCGCTTCGGGCGCGGCGGCCCGAAGCGACCTGGAGGCCTCCGAGTCGGAGACGGCCGGCGGATTCCATTCTCAAAGTTTGTACCGCGGGGGGAGGGACTATAAGAGCGTTCGATATACCGTAGGGATATGCGACCGACCCTCAAGCGACGGATCGGTGCGGCGCTGGGCGGGCAGTTCGCCCACGCCGTCTATCAGGTGGTGGTCCTCCTGGTCGCGCCGGACCTGTGGCCGGTGCTCGGCGGACTGGGCGTTCTCGCGGCCGCGGGGGGACTCGCCTCCGCCTATCGCTCGATCGGCCGGGCGCTCGACGACCGCGAGCGCGAGCGCCGGCGCCTCCAGACGGCGCTGACCGAGGCCGAGCGCGAGCGCGACGACCTCCGCGAGCGGCTGGACGACGCGAAGGCGGACCTGGCGGACCTCCGGGCCGAGCGCGACGCCCGCCCGGCGACACCGCCGGTGGCGACGCCCGACGGCGGGATCCAGGCGGCCGACGACGGCGGGCCCGTCGACTACGACGGCAGCGTCCGGGCGGTCGAGACGGCGCTGGACGCCTTCGGCGACGGCGACCTGACCCGGCGGCTCGACGCCGGGGACGACTCGGAAGCGCTCGCCGCGCTCGCGGCGGAGTTCAACGAGATGGCCGCGACCTTCGAGCAGACGTTCGACGCCGCGGCGGGGTTCAGCGACGAGGTCGTCGGCTCCTCCGAGCAGGTGACGACGGCGACCGAGGCCGTCACCGACTCCAGCGAGACGGTCGCCCGCCGGGTCCAGGAGATCGCCGACGTGTTCCACGAGCAACACCAGCAGATCACCCAGATCTCCGACGAGATGTCCGACATGTCCGCGACCATCGAGGAGATCGCCGCCTCCTCCGACGAGGTCAAGGAGATGGCCGACAGGACCGAACGCTCGACCGTCGAGGGCATCGAAGCCGGCCGCTCGGCGCGGGACACCATGGACGAGGCCCAGGACCAGATCGAGGGCGTCGTCGAGACGGTGACCGAACTCGACGAGCGGATGGACGAGGTCGGTCAGATCGTCGACCTCATCGACGACATCGCCGAGCAGACGAACATCCTCGCGCTGAACGCCTCCATCGAGGCCGCCCACGCCTCGGCGGGCGCGAACGACAACGGCTTCGGCGTCGTCGCCGACGAGGTCAAGAGCCTCGCCGAGGAGACCAAGGACGCCACCAACGAGATCGAGGGGCTCATCGGCGAGATCCAGGACCAGACCGACGAGACCGTCGAGGAGATCACCGAGATGCAGTCGACCGTCGACGAGGGCAAGGAGACCGTCGGCGAGGGGCTGGACGCCCTGGAGTCGATCCTCGAACACGTCCAAGAGACCGCCTCGGGCGTCACCGAGATATCCGACGCCACCGACGACCAGGCCGCCTCCTCCGAGGAGGTCGCCGCCATCGCCGACGAGGCCGCCGAGACCAGCAAGGAGAACGTCGAGGAGGCCGAGCAGGTCGCCGCCATCGCCGAGGAGCAGAACCTCGCGCTCTCGGAGATGTACGTCAACGCGAAGATGCTCACGATGCGCGCCGAGCAGCTCTCGGCGCTGTTCGAGCGCTACGAGACCGAGTGATCGGCGCCGTCGCGACCCTCGCGTCCATCCTGCCGCTCGCGACGCCTTTAACTCCCGCAGCCGAGCAGTACCGACCATGTCCCACACCGACGCGGTCCGCGAGCGGCTCGACGCGTATCTCGCCGACAACGACCTTGAAGCCGTCTGGTTCGCCCGACCCCCTTCCTTCGCGTGGCTGACCGGCGGGAACAACGTCGTCGACCGCGCCGCCGATATCGGGGTCGCCGCCGCCGGCTACGACGGCGACGGCCTCACCGTCGTCACCGACAACATCGAGGCGGAGCGACTGGTCGACGAGGAACTCCCCGACGACGCGACCGTCGAGACCGTCCAGTGGTACGAGGCCGACCTCGCCGAGGCGGTCGCGGCGTTCAGCCCGACGCCGGCGGCCGCCGACTTCGACGTGCCCGGCTTCGAATCGGTCGACCCGACCGACCTCCGCCAGCCGCTGACCGACGCCGACGTCGAGCGGTTCCGGTCGCTGGGCGCCGACGCCGCCGAGGTGGTCGAAAGCGTCGTCCGCGAGGCGAGCGCCGACGACGAGGAACGGGAGGTGGGCGGCCGCCTGCGCGACCGGCTGTTCGCCCGCGGCATCGACTCCCCGGTCGTCCTCGTCGGGAGCGGCGAGCGCACCCGGGAGTACCGCCACTACACCACCCGCGACAGCGAACTCGGCGACTACGCGCTGGTCTCGGTCACCGCGGTCCGCGACGGCCTCCACGCCAGCATCACCCGCTCGGTCGCCTTCGACGCGCCCGAGTGGCTCGACGAGCGCACCGAGGCCGCGATGCGCGTCGAGGCCAGCGCCCTCGCTGCGACCCAGCGCGTCGGCCGCGAGGGCGGGGTCGCCGGCGACGTGTTCGACGCCATCGAAGAGGCCTACGCCGAGGTGGGCTACGAGGGCGAGTGGCGCAACCACCACCAGGGCGGCGCCGCGGCCTACGCCGGCCGCGAGTGGTTCGGGACGCCCGACTCGGAGGCCCCGGTCCACGTCCCGATGACCTACGCCTACAACCCGACGGTCCAGGGCGCCAAGAGCGAGGACACCCACCTCGTCACAGACGAGGGCATCGAACTGCTGACGGGCACCGGCGACTGGCCGACCGAGACGGTCGAACCGGTCGGCGACGGCCCCGAGATGGAGCGCCACGCCGTCCTCCATCGCTGAGCGGTCGCTACCTGTCTTCTCTCACCGCTGAGTCGCGCTCGCCGCCACAGTCGCGCACGCCGCTATCGCCGGTGCTGTCGCTCGCGACCGTCGCGAACGCTGAAAACGAGTCCCCGGTCCGGTACGATCCCCCTTCGGTCAGTCGTCGTCGGCGGCCGCGCCGGCCGTCGCCGACGCCTCGGCCGTCACGCGGTAGGCGGGCTTTCGCACGATCTCCGTCCGGTGGCAGCGAGCGCAGACGTACTCCGTCAGCTTCGTCGTCTCGTCGTTGTGGCTCATGCGCTCGCCGCAGTTCGGGCACTCGGGCATTATATTCCTAATACAGTGGTGCACACTATAAATAGTTACGTTCCCGCGTATCGACAGCGATACCCGCAGCTCTGAGTCAGTGAGGGCGGAGAGAACGGCGAGATCGGGGGGACGGCGAGGGAGTCAAGAACAGCGAGAACTTCCGGCTCGTCAGTGCGAGCCGCTCGGTACGGGGGTCCAGTCGTCGCCCGTGTCGAGGCGGCGCAGGCGGTCCGCGACGGCGTCGCGCCGGTCGGTCAGGGCGTCGAGCGCCTCGGGGACCAGCTCGCGGGCCGTCGGGATCGTGTCGGCGAGCGCGTCGTGGGCGTCGCGGTAGCAGGCGGCCGCCCGGGCGGTCCGTCCCTCCTCGCGGTGGTCGTCGCCCGCACGGATCCGCCGGGCCGCGTACTCCCGGCGCGTCTCGACGAGCTGTCCCGCGACGGTGTCGACGGCGTCCCTGATCCGTTCGGTGTCGCCCTCGAACCGGCGCGTCGACCGCCCCCAGTCGAGCGTGAGCGCGGTCCGGTAGCGTTCGAGCGCGAACTCCAGCCGGTCGGCGCGCTCGCGGCGGTCGTCCGTCTCGTCGGCGCGCTCGCGGGCCTGCTCGGCCGATTCCACCGGCGCGCGTTCGAGCGCGGCGACGTTGCGCTCGACGCGGTCGAGCTTCGTCCGGAGCCGCTCGGCGGCCGCCTCGTCGACCGCCGCCAGCGCCTCCTCGTAGTCGCCGTGGGCGCGGCCGTAGGCGTCGTGAGCGCGCTCGTACTCGCCGTCGCGCCACGCGGCCTCGGCGCGGTCGATCGCGTGTGCCGCTCGCCCCTCCAGCACGGCGAGACGGGCCTCCCGGATCCGCTCCTCGGCGCGCTCGATGCGCTCGGTCGCGGCGGCGACGCCGTCCCCGTGGAGTTCGCGCTCGGCCCGCCGGGCGGCGTCGGTCTCGCCCATCGCGTCGCGGACGGCCGCCATCGCGTCGTCGTAGCGCCGCGCCCCGGTCAGCCGGTCGGCCTCGGCGACCGCCGCCCGGGCGTCGTCCAGCCGCTCCTCGATCGCGATCCACGACAGCGACGCCGCGTCGAGGTACTCGACCATCGGTCCCAGCTCCGAGCGGCTCGGGAAGTACCACTCCACGTCCGCCGTCGTCGTGACGACGAACTCCCCGGCGAGGACGCCGTCGCTGTGTTCGACGACCTCCACGTCGGCCAGCGGGACGCTCGTCGACCAGTCCCCGCCGTCGCTATCGCCGACGAGAAAGCGCAGCCGGGTGTCCGTCGCCAGCGCGAACGCGCGGTACCCCTCCCCCGGCGCCGTCCGCTCGCGCTCGTCGCTGCCGACCTCGCTCCGGAGTACCCCCTTCTTCCCGTTCGCTCGCACCATCACGGGCCGTTCCCCCTCGTCGAGGTGCGACGCCAGCGGCGCCTCCCGCAGGTACCCGTCCGACAGCAGTCCCCCACGCCCCGTCCCCCCGAGAGTCGCCTCGTCGACGCCCTCGGTATCTCCACTGATAATCGGGGCCATAGTACCGGGTACAGGTCCGGGCGTAATGAGTGGCTAGGGTCGCGTGCCGAGAAGCGGCCAGGTGTGTACCGGTCTTGAACCGGACGGATCGTCGCTCGGCGGCGTCTGCGGCAGACGGGCGTCTGACTGAGATTTACGTGGGATCTCACGAAACGGAGCCGTGGATGGCTCGATTCACGATACAGTTGCCCGCGGAACTGGCGGGCGACGGAACGGGTACGGGCGGCCGGTCGGACGCGGAGGAACGGACGGGCGCGAGCGAACGGACGGGCGCGAACGCGCTGAACTCCCGGGAGGTCCAGTCGGCGGACGGCGAACTCGACGCGGCGACCCGCGGGTTCGTCGCCTGGGTCGAGTGCTGGGCCGGGGCGTAGTTACTGGCTGTCGACGAGCCGCCCGGCGATGCGCTGGGCGCCCAGCGACGGCGAGATGTCCGGGTGGTCGGCGGCGACGGCGGAGACCTCGCGGTCGAGTTCCTCGCTGACCCGCGCCTCGAATTCCTCGACGATCCCCGGGATGCAGGCCATGCCGCCGGTGAGGACGATGCGGTTGTCCAGCGCCAGCTGGTAGACCTTCATGTAGTCGTTGGCGAGTTCCGGGAGGAAGGTGTTGCAGAACTCCTCGACGGCGTCGTCCAGGTACTCGTTGCAGGCGTCCATGACCGAGCGCTCGATGGTGAACTCGTGGGAGCCGCCGCCGGGCTGCTGGATGATGTCCGTGAACGGCTCGAAGCTCTCGAAGTCGGCGTGGTCCTCCTTGTACTCGCGGGCGGTCTGGGTGTCGATGTTGACCCGGCCCTGGGTCTCCTCCTCGACGTAGTTGGCGATCATCCGGTCGACCTCGTTGCCCGTGACCGCGCCGGTCGTGAACGGGGCCAGCTGCTCGCCGCGGCGGTAGCCCGACGCTTCGAGGTTCGTCGACCCCATGTTGACGGCGACGAAGATCTCCTCGATGGCTTCGAGGTCGTCGCCGCGAGCGGGGATCGAGCCACAGAGCGACTCGGGGTAGCTCTCGACCAGGGCCTCGCCGATGGAGGAGCTCTCGATCACGTCCTCGAGGTTCGCCAGCCCCTCGGGGTTGTCGATGGTCGGGATGGCGTAGACGACGCCGCTGTTCTCGGGCACGTCGTTGGCGTCGATGACCTCCTCGAAGAACGTCTTGGTCAACTCGGCGCGCTCCTCGTCCTCGGGCAGGCCCGAGCGGAGCATGAACTGGACCTCGTCGGGGTACTCCGTGGCGGCCTCCTCGCCGTAGAGGACCCGTTCCTCGCCCGTGAGGGGGTCCTCGTAGGTCGCCAGACAGGTCAGCGTCCGGATCGTCTCGATCTCGCCGTCGTCGTCGGGGTAGGCGATCACCGTGCGGGTACTGCCGAGCTTCACGCCGATGGGCACCGGGTCGTCGTCGCTCATGCCCCCGGCTTTACCGCCACCCCGGATAAATGTACCCCGGAAATTATCGTTTCTGCGAACGTCGGCCCCCGCGGAAATTAGGGGCCGGCGGGCCGGAAATTAGGGGACAGCGAACTCGCCGGCCGAGCCGACCGAACTGGCCGCCGGTATTGGCTGCCCCGCCGCCGTTCGGTCGCCGGTACCGACTGCCCTGCCCCCGCCCGACCCCCCGGCGGCCGCTTCGATGCCCTTAAGCCGAGTCGTTAGTAGGATACTAACAACAGAGTTGTCGTGATGAGAGAATACAGCGCGGAGGACGGGCGGAGGGATCGCTGATGGCCGGGATGGACGACGTGGCGGGCGCCGTCGTCGCCCACCGGCGGCTGGTCGTCGTGGCGCTGCTCGTCGCCGTCGGCGCGGTCGGCGCCGGCGCGGTTCAGGTCGAGGACTCGGCGTCGCTGTCGCAGTTCGAGACGAGTTCCGAGGAGGCCGAGAAGCTCGAGTACGTGGACTCGAACTTCGGGGCGGGCGGCAACACGACGACCGTCCAGGTGATCGTCCGCGAGGACGACGTCCTCGACAGGGAGTCGCTGCTCGACCAGTTGCGCTTCGAGCGCGCGCTCGTCGAGGACGACGCGATAAACCGGACCCTCGACGGTTCCCAGCCGCCGACCGGGATCGCGAACGTCGTCGCGACCGCGGCGATCCGGGAGGAGCGGGCCGAGAACCTCTCGGAGCGCGGCCGGGCGCTGGCAGCCGAACGGGAGCGGCTCGACGAGACGGGCGCGCGGCTGAGCGACGCCCTGAACCGGACGCGGGGGCTTCAGCAGGAGTACGTCGAACTCAACCGCTCGCACGCCGCCGGCGAGGTCGACGACGCGACCTACCGCCAGCGGTCGGCGGCCATCGAGCGGAACCTGACGGCCGCCCGGACCGACGCGACCGCCGGGCTGTCGGCCGAACAGAGCGAGACGTTCGCGAACCTGACCTCGCAGGCGCGGACGCTCCAGTCGCGGCTGGCCGCGCTGAACGCCTCCTACGCGCAGGGTGAGATCGACGAGTCGACCTACCGGGAGCGCGCCGGGGAGATTGAGGCGGAGTTCGGCGAGGTGTACGGCGGGATCGAGCGCGTGCTGGCGCCGGACGCCCGCGCGTTGCGGGAGCGGGCCGCGGCGCTGCAGGAAGACCGGGACGCGCTCCGGGAACGCGCCGAGAACGGGTCGACCCCGCCGCTGGCCGACCAGATCGACCAGCTGGCGTCGATGAACGCCTCGGCGGTCGAGGGGACCGTCGAGCGGGTGCTGAGCGAGGGCGGCGGGAGCCGGGCGTTCGCGCTGATGCCGACGAGCTACGAGCCCGGATCGACCAGCGCGTCGGCGACGATGGTCGTCGTCACGCAGACCACCGAGTCGGCGGTCGCCCAGGGCTCGGCGAGCGAGCGCATCCAGGACTCCCAGACGGCGATCCAGAGCCTCGCGCGGGGTGAGCTGAGCGCCGACGCGATGGTGTTCGGCGCGGGCATCATCGCCGACGAGACCAACCGGTCGATGCAGGACAGCCTGACGGTCGTCGGGCCGTTCGCGCTCCTGTTCGTCCTCGTCGTGCTGACGATCGCCTACCGCGACCCGCTGGACATCCTGCTGGGCGTGTTCGGGCTGGCGCTCACGCTGCTGGTCACCTTCGGCTACATGGGCTGGATGGGGGTCGCCTTCAACCAGCTGTTCGTCGCCATCCCCGTCCTGCTGATCGGGCTCTCGATCGACTACGCGATCCACGTGTTCATGCGCCACCGCGAGGCGCGCGGCACGGAGGGCGACACCGGCGGCCCCGCGGCGGTCGCGGGCTCGATGCGGACGGCGCTGGCCGGCGTCGGCACGGCGCTGGTGCTGGTGACCGCGACGACGGTCATCGGCTTCCTCTCGAACCTCACCAGCCCCGTCGGCCCGATCCGGGAGTTCGGCGTCGTCAGCGCGGTCGGGATCGTCGGCGCGCTCGTCGTCTTCGGCGCGCTGATCCCCGCGGTCAAGGTCGAGATCGACGCCGTCCTCGAAGGCCGGGGCGTCGACCGGCGCAAGCGGGCGTTCGGCACCGGCGGCGGCGCGTTCGGCCGCCTGCTCGGAGTCGGGGCGACCGCCGCCGACCGGGCGCCGTGGGCGGTCATCCTCCTGACGCTGCTGATCAGCGCGGGCGGCGCCTACGGGGCCACGAACGTCGACACCGCCTTCGCCCAGAAGGACTTCATCGCGGAGGAACCCCCGGAGTGGATGGACGAGCTGCCGGCGGCGATGCAGCCCGGCGAGTACACGATGCGGGCGACCTTCGAGTACGTCAACGAGAACTTCCTGCGGGAGGACTCGACCGCGGAGTTCCTCTTCGAGGGCGAGGTGGCGACCGCCGACGCCCTCCAGCGGGTGAACCGGACCGGCGAACTCGCCGCCGAGAAGGGCGTGACCGTCACGCTCTCCAACGGCGAGGCCGACGTGCGGAGTCCGCTGACGGTGATGGAGTCGGTCGCGGCGACCAACGAGACGTTCAACCAGACCCTCGCGGCGAGCGACACCGACGGCGACGGCGTCCCCGACCGCAACGTCGCCGGCGTCTACGACGCGCTCTACGACGCCGCGCCCGACCAGGCCCGTCAGTACGTCGAGCGCGACGGCGGCGAGTACGAGGCGCTGTTGCTGACGGCGTCGCTGCGCGGCGGCGCCGCGGGGTCGGCGGTCACGACCCAGATGGACGCCGTCGAGGCGGCGGTCTCCGGCGGCGACGTGACCGTCACCGCGACCGGTCGCCCCATCGTCAACGAGATCGTCCAGTCGGACCTGCTCACCACGGTCGTCGAGAGCCTGGTCATCACGCTGGTCGTCTCCTTTGTCTTCCTGATGGTCGTCTACCGGCTCGCGGAGGGGTCGGCGACCCTGGGGCTGGTGACGCTGCTCCCCGTGGTCTTCAACGTCTCGTGGATCCTCGGGACGATGTACCTCCTCGACATCCCCTTCAACGTGCTGACCGGGATGATCACGAGCCTGACCATCGGGCTCGGGGTGGCCTACAGCATCCACCTGAGCGAGCGGTTCAGCCTCGAACTGGACCGGCAGGGGTCGGCCAGCGAGGCGATGCACACCGCCGTCACCGGGACCGGCGGCGCGCTGCTGGGGTCGGCGGCGACGACCGTCGGCGGCTTCGGCGTCCTCGTCTTCGCCATCCTCCCGCCGCTCCAGCAGTTCGGCTTCATCACCGGGCTCACGATCGTCTACGCGTTCCTCGCGAGCGTGTTCGTCCTGCCGAGCCTGCTGGCGGTCTGGAGCCGCCACCTCGGGCCGGCCGGCGCCTTCGACGCGGGCGACGAGGGACCCCGCGGCGACCGGAGCCCCCACGACGGCCGGGGACCGGACGGCGACGCGCCGGCGGCGGACCCGCTGTCCGGGAGCGCGAACGGGCAGTCCCCGGCGGCCGACGCTCCGGCCGGATCCGACGACGGCGTCGCGGCGGGCACCGATTCGGCGGCGTCGGCAACCGCCGCCACGGGGACCGCCGCCGCGGCGACCGCTCCCGCCGCGAGCGCCGGGACGAACGGCGAGGGGGTGCCCTACGCGACCCGTTCCGTGGAACCGACGCGGGTCTCGCCGGGCGGGACCGCCCGCGTGACGGTCACGCTGCCGTCGGCCTCGGGCCGGGTCGTCCTCCGCGAGGCGCCGTCGGTCGGGCGTGTCTCGCTCGACCGCGTCTCGCCCGAGCCCGTCGAGCGGGTCGCCGCCGACGGGCGGGTGTACGTCCTCTGGGAGTTCGACGGCGAGGACGGGCAGCGCGCGGCGGTCGAGTACACGCTCGCGGTGCCCGGGGGGCTGGCCGAGGGGGACGCAGTCGCCTTCGACGGCGAGTTGCTCCTGCCGGACCACGTCGTCCCGGTGGCCGGGCCGGACGCCGCGGCCGTCACGACGGACGTGGCCGGCGCGATCCTGGCCGGCGACGGCGTCGACGAGCGGGACCTCGCCGACGCGGGCCGCCACCTCGCGGCCGGGCGGCTCTCGCCCGAGGCGTTCGAGCGCGTCTATCACGGCTGGCTGGACGAACACGCGAGCGACCGATGGGACGCGAGCGACGACC
Source organism: Halosimplex halophilum (assembly GCF_004698125.1). Taxonomy (NCBI): domain Archaea; kingdom Methanobacteriati; phylum Methanobacteriota; class Halobacteria; order Halobacteriales; family Haloarculaceae; genus Halosimplex; species Halosimplex halophilum. Next base: position 2,092,763 of record NZ_ML214297.1, read on the forward strand.
CGGGGGACGGATCGACCGCGAACGGCACGGACGCGAGCGACTCGCGGGCCGACCCGCGGGCGGACGAGCGACGGACCGGGGGTGACGATGACTGACGACGGCGAGGCGGAGGCCGTCGAGGCGCTCCAGCGGCTCGGCCTCTCGAAGTACGAGGCGCAGGTGTTCGTCGCCCTCGAACGCCTCGGGACCGGGACCGCCCGCGACGTGGACCGGATGACCGACGTGCCCCGCTCGCAGGTGTACGGCGCCGCCGAGAACCTGGAGGAGCGGGGCCTCGTCGAACTCCAGCAGTCCAGCCCGATCCAGTACCGCGCGGTCCCCCTGGCGGAGGCCCGCGAGACGCTCGCCGAGCGCTTCGAGCGCGAGCAGGACCGCGCCTTCGAGTACCTCGAGGAGGTCCGGCGAGGGGCCGACCACGAGGACGAGCACCAGGAGGGCGTCTGGACGGTCCACGGCCGCGACAACGTCGCCTCCCGGGTCCGCCAGATCGTCGCCGACGCCGAGGAGACGGTCCTCTACGCCAGCGGGCCGGGGCTGCTGGACGAGGCGGTCACGGCGGCGCTGCGCGAGCGGGCCGAAGCGGTCGACGTGTGGGTCTGTAGCGCCCGCGTCGACGACCCCGAACTCGTCGAGGCGTTCGCCGACTCCGCGGTGACGCTCGCGCCGTTCCCGGACGACCCGACCGACGACGCGGCCGGGCGGCTGCTCGCCGTCGACGGGGACACCGTCCTGCTCAGCGTCCTCGGCGGCGAGGAGCTGCCGGGCGTCCGCGCCGAGACCGCCATCTGGAGTTCCGACACGGGCATCGCGACGGTCCTGCTGGAGCTGCTGCGCGGGCACATCGTCGACGACACCGAGATAGAACTGTAGCGCCGGTCACCCCCGCGACCGGCCGGTCGGGTCCCGGGACTCTCCGTCAGTCCCGCTGCATGCCGGCGAGCTTCGCGACGTAGACCAGGCTGAGCATGTGGTCGTCCACGTCCAGGTCGTTGCCGTCGTTCGACCCCGTCTCGTCGATGCCGAGGAGGTAGTCGTTGAGCTGGCCGGCCACGTCCTCGGTGATCCAGTCGATCGACTCGTAGTACGCCAGGGCGTCGGCGGCGCCCTTGTAGCCGGCGTGCATCAGCAGGAACTCCAGCCACTCGAAGACGACGAACTCGGCGGCGTAGGTGTCGGGCACCCCGCGGAGGTACGGCTTCTCCATGTCCCCCTGGCTGCCGACCAGCGGGAGCAGCTCGCGGTACAGCCCCGCGCGGAAGGAGTCACCCGCGGACATGCTCGCGTCGCCGACCTCGTCGAGCGGGCCCCACTCCTCGCCGGCGTCGTCGGGTCGGGGATCGTCGGGCCGGTCGTCGCCCGGCCGCGGGTCGTCGAGGTCGTCGCGCTTGCGCGCCATCTCGCGCAGCTCGTTCAGGTCGTAGTCGCGGGGGTTGATCGTCATCGATACTGGTTCTATCCCGCCCCGTGCTGATAAATCTTGCACACGGTCGGACGCCCGTCAGACGGCGTCTATGGGGCGTTCGGCGCGCTCGCGGCCGGTCGCGGGCTGGCGATCCGGTCCGGCCGACCGGTCGTTGCCCCCTCCCGGGCCCGCCCGCAGTCGGCCGATTTCAACGTTTGATAGCCCGGCGCGTACCTTTTTAGGGCGGTAGCGTCGACTCCGGGACAACGTGGCGAGAAGTACAGCGCGCATCTGCGTGACCAACGCGAAGGGCGGGACCGGCAAGACGACCGTCGCGATCAACGTCGCGGGGGCGCTCTCCGAGCGCGGACGGGACGTGCTGTTCGTCGACCTGGACCCGCAGGGCAACGCGACCGAGGGCCTGGGGTTGCTCGACGAGTACGACGCGGCGCCGCCGACGCTGTTCGACGTGCTGACCGACGGCAGTCAGCGCGACCGGCTGGCCGACCTCGTGGTCGAGCACCCCGAGATGGACGTGGTCCCGAGCAACATCGACATGCTCCAGGCCGAGCGCGAGCTGACCATCGCGGACCTGGTGGCCCGCGCGACCGAGGGCGAGGCGGACATCGACCCGGCGGCGCTGTCGGCGCTGGCGGTCAACGTCACCCCGGACACGGTCTCGGGCGGCCACGCGCTGGACACGCTCGACGACGCGCTCGCCCACGTCGAGGGCGACTACGACTACGTCGTCGTCGACTCGCCGCCGTTCTACGGCAAGCTCACGGACACCGGCATCTACGCGGCGCGGAACATCCTCGTCCCGGCGCTGACGGAGGCGACCTCCGAGCGGGCCATCGAGCTGCTCGTCGACCAGATGACCGCCCTGGAGGGCCAGACCGACATCGCGGTGGACACTCTCGGCGTGGTCGCCAACCGCGTCGAGACCACCGGCGAGGACGAGGCGATGCTGGAGTGGTTCGAGGCGGTCTTCGCCGACGACCCCGTCTGGGAGGTCCGCAAGCGCGTGGCGCTCCAGCGGGCGTTCTCGGCGGGCGAGTCGATCTTCGCCTACGACCCGTCGGTCGACATGGCCGACGTGTTCCTCTCGATCGCGGCGGATCTAGACGAGCGGTTCGGCTACGCGGAGGCAACAGCATGACCGACGACGAACGCATGGACCGGGCCCGGCGCATCCGCGAGATGCGCGAGGGGTCCCGGCCGGACGACGAGGCACAGGACGACACGACCGACGCGGACGCGGCGGAACCCGACGACACACCGGTCGACGGATCCGACGACGCGGCAGCCGACGGAGCGGCGGACGACGAGGGCGACGGGGCGGCGGCTGCCGACGCCGGGGAAGCCGAGCCAGCGGCGGGTGCCGTGGCCGACGGACCGGCGGAGGACACCGAACCCGACGACTCAGCGGCGGACGACCCCGGCGCGGACCCGGCGGACGACCGTCCGACCGAGTCCGCGGCGGACGACGAGCCGTCCGGGTCCGGCGAGGACGACGAGCCGTCCGGGTCCGGCGAGGACGACGAGCCGTCGGGAACCGCGACGGGATCGTCCGCCGACGAGGCCGCCGAGGCCGTCGCGAACCTGGAGATAAACGAGGAGGCGGTCGGCGGGAGCGGCGGGTCGGGCGACGAGGGCGACGCCACGATGCACATCCCCGGCGCCGACGTGGGCGACGTGGACGTGGACGTCGAGGAGATGGCCCGCGAGGCCGGTCTGGAGTCGGCGGAGTCGGAAGCGGGTGACGGCGAGGGCGAGCCCGGGGCGGCCGAGATGGGTATCGGCGCGGCGGGTCGGGCCGCGGCTGCGGAGGCCGACACCGGCGAGCAGACCCGCGTGCTGGAGTTCGCGCTGGGCGACGAGCAGTACTGCCTCGACATCGAGTACGTCGAGGAGATCGTCAAACGCGAGACGGTGACCCGGGTCCCGAACACCCCCGACTGCGTCGAGGGCGTCGTCGACCTGCGCGGGCAGATCACGACCATCCTCGACCCGAAGGTGCTGCTGGACATCGACCAGGCCGGGAGCAAGGACCTCATCGTCGTCTTCGACCCGGAGGCGTTCGACGACCAGGGCGCCGTCGGCTGGGTCGTCGACGACGTGAACCAGGTGACGCCGATCACCGACGAGGAGGTCAACGACTCCCCGGTCGACCAGGACCACGTCAACGGCGTCGTCGACCGCGACGGCGAGTTCGTCATCTGGACGACGCCCGAACTCGACCTGGACGAAGTGGCCGGGTGAGCCGCTAGAACCGACGCCCGAGGGCGGACACGTCGCCGGCTTCGATTTTCGACCACCCGTGAAAATCGCGGGGAGAAACACCGTCAGAGCTCGCTCTGACGGGCCCCGGGAGCGCGAGCGGTTCCGCACCGATCCGACACGCCCAAGAGGCCCCCCGGCCCACCCGCGAGCGTGACCGACCGGAGCCGCGACGCCCTGGCGGTGTTCGCGACCGGCGCCCTCCTCGGGGTCGCGATCCTGGGCAACTACGCCGTCAACCGGCCCGGCACCTTCGGCCTCAACTACCGCGTCTACCACGTCGCCGCCGAGGCCGCGCTGGCCGGCGGGGACCTCTACGCCGTCACGCCGGCCGACAGCGGCTACCACTACGTCTACCCGCCCGCCGCCGTCCTCGCCTTCCTCCCCTCGGCGCTCTTCGAGAGCTGGGTCCCCGGTTTCCTCGCCATGACCGCCGTCTCCGTGGCCGCCAGCGCCGTCGCCGCCCGCCTGCTCGCCGACTACGTCGAGTCGCTGGGCTACGACGTGGGCCGCCTCGAACGGGTCCTCCTGTTTTCGTTCCTGCTCGCGTCGGCCCACTCGGCGCCCTCGCTGGGCTACGGCCAGGTGAACCACGTCCTCACACTCGCGCTGGTCGCGGGGTTCGTCGGGCTCGCCCGCGACCGGGAGACGGGAGCGGGCGTCGCGCTCGCGGTCCCGGCGTTCGTGAAGGTCTTCCCCGCCGCGGTCGGCCTCTGGCTGCTCCGCCGGCGCGCCTGGCGCGCCATCGGGGCGGCCGTCGGGACCGCAGCGAGCCTGTTCGGCCTCGGGCTGGTCGTCTTCGGCGTCGACACCACCCGGACGTACGTCACCGACGCCCTGCTCCCCCAGCGCGAGACGGCCGACTTCGTGGGCGGACTGCCGCCGGGCAAGAGCTTCGTGACGCTCCGCCGGCCGCTGTCGGTGCTGTTCCCGAACGCCGACCCGGTCTGGTACGCCGTCGGCGCGGCCGCGCTGCTGGCGCCCGTCCTCGCCGCGCTGTACTACCGGCCCCGGACCGTCACCGACCGCCACGTCGCCGTCCACGGGACGCTGGTCGCGATGGTCCTCGCCTTCCCGTCGCTGCTTTTGTACTACGCCTACACCGCGTTCTCGCTCGTGGTGCTCCTCTACGACCTCCCCGCGGGCCGCGGCCGACAGCTGTTCGTCGCCGGCGCCCTGCTGGCCAACGTCTCGCTGTCCTACGGCAACCTCCGGGAGACCCTCTGGGCGCTCCCGGTCGGTCCCACGGCCAGACAGGCAATCCTCGACGCCGCGCTCCCGGTGCTCCGGCTCGGGACGCCGGTGCTGTGGGGCAGCCTGCTCACGCTCGCGGGCTGTCTCGTCTACCGCGTCGAATCGGGGGCGCTGTCGGTCCCCGCGCCGCTCCGGGGCGTTCTCGGCGACGGCGACGCCTGACCGAACTCGTTCACGGCCGTTCGCCCCAGGCCAGTCCCAGGTACCCCAGCCCGAACGCCTCGAAGCCGTGGTCGGCACAGTTCGAGTAGACGGCGTCGCGGGCGGTCGCGACCCGCCGCTCCAGACTCTCCACGGGGGAGACGCGGCCGTCGCCCGGGGCCGCCAGGCGCACGAACGCCCGGAACCCGAGGTTGAGCGGCGCCGCCACCCGCCGCTCGGAGCGGCCGGCGTTCAGCAGGGCGATCCGCCCGCCCGGATCCAGCATCCCGACCCACCGCTCGACGGCCGGGCGCGGGTCGGCGAACATCCCGACGACGAACGTCGCGAGGACGGCGTCGACGGGACCGTCGACCGGCGGCCGGCGGGCGTCGGCCTGCAGCAGGTGGACGTTGTCCCAGCCCGCGCGGTCGATCCGCTCGCCGGCCCTCCGCAACATCCCCCGGGTCACGTCGATCCCGACGACCCGACCCTCCGGGCCGACCCGCTCGCGCAACTGGGCGAAGTTCGCGCCGGTGCCACAGCCCATCTCGACGACGGTATCGCCCGGGTCGAGGTCGAGCCGGTCGGCCGCGCGGTCGCGCCAGGAGTCGACGCCCGGCGCGGTCGCCAGCCAGTCGTAGGCGGTCGCCCACCGGCCGTAGAACGCCTGGGTCGCCCGAGTGTCGTCGGCCATTACAGCTCTCTGACCGCGCGGGCGGCGGCCGGCGCCTCCGCGGCCAGCACGTAGACGATCGGTTCGACGCCGAACCCGCCGGTCTGGTAGAGCACGTCGGCGTCGGGCGACTCCGCCAGCGCGTCGGCGACGGCGTCGGTCGGGTCCCGCTCGGCGTCGAACTCGACGGCGGTGTAGCCCGCCGCCTCCAGCGCCTCGACGATCGCCGGGTCGTAGCGGACGTTCAGCGCCGCGCGGGCGTCGCTGCCGCCCGCCCGCGCCGCGAGCAGCACGCTCGCGACGTGCTCGCTGACGCCGAACTCCGGGTCCGCCGGGATCGCCGTCGTCCCTTCCAGGTCGAGGATCCGACCCGGCACCGCGGCCACGTCCTCGATGCCGTCGGCGTCGGGGAGGCACTCGACGAGGTTGGAGCCGACCGCCGGCACCAGTTCGGGGAAGTCGTCGGTGTTCTCCAGGATGCGGACGCCCCGCCGGAGCGACGCGAGCACCTGCTCGGCCGCGCGGACGGTGCTGTCGGGGTCGTGGATGGCGAAGCGGTCGTCCCCGTACTCGGCGAGGCCGGGCATCTCCTCCTCGTGGAGCTGGGCGAGCAGGTCGCCCCGCTCCAGCCGGCGGACGAACACCTCCGCCTCGACGAGCGCCTGGACCGGGCTCATCTCGCCGCTGGCCAGCCCCTCGGCGAGGCGCTCGACCAGCTCGTCCATGCGCCGGTCGGCCAGCAGGCGCTCGTTGCGCTCGACCTCGCCGTGGACGTACTTCGAGACGGCGCTCTGGCTGATCCCCAGCAGCTCCGCGACCTCGCTCTGGGTCAGGTCCCGCTCGCGCAGCGCCTCGGCGAGCATCGACCTGAACGTCGGCAGGAACTCGTCGACGACGACCTCCTCGACGAACTTCATCGGCCGGTCACCGCCGTTCTCGGTAGCATGTCACTGATCCCCGCCGAACTCCCTGTCGCCCTGGATCTTCGAGGCCTGTGGCCCGGACTGGTCCTGGTACTTCGAGCCGCGTTCCTCGCCGTAGGGCCGTTCGGCGGCCGTTTTCAGCTCCGTGAAGGTGAGCTGTGAGATGCGCATCCCCGGCGTCAGCGCGACGGGCGCGGTCCCGAGATTCGAGAGTTCGAGCGTGATCTGGCCCTTGTAGCCGGGGTCGCACAGGCCGGCGGTCGCGTGGACGACGATGGCGAGCCGGCCCAGCGAGGACCGCCCCTCGACGTGGGCGATGAGGTCGTCGGGGATCTCGACGCGCTCGCGGGTCGTCCCGAGCACGAAGTCGCCGGGGTGGAGGATGTACTCGCCGTCCTCGGGGACCTCGACGCGGTCGGTGTAGTCCTCCGTCTCCTGCTCGCTGTTGGGATGGATACAGGGGATGTTGGCGTGCTGGAACTCCAGGAACTCCCGACCCAGCCGCAGGTCGACGCTGGCGGGCTGGATCTGGATGTCCGGGTCGTCGAGCGGTTCGACGACGAGATCCCCCGCCTCCAGGCGTCGCAGAATATCGGCGTCCGACAGTATCATACAGGTGTCTCTCCCCGCTGGCGTGAAAATCTCACGGTTGTCGCCGGGCCGGATCCCATCGAGGTGACGACGAACGCGGCCGGCGTCGTCGCCACGGGCTGGTCCTCGGTGGGCGAGCGGGACAGTGCCGGTCACCGCTCGACGGGCTCGTAGACGAACCGCTCGACCCGGGCGGGCGTCGCCTCGGCCGGCCCCTCGTCGGCGACGGCGTAGGGGCCGACCACGACGCCGGTGAACCCGCCCGCGACCTCCGTCGCGAGGTACTTCGGGCGCGCCTCGGCGACCGGTTCGCCGTCGACGCGGAACTCGTAGGACTCGGCGGCGGCGTCGACACCGAGCGTCACCCGCTCGCCGACCGGTTCGCGCGCGAGCACGTCGGTCGCGTCCCCGACGGTGACCCTGACCAGGGCCGTCCGGTCGTCGCCGTCACAGACGACGCCCAGTTCGTAGTGGTGCTCCTCGTCCATGACGAGCGCCAGCCCCGCCTCCTCGCCGGGGTCGGGGTCGAATACGATGTCGGCGCGGACCCGGCAGTCGAAGTGCGTCTGCCGGCGCGCGAGGAAGGTGGTCCCCTTCTCGTCGAGCGTCTCGGGGCCGCCCCGGAGGACGAGGCCGTCGCCGGTGAACGCGTAGCGGTCGCGGTCGGGCGTCCGCCGGTAGCAGAACTCGACGGGCCGTCCCTCCGCGAAGTCGGTGTCGGTGTGCTCGACGGGGTTCGGGTCGGCGTTCGCAGGGTCGGCGTCTCCCGGTAGCGCGGCCGCGTCGATCTCCGCCGGGACCTCCGCACCGTCGACGACCGGCCAGCCGTCCGCCCAGGCGACGGGCGCGAGGAACGTCTCGCGGCCGAGGTGGTGCCAGCCGGGGAAGCCGCCGCGGGGGCGGATCCCCAGGCAGACCAGCCACCAGTTGCCGTCGGCGTCGGTCACGAGGTCGGCGTGGCCCGTCGCGTGTACGTCGCGGTAGAAGTCGTCGCGGTGGGTGAGGACCGGGTTCTCGGGGTGGGGCTCGAACGGCCCCGTCGGGTCGTCGCTCCGGCCGACCGTCACCGAGTGGCCGGTGTGGGTGCCGCCCTCGGCGGCGACGAGGTAGTAGGTCCCCGCCCGCTCGTAGATGTGGGGCGCCTCGGCGTGGGGGTCCTCGTGGCCGGTCCAGACGGTGCGCCGTTCGCCCAGTTCGCCCGTCTCCGGGTCGATCTCGGCCTGCTCGATCCCGCGGTCGGTGTCGGTCGTGAAGTAGGTGAAGTAGGCGGTGTCGCCGTCCCAGAAGAGGTCAGGGTCGATGCCGGGCGCGTCGACGTACACGGGGTCGGACCACTCCCCCGCCGGGTCGTCGGCGGTGACGAGGAAGTGGCCCTCGCCGCTGGTGTTCGTCGACGTGAGGTAGAATGTGCCGTCGTGGTGGCGCAGGGTGGGCGCGAAGATCCCGCCCGAGGCCCGCGCATCGCGGGTATCCAGTTGCGACTCGCGCGCGAGCGCGTGTCCGATCGGTGCCCAGTCGACCAGGTTCTCGCTCCGGTAGAGCGGCAGCCCCGGGAAGTACCCGAAGGAGCTCGTCGCCAGGTAGAACGTCTCGCCGACCCGGCAGACCGAGGGGTCGGGGTGGAAGCCGGGCAGGACGGGGTTGGTCGGCATACCACAGCGCTCGGCGGGCCGGGTGGTAACTCCTGCGGACCCTCGTACCGCCCGGGGAGTCGGTGCGGGATAGAAAGGCAGTTACGCGCCCCCTGCCTCGGGGAGACCATGAAGCAGGCCATCGTCGCCCGCGCCGACCTCGGGATGGGCGAGGGGAAACTCGCCGCGCAGGTCGCCCACGCCTCGCTCATGGCCTACGAGGACGCCGACCGGGGGGCCGCCAGCGAGTGGAAGGGGAGCGGCCAGAAGAAGGTCGTCCTCCGGGCCGACGGCGAGTCCCAGCTGTTCGAACTCGCGGACAAAGCCGAGCGCGAGGGGCTGCCCCACGCCGTCGTCCGCGACGCCGGCCACACGCAACTCGAACCGGGCACCGCCAGCGCCCTGGCCGTCGGCCCCGCCCGCGACGACCTCGTCGACAAGGTGACCGGGGACCTCTCGCTGTACTGAAACCACGCGACCACGGTCGCGTGGTCGGTCGTCCGACTCGCACAACCGGCAAGTGTTTTTATACGACTATCCCTAACCCCAGGTTAGTCACGACGACTCAGTGACGCACTATGCAGGATCAGAACCAGCAGGCGTACGACCGCGGGACCTCGATCTTCTCGCCGGACGGACGCCTCTATCAGGTCGAGTACGCTCGGGAGGCGATCAAGCGCGGCACCGCCAGCGTCGGGGTTCGGACCGCCGACGGCGTGGTGCTCGCCGCGGACCGCCAGGTTCGCTCGCCGCTCGTCGAGCAGGAGAGCATCGAGAAACTCCACCGCGTCGACGACCACATCGCGGTCGCGAGCGCGGGCCACGTCGCCGACGCGCGCCAGCTCGTCGACTTCGCGCGCGAGCAGGCGCAGGTCAACCGCCTGCGCTACGACGAACCGATCGGCGTGGAGGCGCTGGCCAAGGAGGTCACCGACTACATCCAGCAGTACACCCAGAGCGGCGGCGTCCGCCCGTTCGGCGTGGCGCTGGCCATCGGCGGCGTCGACCCCGACGGTACGCCGAAGCTCTTCGAGACGGACCCCTCCGGGACCCCCTACGAGTGGCAGGCGACCGCCATCGGCGGGAACCGCGAGCGGCTCATGGGCTTTCTCGAAGACGAGTACCGCGACGGCATGGACCTCGACGCCGGGGTCGCTCTCGCGCTGGAGGCGATCGGCGAGGGCGATGAGGACGGCGCGGTCGACGCCGGGGCGGTCGAGGTGACCGTGGTCGACACCGAGACCCATCGCGTCCGCTCGCTGGCGCCGGACGAGATCGAGTCACACCTCGCCGACCTGGACCTCGGAGGTGCGACCGATGAGTAGATTCACCGACCCGCTGACCGGCGACGACGCGGTCGGCGACCCGACTGCGCCGGAACTCACTGACGGGTTCGGCGGCGGCGACCACTCCGGCGGAGCGAGCGGAGCCGGCAACGCCCGGACCCGCGACGAGGACGCGGTCAACAAGACGGGGACGACCACCGTCGGCATCGCCACCGAGGACGGGGTCGTCGTCGCGACGGACATGCGCGCCTCGCTGGGCGGGCGGTTCGTCTCGAACAAGTCCGTCCAGAAGGTCGAGCAGATCCACCCGACGGCCGCGCTGACGCTCGTCGGCTCCGTCGGCGGCGCCCAATCGTTCATCCGGACGCTCCGCTCGGAGGCAGACCTCTACGAGGTGCGCAAGGGCGAGCCGATGAGCGTTCACGCGCTGGCGACGATGGCGGGCAACTTCGCCCGCGGCGGCCCGTTCTTCGCGATCAATCCGGTCCTCGGCGGCGTCGACGACGAGGGCAGCCACGTCTACTCCATCGACCCCGCCGGCGGAGTCATGGCCGACGACTACACCGTCACGGGTTCGGGAATGCAGCTCGCCTACGGGGCCATCGAGGGCGCGTACGACCGCGAGATGAGCCTGGCCGACGCGCGGGACCTGGCGGTGCGGGCCGTCGAGGCCGCCAGCGAGCGCGACACGGGCTCGGGCAACGGCGTCTACGTCGCCGAGGTCACCGCCGAGGGCGTCGACATCGAGGGGTTCGACGACACCGCCGCGGCGCTCGAGGAGCGGTAACCGGGGACAGGGACGCGGCCGCGACGGTTCCGCGGTCCGCCGACTCCGCGCCCGACCCTCTTGCGACCCGGAGGTTCTGTGACGGCCCGGCCCGCGACCCACCCGTTTCGGAGGCGCGCGAGCGGCGACCGTTCAGTTGTTGAGGAAGTAGACCTGTTTGCGGGCGTCGTGGAAGCTGTAGCGCGAGCCCACGAGGCCGGACTCTTCGAGACGGTTCAGCGCGTAGCGGACGGTCCGGTCGGGCAGCAGCGACTCCTCGGCCAGCTGGCCCTGCGACAGCGGCGCGTCCGTCTCCAGTACCTTCGCCACCAGCTTCGCGCTCGGGGGGAGCTCGCGGAGCCGCTCGCGGAACTCCGCCTCACCCAGCGCCTCCTCCGCTGCGGACTCGTCTATCGTCGTGCTCATGTCTCCCCGTCTCGCGAGGGTACTGGTAAAAGTTGGCTATATGGGTGACCATACAGTCCAAACCATATAAGGAGACCTATTATTTCTGCCCGTTCGTCGAACGCGTCGCCGGCAGGCGACGGTCTCGGCCGGATTCGCCGCGGACAAAGCGGACGCGGTCGCCCCGGGCCACACGTTTTCGTCGCTGTGGACCGACGGTCCGGTATGGCGTCGATCCCGGAGTCGTACCACGAACTGTTCGACAAGGAGACGTACGCCCACTTCGCGACGCTGACGCCGGAGGGGTTCCCACACGTCACGCCCGTCTGGGTCGACTACGACCCCGAGGACGACCGGGTCCTGGTCAACACGGCGCGAAGCCGTCGGAAAGAGCGCAACGTGCGCGAGGACCCCCGGGTCGGCGTGAGCATGGTCGACCCCGACGACGCGTACCGCTACCTGTCGGTGATCGGCGAGGTGACGGCGCTGACCGAGGACGGCGCCGAGGCCCACATCGACGAACTCGCGGCCCGGTACCTGGGCGTGGACACCTACCCCAGCTACGACGACGACCCCGGCCCCCGGGTGATCGTCGAGATCAGACCCGACGAGGTGTTCGCGTCGGACGTCTCGTAGCGACCCCGGCGGTGAGCGACCGGCGGTCGGTGGCGCGGCCGACGGCGCGTCCGCCCGCGAGGTTTTCAGTACTCTTTTGGCCCCTGCGGAGGGAAATCCCGGTATCGTGAAGGGTCAGGAGTGGTACCAGCAGGAAACTGTCGTCGAGTCCTACGAGGACAAACGCTTCTCCCGCGGCGGGGGTCGGCTCACCGACCGGCTGGAGAAGGAGGCGGTCGGCGAGGCGCTCGCGCCCGTCGAGGACAGGAAGATACTCGAGATCGCCTGCGGCACCGGCCGGTTCTCGGTGATGCTCGCCCAGCAGGGGGCGGACGTGGTCGGACTCGACATCTCGGCGCCGATGCTCGGCGAGGGCCGCCGGAAGGCCCGCCAGGCCGGCGTCGACGACCACCTGGAGTTCCTGCGCGGGGACGCCGCCCGCCTCCCGTTCCCGGACGACCACTTCGACTCCGTGTTCGCCATCCGCTTTTTCCACCTCGTCGACGAGCCCGAGCGGTACCTCCGCGAGCTGGCCCGCGTCTCCAGCGACCAGGTCGTCTTCGAGACGTACAACCGCTTCTCCGGCCGGTCGCTGTACAACTGGGCGCTCCCGATGGGGTCGCGGCTCTACTCCCGCCGGGAGGTCGACGGGATGCTCGCGGCCGCCGACCTGCGGCTGACCGACGAGACCCACGAGTTCGTCGTCCCGTTCGGCCTCTACCGCAAGCTCCCCGGCGGCGTCGCGAAGGCCTTCCGCAGCGTCGAGGAGGGGCTCGACCGCACGCCGCTTGGCGACAGCCTCGCCTCGATCTCCTACTGGGACGCCACCGTCGAGTAGCGCGTCCGGGCACCGTGGTTCGCCGTCGCAGGGCCCGCTCGTCCCACGACTTTTATACGCGTCGAGTCTGCTACGGACTGTATGCAGCTCTCGGTGGTGGTTCCGACGCTCGACGGCCGGGAGCAACTCGCCCGGACGCTCGACGCGCTGGCCGCGCACGTCCCCGCGGCCGAGGTGGTGGTCGTCAACGGGCCGTCGACCGACGGGACGACCGGGATGGTCCGCGAGCGCGACGACGTGGACGTGCTCGTCGAGGTCGCCGACCGCACCGTCACCGCCGCGCGCAACGCCGGCATCGAGCAGACCACCGGCGACGCCGTCGCGCTGGTCGACCAGGGGCTGGCCGTCACCGACGAGTGGCACGACGCGCTCGTCGCCGGCCTCGACGAGGCCGACGTGGTCTCCGGCCCGGTCCACGAGCGGCTGCGCGGCGGGATGACCACCGAGGAGGTCGAGTCCGACGCGCTCGCCGGCCGCGAGGTCACCTACTTCAACGGCGGCAACGTCGCCTTCTCGCGGGCGGCCCTGGACGCGCTGGACGGCTTCGACGAGTACCTCGAGATCGGCAGCGCCCGCGACGGCGCCCACCGGCTCGCGAACCTCGACTACGCCGTCACCTGGCAGTCCGGGATGGGCGTCGCCCGCGAGGTCGGCGCCGACGGCGGCGGGCCGACCAGCGACCCCGGCTGGAAGTACCGCTCGCTTTCCTACCGCCTCGTCAAGAACTACGGCGTCCGCCCGCGCGTGGCCGCGCGGATGGTCGCCCACGCCGGCCGCGACGCCCTCGACTCGCTGCGGGACGTGGCCCGCGGCGACGGCACGCCCTCGAACTGGCTCACCACCGGCCGGGACGTGCTCTCCGGGCTCGCCGTCGGCGCCAAGGACGGCGCCTGGGCGCGCCTGCTCGACCGCTCCCCCCGCCGTAACCCCTACGGCCGCTCGGCCCGCTCGGAGCGGGCCGTCGCCGTCTACGACCGCCGCTGACCGATCCCCCGTCGAACGCCGGAGAGCGAGACCCGTCGAACCACTCGACAGCCACGCGTGACGAATCCGTGTGAGCAGCGGGTGCGGTGCGAGCAGCGGGTGCGGTGCGGTCGGCGCGCGCTGGAGCGCGCTCTCGTGCGCGCGACCGTAGCCGCGCGAGGTCTTCGTGAACTGTGAACGAAGGCTCGTCGGAGCGTGCTCCGACGGTGGATGAGCGACCGCGGGGAGTGAATCGGCTGGGGAGGTTCGTGGCCCGTTGCGGTGCTGTGCGGGGCGGTCGCGGCGCGGTCGCGGCGCGGTCGCGGCGCGGTCGCTGTCCTGATGGAGTGAACGGGCGAGGCGTGCTCGCGTTTATATAGTCGCCTGAGCGGGCACTATCCGCGCGGTGCGAGGCGCGTGGCGCCTCGAAGCGAACGGCTGTGGCGTGAGCGGGCGGTGCGGAGAGCGCGGATATCCCGCCTCAGCGACCGCGAGCGCACCGAGGGCTTTCATCGCTTGCTGTCCCAGGTAGTCGATTCAGAGCAAGCGCGCCGAGGGCGTTCAGCGCACACCGTCGAGTGCGGTGACGACTCCAGCTAGCGAGCGCGCCGAAGGCGTTCATCGCCTGCCGTCTCCTGCGGGGGACACGACCGACGCTCAGCAAGTCAGCTCCGGGACAATCACCCAAACTCCCTATCCGTCGCCGGCGGGTGCGAGCGCGTCGAAGACGCGGCCGGGGTTGTTCGAGAAGACCTTGGTCATGGCGTCCTCGGGCACGTCGAGGGTCAGCACTTCCATGACGGCGACGTTGGGGTGGGCGGCGGGCGAGCCGCTGCCGAAGCAGACGCGGTCGGGGTGTTCCATGATCGCCCGCTCCAGCGGGTCGCGGTAGCGGACGAAGCTCGTGTCCAGGTACAGCGACGAGGCGGCGTCCAGCAGGTCGATGCTGCGCTCCATCAGCTCCCGGTCGAGCGGGTGGCCGCCGAAGTGCGCGAGCACGACCGGGAAGTCGTACTCAAGCAGCGTCGCCTCGACGGCCTCCGGGGGGAATCCGCGGCCGCCGTGGACGACGGTCGGCAGCCCCACCTCGTCGAGTTGCGCCAGCACCTCCTCGTCGGGGAGGCCGTCGCGGGCGGGGTGGAGCTTGAACCCGACGAAGCGGTCGTCGTAGGCGTACTGCTCGACGTCCCCGGGGGAGGTGTGGTGGTCCCCCCGGCGGGCGGTGAGGTTCCGCAGTTTCGCGGCGGTCGTGTCGGCGGGGTCGCGGGCGCCGTTGATGCGGGCGACCGCGACGAACGGCCGGCCGACGCTCATCCGCGCGACGGCGTTGTTCGCCGGCAGGTAGTTGCCCTCGCGTGCGCTCGGGAACACGAGCGACCGCACGACGCCGGCCTGGTGCATCTCCCGCTCCAGCCGCTCGGGGTCGCCCAGCCCCTCCCGCTGGCGCCGGTCCTCGTCCGGCTCCAGCCGCGCGTGCACGTCGACCACCCGGAACCCGTGCTCCAGCTCCAGCATTCACCCTACCATGTGTGGACGTGGTTAAAACGGTTGTCGGAGCGAGCGAGGCGGTGGTCGGATCGGTGTTCGGACCGGTCCTGGTCGCGTCACCCGGTGAGCCGTCTGGAGAGCCGTCCGAGAGCGAATCCGGCCGTCCCCGCGAGACACGCGTAGACGCCGGCGAGAAGCAGGTAGCCCCCGACGATGACCCACATATGGCCCGCGAATATCCCCGGGCGGGAGTGCGGAACGACGTACGCGGTGACGAGGACGAACTCGACCCCGATACAGCTCGCCAGCCCGAATCCGGAGTAGCTGACGACCAGACCGACCGAGACCGCTACGAGCCCTTCGACGGGGAACGACCCAGGGACCACGACGAGCGGGATTCGCAGTCCCGACCGGAACGTGGGTGAGACGGTCGCGCTCCGCACCAGCCAGATGGCGACCGCCGCGCAGATCGTGGCGTTCCAGAGCTGGCGGCTGTGTCGCTCGTCGGTCTCGAACACCCAGGACGGGAGGATCCGGCCGGACACGGACGGTGTGATTCCACCCGTTCGTTGTAGTTCTTCTGTGCATCACGACCGGGAACACTCGGTCGCGGTGACCGCCACTGCAGCCGACAGCGAGCGGCGAACACCCTCGACGCGCTCGTGGTCGCTGAGCGACATACTCTCGCTCCGCTCGGGTAGAGGTCGCTCAGGCGACTCCCGGCGCGAGCGCGCCTCGCCCGTTCACTCCGCCAGGACCGCAACAGCGCCGCGACCGCCCCGCACAGCACCGCAACGGGCCACGAGCCTCCCCAGCCGATTCGCTCCTAGCGTCGCTCATCCCTCGCGCGCTGTCGTCGCGGCACGGAGGCCGCCAACGTCAGAGCAAGCTCTGACGGCCCATCGGAATCGCAAGCGATTCCGGGACGACAGCGCGCGCCGACCGCACTGCCCCCGGCCTCCCCGCCCGAATCCGGTGGTGTCGCCCCGGCCACACTCATCGTATATAAACGCTTCCCGGGCGGGCGAGTGGTGACTCCTCACACACCGCTGGCGGTGGTTGTGGGGTTGGCTTGGAAAATTTTATATAGAACCGCTAACGATGAATAGATGAAACTCAACCATGTCATCTGGCCAGCGACGCATGGGTGGACAGCCGATGTTCATCCTCAACGAGGACAGTGAACGCACGCAAGGAAAAGACGCCCAGAGCTCCAACATCACGGCCGGGAAGGCCGTCAGCGAGTCCGTCCGGACCACACTCGGTCCGCGCGGTATGGACAAGATGCTCGTCTCGGACAGCGGCGACGTCGTCATCACCAACGACGGCGCGACCATCCTGGACGAGATGGACATCGAGCACCCGGCCGCCCAGATGATCTCCGAGGTCGCCGAGACCCAGGAGAGCGAGGTCGGCGACGGCACGACCACGGCGGCGGTGCTCGCCGGCGAACTGCTCAGCCAGGCCGAGGACCTGCTCGACGACGACGTACACCCGACGACCATCGTCGAGGGGTACTACGAGGCCCTCTCGATGGCCCACGAGGCCGTCGACGAGATCAAGCTCGACGAGGAGCTCGACGACGACCTGCTGGAGACGGTCGCCAAGTCCAGCATGACCGGCAAGGGCACCGGCGACGTCTCCGCCGAACGGCTCGCCGAAGTCGTCGTCGACGCCGTCCGCCGCGTCGAGAGCGACGGCGGCGTCGTCCGCGACAACATCTCCGTCTACACGCAGACGGGTTCGTCCTCGTCGGCCACCCGTCTGGTCGACGGCGTCCTCGTCGACGAGGAGCCGGTCCACGACAACATGCCGCGCAGCTTCGAGGACCCGCAGATCGCCTTCGTCAACGACGACATCGAGGTCCGCGAGGCCTCCATCGACGCCGAGTACAACGTCTCCAGCGTCGACGACCTCAACACCGCCATCGAGGCCGAGGAGAACGAACTCCGCGGCTACGCCGAGCACGTCCTCGACCTCGGCGTCGACGTGCTGTTCGTCGACGGCGACGTGGCCGACCAGGTCGCCGCCATCCTCGCCAAGAACGGCGTCGCCGCCTTCGAGGTCGGCGACGACGAGGGCGAGGAGCTCGCCCACGCGACCGGCCTCTCGCGGGCCGCCGGCGTCCAGGAGCTGGAGGCCGACGACCTGGGCTCGGCCGGCTCCATCGGCGTCGAGAAGTTCGGCGACGAGTACGTCACCTTCGTCGAGGACGGCGCGGCCGGCCAGTCGGTCACCGTCTTCGCCCGCGGGGGCACCGAGCACGTCACCGACGAACTCGAGCGCGTCCTCGGCGACGCGCTGGACGTGGTGACCGCCGCGCTCGACCAGGGCGGCGTCGTCCCCGGCGCCGGCGCCACCGAGATCGCCGTCGCCGACCACATCCGCAGCGAGGCCGCCAGCGTCGAGGGCCGCAAGCAGCTGGCCGTCGAGGCCTTCGCCGACGCCGTCGACGTGCTCCCGCGCACGCTCGCGGAGAACACCGGCATGGACCCCATCGACGCCTTGGTCGACCTCCGCGCCGAGTACGAGAGCGAGGGCATCGCCGGCATCATCTCCGAGGGCCAGACCGGCGTCATCGACGACCCCGTCGAGCTGGGCGTCC
The DNA here is from genome assembly GCF_004698125.1 of Halosimplex halophilum. Taxonomy (NCBI): domain Archaea; kingdom Methanobacteriati; phylum Methanobacteriota; class Halobacteria; order Halobacteriales; family Haloarculaceae; genus Halosimplex; species Halosimplex halophilum. The sequence goes on from NZ_ML214297.1 coordinate 2,110,624, forward strand.
TCGACCCCGTCGCCGTCAAGCACGAGGCCGTCGAGTCCGCCGCCGAGGCCGCGACGATGATCGTCCGCATCGACGACGTCATCTCCGCGAGCTAGGGCCGACCACGGGACGCTCGCCGTCCGGCTCCCGAATCCGCGAATTCTTTCGCCGCCCGATCCCGCCGGACAGCGGCGCAGCCGCCCGCCGTTCCCGTCCGCCCCCGGGACCACCGGCGCCACCTTCAACGGGCTGAGACTCGAACGCCGACCCAGTCGTGTCCGGAGCACAACTCGGGCTGAAAGAGAGCGTGTCGATGGCGCTGGGCGGGATGATCGGCGGCGGGATCTACGCCGTCCTCGGCGTCGTCACCGGCATCACCGGCCCGGCCACCTGGGCGGCGTTCGCGCTGGCGGGCCTGGTCGCCGGCTGCGCGGGCTACTCCTACAACGCCCTCAACGACATCGACGACGACAACCAGGGCGGGTCGGTCTCGTTCGTCCAGTCGTTCGTCGGCAACTCGACGCTGGCGGGGATGGTCGGCTGGACGCTCCTGTTCGGTTACGTCGGGTCGATGGCGATGTACGCCTTCGCCTTCGGCGAGTTCACGGTCGCGCTCCGGGGGGTGCCCGACTCGGTCGCGGCGGTCCCGCTGCGACCGGTCGTCTCCGTGCTCGCCGTCGCCGGGTTCGTCGGGCTGAACCTGCTGGGCGCACAGGCGACCGGCAGCGCCGAGAACGTCCTCGTCGCGGCGAAGGTGGGCGTCCTCGTCGCGTTCGGCGTCGGCGGCGTCGCCTACGTCGCCACCGGGGCGAGCGGCGCGGCGCTCTCGCTCGGCCTCTCCCGGCTCACCTCCTTCGGCCCGGTCGTCGCCGCGGCGGTCTCGTTCGTCGCCTTCCAGGGGTGGCAGCTACTCTTTTACGACCAGGAGCGCATCGAGGACCCGGTCGAGACGATCAGGAAGGCGGTGTACGTCTCCGTCCCGGTCGCGGTGGCCGTCTACGCGCTGGTCGCGGTCGTCACCATCGCGCTGGCGCCCGAGGCGCTGCGCTCGCATCCCCACACCGCGCTGGTCGACGCCGCCGGCGCGATCGCCGAGCCGCTGGGCCTGCGCCGGGCGGGGATGCTCGCCATCTCGCTGTCGGCGCTGTTCTCGACCGGGTCGGCCATCAACGCGACGCTATTCTCGACGGGCCACTTCGCGAAGGGGATGCTCTCCGACGACCTGCTGCCCGACCGGATCGGCGACTCGGCGGCCGAGGGGATCCCGACCCGGACGCTCCTGCTCCTGGGCGTCGTCACGGCGGCGTTCGCGGCGGTCGGGAGCCTCGGCGGGATCACCTCCTTCGCCTCGGTCGCCTTCCTCGTCGTCTTCGGGTCGATGAGCTACCTCGCGCTCCGGGAGCGGGACCGCGACCGGGTCAACCCCGTCCCGCCCGCGGTCGGGCTGGTCGGCACCGCCGCGTTCCTGCCGCTGCTGTTCTGGCACCTCTTCACGAACCAGCGCCACACCTTCTACGTCGTGGTCGTCCTCGCGGTCGTCGCCGTCACCGTCGAGTTGCTCTACTTCGAACGGGACGCCATCGAGGAGGAGGTCGAGTCGGTCGGCCCCGACTTCGTCTGACCGCCGGGCACTCCCCGGGCCGGGTCGACGCGGCGGCGCCCGCGAGCGGGCCACCTAAGAGTGGGTTGCGAACGCCGGACACCGACCCAAGTGGCGCCGCTCCGAGTGGGGGCGTGTATGTCCGACGACAAACCCCACGCCGGCGGAAGCATCGAACCCGGAGACACCTCGCAGCGAGTGGGCGTGACGACCCTCGAGGAGCGGGGCCTCGACGTGGACGAACTGATCGACAAGCTGAAAGCCGCCGCGGGCGCCGAGTTCACGACCTACTACTACTACACCAACCTCCGGATGCACCTCGCCGGCCACGAGGACTACAAGGAGATCACCGAGGACGCCCGCCTGGAGGACCGCGCGCACTTCGAACTCGTCGCGCCGCGGATCTACGAGCTCGGCGGCGCCCTGCCCAACGACATCCGCGAGTTCGCGAACGGCGCGTCCTGTCCCGACGCCGAACTCCCGGTCCCCTACGAGGGCGACATCCCCGACACCGAGGACCTGACTGCCGAGGACACCCTCGAAGTCCTGCTGGAGGCCGAGCGGTGCGCGATCCGCACGTGGAACGAGATCTGTGACATGACCGAGGGCAAGGACCGCCGGACCTTCGACATGGCCCAGCGGATCCTCCAGGAGGAGATCGAACACGAGGCGTGGTTCGTCGAGCTCCTCTCGATGGAGCGCGACGGCGAGATCAACCCCGCCGGCCACTTCGTCCGGGGCGAGCCGGGCGAGGCGCCCTACTCGACGAACCGCCGGATCAACGACAGCGCCTGAGCGACCGACGGTCCACGGCGGTCCCACTGCCCCTCCACGGCGGCCGCCACCCTCAACGGTGTGCGGGCCCAACCGTGCCCGTGACCACCTATTCGGTCGAGATCGAGGTGCCGGACGAACACGACATCGAGGGCGTCGACCCCGGCGGGAGCGTCACCGTCGAGGTCGACGAGTCGGAGTACGTCCTGGCGGCCGCCCGCGACCAGGGGGTCTGGCTGCCTGCCTTCTGCCAGCAGGGGTGGTGTACGACCTGCGCGGCCGAGGTGCTGGACGGCGACCTGGACCACAGCGACGCGAAGCGGTACTACGCCGTCGACGCACAGGCGGGGTTCGCGCTCACCTGCGTCGCGACGCCCCGCTCGGACCTGCGGCTGCGCGCCTGCGCGGAGATCGCGATGAAGGAACACCGCGAGGCCAACGGGCTGCAGCCGACGCCGTAGGTCGGCCCCCGGAGCCGCCGGTTCAGCCGTCCTCTTCGGCTTCCCACCGCTCGGACACGTCGTCCTTGGCGACGGTCTGGAGGCGCTGGACGCCGCTGAACTCGTCGATCACGTCGGCGACCACGTCGGGGACGCGGTCGGTCCAGGTGTCGTCGGCGAGCATCCGCGCGCGGATGTCGCTGCCCTCCAGGCGCTCGCGGTCGAACATCGGCGACTGGCGCACCTCGATGCCCCGCTCCTCGAACAGCTGGACGACGAGGGGATTGTTCGAGTAGGCCACGTCGAAGCTCGGCGACATGCTCTGGATGTGGCTGACCCAGACGGCGTTGCGGTCGATGTCCTCGATGGGGACGACGTAGGTCGGCACGTCCACGTCCTGGACGGCCTTGCTCACCATCATCACGCGCTCGCCCGCGGTGAAGGGGTTGCGGACCGTGTGGGAGGCGTCCGCGCTGCCGATACCGAGGACGAGTTCGTCCACTTCGTCGACGATGTGCTCGACCATCGCCCGGTGGCCGTTGTGAAACGGCTGGAAGCGCCCGATGTAGAACCCGCGCGTCATACCCCACGGTGTGCGGAGCGGCCACATTAACCCCCGTGTCTCGCCGGCCGACCCGCGCGTGCCGACCCCGCCCGGACGACGCCGGCCGACGAGCCCGACCGACGGCGAGCAGTACTGGTCGGCCGACCGGCGGCATCGACGGACGAGCGCCGCTGACCGGCCGGCGCTCACCCGTCGTGTGCCACATCTAGACACACCCTGATTTTTTGAGTCCGACCGGTAGGCGGCGTGTACCCCGAAGTCGCCGATACCGCTCACGTCCGGCGGTTTGAGGGCGTTATCGGGACGCGTCAGGGGAGAAAGTATATCAATAAACAGCCCTTGGCTTCTGATGTCAGAATCGTTTATATGAGTGAGAATATCGACACCGACGATCCGTCCGCCGAGGAGGCGGACGAGACCGAGGAGGTCGGCGTGGCCGACGAGGCGCCGGACTCCGCCCCCGACGAGCGAGGGGAGGAGCCGGGGTCGCCGGGCGACGCCGAGGGCGGCGACGAGCCTGCCGCCGACGAGTCCGGGAGCGGCGGGACGGTCCAGGTCGAGGACGACGAGGCCGGGGACGACGACCTCGGCAGCGCCGTCGAGATCGACGCCGACGAGGCCGTCGTCGAGAACGCCGACGAGGACCTGCTCGGGGGACTCGACGTCGAGACCACCGCCGACATCGAGGTGCCCGACCGGCTGGTCGACCAGGTCATCGGACAGGACCACGCCCGCGACGTGGTGCTGAAGGCGGCCAAGCAGCGCCGCCACGTGATGATGATCGGCTCGCCCGGGACGGGCAAGTCGATGCTGGCGAAGGCGATGAGCCAGCTGCTCCCCAAGGAGGAGCTGCAGGACGTGCTCGTCTACCACAACCCCGACGACGGCAACGAGCCTAAGATCCGCACCGTGCCGGCGGGGAAGGGCGAACAGATCGTCGACGCGCACAAGGAGGAGGCGCGCAAGCGCAACCAGATGCGGTCGTTCCTGATGTGGATCATCATCGCGATCATCATCGGGTACGCGCTGCTCATCCAGGGCTCCGTCCTGCTGGGCATCCTCGCGGCCGGCGTCGTCTATCTCGCCTTCCGCTACGGCTCGCGGGGCAACGACGCGATGATCCCGAACCTGCTGGTCAACAACGCCAACCAGCAGACCGCCCCCTTCGAGGACGCCACCGGCGCCCACGCCGGTGCGCTGCTGGGCGACGTGCGCCACGACCCGTTCCAGTCCGGCGGCATGGAGACGCCCAGCCACGACCGCGTCGAGGCCGGCGCCATCCACAAGGCCAACAAGGGCGTGCTGTTCGTCGACGAGATCAACACGCTCGACATCCGCAGCCAGCAGAAGCTGATGACGGCCATCCAGGAGGGCGAGTTCTCCATCACGGGCCAGTCCGAGCGCTCCTCGGGCGCGATGGTCCAGACCGAACCCGTCCCGACCGACTTCATCATGGTCGCGGCCGGCAACCTCGACGCCATGGAGAACATGCACCCCGCCCTGCGCTCGCGCATCAAGGGCTACGGGTACGAGGTGTACATGGACGACACCATCGAGGACGACGCCGAGATGCGCCGGAAGTACGCCCGCTTCGTCGCCCAGGAGGTCGAGAAGGACGGCCGCCTGCCCCACTTCGACGAGGAGGCCGTCGAGGAGGTCATCCTCGAGGCCCGTCGCCGCTCGGGCCGCAAGGGCCACCTCTCGCTGAAGCTGCGCGACCTCGGTGGGCTGGTCCGCGTCGCGGGCGACATCGCCCGCGCCGAGGACAAGGAGTTCACCGAGCGCGAGGACGTGCTCCAGGCCAAGCGCCGCTCCCGCTCGATCGAACAGCAGCTCGCGGACAACTACATCGAACGGCGCAAGGACTACGAGCTGACCGTCAACGAGGGCGACGTGGTCGGCCGCGTCAACGGCCTCGCGGTCATGGGCGAGGACAGCGGGATCGTCCTCCCGGTCATGGCCGAGGTCACGCCCTCGCAGGGCCCGGGCGAAGTGATCGCCACGGGGCAGCTCCAGGAGATGGCCGAGGAGGCGGTCCAGAACGTCTCGGCCATCATCAAGAAGTTCAGCGACGAGGACATCTCCGAGAAGGACGTCCACATCCAGTTCGTGCAGGCCGGCGAGGGCGGCGTCGACGGCGACTCCGCCTCGATCACCGTCGCCACGGCGGTCATCTCCGCGCTGGAGGACGTGCCCGTCGAGCAGAACCTCGCGATGACCGGCTCGCTGTCCGTCCGGGGCGACGTGCTCCCGGTCGGCGGCGTCACCCACAAGATCGAGGCCGCCGCGAAGTCCGGCCTCGACACGGTCATCATCCCGAAGGCCAACGAGCAGGACGTGATGATCGAGGACGAGTTCAAAGACGAGATCGAGATCGTCCCCGTCCAGCACATCTCCGAGGTGCTGGAGGTCGCGCTGGCCGGCGAGCCCGAGAAGGACTCGCTGGTCGACCGCCTCAAGTCCATCACGGGCAAGGCGCTCGAACAGCGCGAGGTCGGCCAGACCGGCGGCTCGCCGAGCCCGCAGTAACCGCCCCTCGGCGACTCGACGGACCGCTGGAACCGCGAACCCGCTTTCTTCGAAACGACTTTCGACCGCCGAGTCCCAACTCCGTGTGTGAGTCCCCCGCTCGCCGTCGCGCAGACCCTGCCCGCCCCCGAGACGGATCTGGCGGGGTTCGCCTGGCTCGTCGCCGCCGTCCTCGCGGGCTTTCTGATCCTCGCGCGGCTCTCGCAGGGGGTCGTCGACGGCGACGGGGACGACGGGGCGAGCAGTGACCACAGGGAGGATGCGACTCCCGAGCGGCCGCGTCCGGCGGGACGGTCAGGGTTCGACGGCCGCGACCCGGTCGCGACCGGACGGAACGCGGCAGGCGAACCCGACGACGGGGACGCCCAGGGTTCGTCGCCGGTCGCACACCCGCTGGCGCCCGACGGGGCGCTGGAACCGAACGGGGACGCGGACCGTCCCGGCACCGTCGAGGACGACCGGGCGAGGGAGCCGCTCGAACCAGCGGTCGCGCACGACGCCCGGGAGGACCCGGCGATGTCGCCCGGACTCCTGCTTTTGAACGTGGCGCTCACGCAGGGGCTGTTCGGCGCGATCCTCGCTGGCGGCGCCTGGTACTTCGGCGTCCCGCTCGACGTGCTGGGGGTCAGCGGCGACCCCCTCTCGACGGGGCTCCCGGCGGTGGCGGTCGGCGTGGGCTTCGGTCTCGTCCTCTGGGTCGGCAACGAGCTCGCCTCGGGGCTGGCGGCGGCCTCGGGCGCCGACTACGACGAGGGGCTACGGGAGTTGCTCGCACCGGAGGGCGTCCGCGGCTGGGGACTGCTGCTGGGGGCGACGCTGCCGACCATCGCGGTCGTCGAGGAATTTATCTTTCGCGCGGCGGTCGTCGGCGCGGTGACGCCCGCGCTGGACGCCTCGCCGTGGCTGCTGGCGGTCGTCTCGTCGGCCGCGTTCGCGCTCGGCCACGGCGCCCAGGGCCGCGTGGGCGTCCTCGTCACCGGCGGCCTCGGCTTCGCGCTCGCGGCCGGGTTCGTCCTGACCGAGAGTCTCCTGATGGTGGTCGTCGCCCACTACCTCGTCAACGCCCTGGAGTTTCTCGTCCACGAGGGACTCGGCCTGCCCGACCCCGTCTGGTCGTGAGCGGTGCGGTGGCGTTTTCTGACAGCCGTTCGATCGGTCGCGCATGAACGTCGACGACGCGTTCGTCCGTCGCGCGACCCTCGCGGGCTGGGCGCTGCTCGCGGTCGGCTGGTTCGCGGTGGCCGTGACCGACTCGACCGGCGACCTCGCGTTCGCGCCGGCCGACCTCGCGGTCGGACTGGCGCTCGTCCTCGGGGGCGTCGGCGCGGTGGCCGTCGCCGGGACGGACGCGCAGGCGCGTCTGCTCGCCGGGGGCCTGCTCGTCGCCGGCGGGACCGCGCTCGTGGCCTCGACGGTCGTTTCCGGGCGGGTGCCTGCCGGCGCCGGGTGGTCGCCGGTCACCGCGGAGACGCTCTCGCTGCTGTCGGACCTCGCCATCCTCGCGGCGATGCTGCTGGTCCTCGCGAACTGGAGCGACGACGCGGACGGGGCCGCGGCCTGACTACAGCCCTTCCAGCGAACGCAGTCGCTGCTCGACCTCCGCGGGGGCGGCGCTGGGGCCGTCGCGGACGCGGTGGTCCGGGATCAGCAGCGGCGCGGGGTTGTCGGCCAGCGCGCTCCGTGCGGTGCGCACGTCCTCCTCGTCGTCCGGGTCGCCGTCGGGCGTCATCCGGACGAGCTGGGCGACGCTCACCTGCTCGCCGTAGGGGACCTCCCGGACGGCCTCCAGCACCCCGCGCCGGTCGGTCGGGACCGTCAGCGCGACGGTCACGTCGGCGAAGTCGTCCTCGGCGCCCGTGAGGTACTCCTCGATCCGGTCGAGCAGCTCGTGGTCGGCCGCCGCCTCGTCGTCGGGCTCCGCGGGAAAGCTCACGGAGAGCACCCGCCCCTGTGCCGCCCCGAACTGGACGTGTCGGTCGAGATACGACGACTCGCGCGCGTAGATCCCCGCGTCCTCGTTCATACTGGTCCGTCCGTCCGGTCGGAACTTGAAGATTTGTTCCGCGCGTGCCGGGCCGGCTCGAACCGGCGGCGCCGGGCGGCTCCGGACCGGTGTCCGCTATCCGGGCAGGTCGGCGTCGGCGTCGACGGTCCGGTCGGGTTCGGGCGGCAGTTCCCAGTCGGTCGCCAGTTCGAGCAGCTGGACGAGCATGTTGGCGGTGGCGCCCCAGACGGTGAACCCGTCGACGCGGAAGAAGTGCAGCCGGATCTCGCCGTAGTGGGGGTGGTCGCGGCGCTCGCTCTCGTAGTTGTCGGGGTCGACGAGCCCGGCGACGGGGAGGACCGCCACCTCCGCGACCTCCTCGTCGCTGGGCCGGTACTCCCGGTCGGCGATGCGCGCGACGAACGGCCGGACGAGGTAGTCGGTGATCGTCCGGATGTCGTCGAGGCGGCCGACGACCTCGACCTCCTCGGAACGCAGGCCGATCTCCTCGCCGGCCTCGCGGAGCGCGGTCGCGAGCAGGTCCGTGTCCTCCGGTTCGCGGCCGCCGCCGGGGAAGCTCATCTGGCCCGGGTGGTCGCTGAGGTGGTCGGCGCGCTTCGTGAACAGGACGTGGTCGGCGCCGTCGCGGGCGACGACCGGCGCCAGGACCGCCGCCTCGCGCTCTTCGCCGGTGAGGCGGTCGCTCCCCTCCGCTCGCGACCCCTCGGCCGTCAGCTCGACCGGGTCGCGCTCCCGCAGCCGCGACAGGTCCATACCCGGCCGAACGGTCCGGGCGGTCTTAACTGACGGGTTACCCTCGAAGGAACGACAGCGGACGGCGGCCCGGGCGAGCACTCACACGTCGTCGAGTCGCTCGCGCAGCTCGGCGGTGTCGACGGCGGCCCACGTCTCCAGGTCGTAGCAGACCTCGACGAGTTCGTCGGCGCGGTCGGCCTCGCCCGCCTTGGCGACCTCGACCGCCTGGGCGTCGAGGCGGTCCCGGGCGGCGGCCGCGGCGGTCTCGCGGTCGACCGACCGCGCCTCCACGTCCATGATGTGCGGGAGGTCCTCCGCGCCCTCGGGCAGCGTCGGGAAGGCGGTCGGGCCGGCGACGAGCAGCGTCGCGTCGTCGCGCTCGACGGGGACGAGGTGGTAGCTCTCGACGGCGGCGTCGACGGCCGCGGCGACCGCGTCGGCGTCGGGCTCCTCGCCGCGCTTGTAGGCCAGCTCTTCCAGCGCGCGGTGGAGTTCCGCCCGGGTCAACCCCCCGAACAGGTCGACCACGCCCGCCAGTTCGTCGGCGACGAGACTCATACCCGGGGTCACGACGCCGCCCCATTTCAGCGTTCGCCTCCTCGTCGCGTGTGTTCGAACGGGTGTGTCGAGGGGGCGGTTCCGGCCGATCTGTCGTGGGAAGTGGGGACGGCTGTGCCCGTACTCGTCTCGGCCGTACTCGTCTCGACCGCACTCGACGGTGAGCGGTGAACGCCCTCGGTCCGCTCGCTAGCTGGAGTCGGTACCGCAGGGGACGCGACCGCAACTGACAGCAGGCGATGAAAGCCCTCGGCCCGCTCGCGGTCGCTGTCTCCGAAAATCGAAGATTTTCGGGATCTCGCAGGAGCGGAGCTCCTGCGGACCTCGCGAATCTCCGATTCGCTCAGTGACGAGAGAGCGGAGCTCTCTCGAACCAAGCGACATATCCGCGCTCTCCGCACTGCCCGCGCGGATAGGGGTCGCTCAGGCGACTATCGGCGCGAGCGCGCCTCGCCCTTTCAGTCCACCAGGAACCGCAACCACACAGCGACCGCACCACGACCGCACAGCACCGCAGACGGCCACGAGCCTCCCCAGCCGATTCGCGACTCGCGAGTCGCGAATCCACCGTTGGAGCAAGCTCGACGAGCCTTCGTTCACACAGTTCACGAAGACCTCGTGCGGCTACGGTCGCGCGCATGAACGCACGCTCTAGCGCGCGCCGACCGCACCGCGGCAGTCCCCCTGCACTCAGCGCCGGCCCTCACCCGACCAGTCGCGACTGTTCACGCCGAGTCGCTCGAACCGTCGTCGGTGGCACCGCCTCCGCCGGAGGCGTCGTCCGACCCGCTCGCCGGCTGCCCGTGACCGCCGCCGCCGGGGGTCTCGACGGTGACGGTCGTGCCCGCCGACACCTCGCGGGTGACCTTCGCCGGGACGCGCTCGCCGTCGATGCGGTTGATCCCGGGCTCGCCGTCCGCGCCGCCGGCGATGCCTTGGGGGGCGTGCCGGCGGCGCTCGGTCAGCAGCGAGACGGTCGCGTCGGTCTCGACCCGCACCGAGCGGACGAGCCCGTCGCCGCCGCGGTACTGCCCGTCGCCGCCGCTGCCCTCGCGGAGCGCGTAGCGCTCGACCCGGAGCGGGTAGGCCGCTTCGAGCGCCTCGACGGGGGTGTTCAGCGTGTTCGTCATCCCGACCTGGACGCCCGAGAGGCCGTCGCCGTCCGGGTTGGCGCCCGCGCCGCCCCCGACGGTCTCGTAGTAGGCGAAGTCGGCGTCGCCGACGACGAGGTTGTTCATCGTCCCCTGCCCGCCCGCGGGGACGCGGTCGGGCGCCGCCTCCGCCAGCGCCGCGAAGACCACGTCGGTCACCCGCTGGCTCGTCTCCACGTTCCCGCCGACCACCGCCGCCGGCGGCTCGGGGTTCAACAGCGATCCCTCCGGCGCCTCGACCGTAACCGGATCGTAACAGCCCTGATTCGGCGGTATCTCCGGATCCGTAATACACCTGATCACGAAGTATACTGCGCTCTTGGCGACGGTGAGGGGCGCGTTGACGTTGCCGGCGACCTGGTCGGCGGTGCCGGCGAAGTCCACGTCGACGGTCGCGCCGTCGACGGTGACCGTCACCTCGACGGGGATGTCGTCGTCGGTGACACCGTCGCCCTCCATGGCGTCGGTCGCGCGGTAGGTGCCGTCGGGCAGCTCGCGGAGTTCCGCTTCGACGCGCTCGCGGGAGTAGTCGATCACGGCGTCGAAGGCGGCGAGCAGGCGGTCGCCGTGGTCGGCGAGGAGGTCGGCGATCCGCTCCTCGGCGCGCTCGTTGGCGGCGATCTGGGCTCTGAGATCCGCGCGGCGTTCCTCCGGGTTGCGGACGTTGGCGAGCAGGACCGACTCGACTTCCTCGCGGATCTCGCCGCCCTCGACCAGCCGAACCGGCGGGATGCGGAGCCCCTCCTGGTGGATGTCCCGCGCGCCGGCCGGCATACTCCCCGGCGCCATCCCGCCCACGTCGGCGTGGTGGGCCCGCGAGACCGCGTAGCCGAGTATCTCGGGGTCCTCTGAGTCGGGATCCCGTTCGGGCGCGATCGGCGAGACCAGCGTCACGTCGGGGAGGTGCGTCCCCCCCTCGAAGGGGTCGTTCAGCGCGAACACATCCCCCGGTCGGGGGTCGCGGTCGAGGACGGCGTCGACCGCCTCGGGCATCGCGCCGAGGTGGACCGGGATGTGTTCGGCCTGGGCTATCATGCGTCCGTCGGCGTCGAAGACCGCCGTCGAGCAGTCCCGCCGCTCCGTGATGTTCGGCGAGTAGGCGCCCCTGATGAGGACCCGTCCCATCTCCTCGGCGACGCTCTCCAGCTGGTTCCGCAGTATCTCCAGTTCGACCGGGTCGAGGTCTACCATTCGTCGCCTCCTCCTTCGGTGTCGTATCGGTCGGCGGCGTGTCGGTTGGTCGGTGAGGTCTCGGTCACGGTCATTCCTCGCTCGCCTCCAGCACGAGCGTTCCCTGTTCGTCGGCGCGCGCGGTCCACTGCGGCGGGAGGACGACCGTGCTCTCGCCGCCGGCGAAGATCGCTGGGCCCTCCACGGTCACGTCGACCGGGACGCGGGCGCGGTCGTAGACCGGCGCGCGGTAGAACCCCGACTCGAAGAAGGCGTCGCGCTTGCCGAGCAGGGGGTCGCCCTCGGGCTCGTACGCCAGGTCCGGCGGCTCGCCCGGGACCGTCGCCGTCACCCGGCAGGTCACCAGGTCGACCGGCTCGTCCATGCGGTAGCCGCGGGCGCGCTCGTGTGCGTCGTGGAACCGCTCGCGGACCGTCGCCGCGTCGAACGGCTCGGGCGCGTCCACCGCGAGTTCGAAGCTCTGGCCCGCGTAGCGACACTCGGCCTCCCGCTCGACCGTCGCGGCTTCGGGCTCGCTGGCGTTCCCGAGAGCGTCCGCCGCCAGGTCGTCGAACACCGACTCGACCGCCTCGGGGTCGGCGTCGGCGAGGCCGGTCCGGTAGGTCCGCGTCGCGTCGTGGCGCTCGTCGGCAGATAACAGGCCCAGCGCCGAGAGGACGCCGTTGCCGGGCGGGACCAGGACCGTCTCGATACCCAGACGGTCGGCCAGCGTCGCGGCGTGCATCGGCCCGGCGCCGCCGAACGCCGCGAGCGCGAACTCCCGGGGGTCGTGGCCGCGCTCGACGGTAACTCCCCTGATCGCGCGGGCCATCGTCGCGTTCGCCACGCGGTAGACCCCCTGGGCGGCGTCGATCACGGTGTCGAGTCCCGCCTCGTCGGCCAGGTCCTCCATGACTTCCTCCGCGCGGTCGGCGTCGAGGTCGAGCCCCTCGCCCAGCGTCGTGTCGGCGCCGAGATACCCCAGTACCACGGCCGCGTCGGTGACCGTCGGCTCGTCGCCGCCCTTCCCGTAGCAGGCCGGGCCGGGTTCGGCGCCCGCGGACTGTGGACCGACGCGGAGCGCACCCCCCTCGTCGACGCGGGCGATAGACCCGCCGCCGGCGCCGACGGTGTGCACGTCGACCATCGGGACGCCGACGGGGTGGTCGCCGATCTCCGCGTCGGTCGTCCGTTCGGCACGGCCGTCGCGGACGAGGCTCACGTCGGAGGACGTGCCGCCCATGTCGAAGGTGACGAGCCCGGCGTCCCCGCCCCGCTCGAAGCGCCCGGCGCCGACGACGCCCGCCGCCGGCCCCGACAGCAGCGTCGTGACCGCCCGCTCCCGGACCGTCCCGGCGTCGGCGATCCCGCCGTTCGAGCCCATCACGCGCACCGGCGGCAGACCGAGGTCCGCGGCCCGCTCGTCGAGCCGCGCGAGGTAGTCGTCGACGACCGGGGTCACGTAGGCGTCGGCGACGGTCGTCGCCGTCCGCTCGTACTCGCGGAACTCCGCGAGCACCTCGTGGCTGGCCGAGACCGGAACCGGGAGTTCCTCGCGGAGGACCTCCGCCGCCCGCCGCTCGTTGTCGGGATGGGCGTAGGCGTGGAGGAACGCGACCGCCACGCTCTCGCAGTCCCCGTCGAGGGCGTCCGCTACCGCCCGAATTTCCGCCGGGTCGACGGGCCGCTCGATCCCCTCCGTGGTCGCCCGCTCGTCGACCTCGAAGCGGCGCTCGGCCGGGACGAGCGGCGCGGGTCTCTCCGCCGAGAGGTCGTACAGGGCCGGGCGGTCCTGGCGCCCGATCGCGACGGCGTCGGCGAACCCCTCGGTCGTCACGAGCGCCGTCTCGGCGCCCGCCCCTTCGAGCACGGCGTTGACGGCGGCGGTAGTGGCGTGGCGGAACTCGACGACTGCGCCCGGGTCGACGCCGGCGGCGTCGCAGGCCGCCTCGATCCCGGCGACGACCCCGCGGGACTGGTCGTCGGTGGTCGGGACCTTCGCGGTCGTCAGCTCGCCGTCGACCACCAGCGCTACGTCGGTGAAGGTGCCGCCCACGTCGACGCCCAGGCGGGCGTCGCGGTCGTCGTCGGCGTCGGCTGCGTCCATACCGGACCCTGCGGCGGCGCGCCGATAAGCCTGCCCCGTCGCCGCGGCGCGTGGACGCGCGTCCATCGGGCGGTGGCGGCCGACCAGCATCCCCGGCCATGGAATCGGACCCGCTCCCCGGGATCGAACCCGCCCCCGGAACTGCCGTGCGTAGGTTTTTGCGGGTCGAATCCTCAGTGGCGAGCGTGCATCGACGTACCGTCGTCGTCGCGCTGGTGGTCGTCCTCGCGGGCTGTAACGCCTTCGGCGGTCCCGCGGACGACACCGCGGATCCCGACACGCCGACGCTGACGCCCGCCGAGGTCCCGACCGCGGAGTCGCTGCGGACGGCCACGCCGACGCCGACGGAGTGTCTCGCCCCGCGGGTGGCGGCCGACGACCGGACCCCGCCGCCGACCCCCGAAAGCCCCGTTTCCCTCCCGACGACGGACGGGACGGTCGCCGGCACCGACCTCGTGGCCAGCCACGGCGCCGCGCTGGACAACTACAGTTTCGCCCTCCGGATGGACGGCACGCGGGTACGGGCCACGCCCGGCGCCGGCGCGTTCGCCTACGAGGGGGTGACGCTCGGCTTCCAGTCGGTCCACGTGTTCGCCGTCGCCGGCACCGTCTACCGGCTCCGCCAGGTCGAGGACGGCGTCGCCGTCGACCGCCAACCGTACGACCCCGACTCGCCGCAGTCGACCTGGTACCGCGACGCCCTGACCGGCGTGAACTGGCTCGACGACCGGATCGGCTCGTACAACTACACGCGGGTCGGCACGCGCACCTGGAACGGCACCGAGGTACGCGTCTTCGAGGAGGCCCGCGACATCGAGATCCTCGTGGGGTCGGGCGAGGCGCTGACCGTCGAGTCGACCGTCCTGGTCGACCGCCGCGGCGTCGTCCGTCACGTCCGCCAGGAGCGGACACTCCAGCGCGACACCATCGACGGGATCGTCAACACCACCGAGATCGAGACGTTCACCGTCGACCGCGTCGGCGGCGTCACCGTCCGCCGCCCCGATGCGTTCTGCGTCCCCGGCCCCGAGGTCGTCACCGCAACCACCCCGGACGCGAACGCGACCGTCGGGACCGCCCAGTCGCCGAACGCCACGGCCGCACCCGGTACGGCGACCACCCCCGGGACCGAACCGACGGCGACCGACGCCGAACCCACCAGCTCCCCGACGGGGTAAGGCCCCGGCCGCCGCTCACAGCCCCAGGAACGACTCGGCGTTCTCCCAGAGGAGTTTCCGCTGGACCGCCGCCGGGAAGTCGCAGTGCTCGGCGAACCCCTCGAGCCACTCGCCGGGCCGGATCATCGGGTAGTCCGTCCCGAACATCACCCTGTCCTGCAGCACGGTCCGGGCGTACTGGAGCACCTGGTCGTCGATGTACGCCGGCCGCCACCCCGACAGGTCCATGTAGACGTTGCCCTTCTGCTGACAGACCGCGAGTTGCTCCTTCTCCCACGGGAACGCGGGGTGGGCGATCAGGATCTGCAGGTCGGGGTACCGCGCCGCCACGTCGTCGACCAGCATCGGGTTCCCGTACTCGATCCGCAGGCCCCGACCGCCGGGCGCGCCCGCGCCGAGAGTCGTGTTGCCGCCGTGGAAGACCACCGGCACGCCCAGCTCCTCGATAGTCGCCCACAGCTCGTCGTGGGCGGGGTCGCTCGGGTCGAACCCCTGGGCGATCTGCTGGAACTTGAACCCCGACAGGTCCAGGTCCTCGATACAGCGGCGCGCCTCCGACACACAGTCGTCCTTGCGCGGGTCGACGCTCCCGAACCCGACGAAGAAGTCGGGGTAGTCGTCGCGCACCTCCGCGACGTGCTCGTTCGGGACCGGCGGGTTGCCCGTGTTGGTCTCGGCGTCCCACCCGAGCAGGACCGCCCGCCCGACCCCCGCCTCGCGGTACTCCTCGACCATCTCGGCGTAGCTCCACGTCTCCAGGTCGGTCCCGAACCGCTCGGCGGCGTCCCGCATGAGCTGTCCGCCCGCGTCCTCCAGGAACACCGATGTCGGCTGGTGGGCGTGCGTGTCGACGGCGCGAGCCTCCCCGTCGAGAACGTCGATCGGCATGCGAGTCCTTCGCACGCCACAGGTATAGGTCGGTCGCCCGGACCGAGTCGGTCGCGGCGGTGACCGGTCCGCGCAGGCGCTCACTCCTCGGCGGGTTCGGACACTCGCGCGTCGGGCGGGCCGGGCGGGTCGACGACGGTCGTCTCCGGGATCGGCTCCTCGGGGTCCGGCGGGCGGGTGAGCAGTCGCTGGAGGAGCGTCTCGTCGTCGGGGTCCGGTTTGTCGATCACCTCGTAGTCGACGCGGACGCCCCCGTCGTCGGCCGCGGTGAGCCGGAAGTAGTTGAGCCGGTACGACGAGTAGTACACAGGTGGGAGCAGGCCGACGGGGGGATCGACGCGATGGAGGCGCTTGAGCCAGGTGCCGGTGTTGATCACGAGCCGACCGTCCATCGCGGTCGTCGACGGCCGGTGGGTGTGACCGTAGACGTACACGGCGACGGCGGGGTCGGTCCGAAAGACCTCCCTCGCCCGGTCGAGGTACTTCTCGACGGGGTCCTCGCCGTCGCCCTCGCGGACGAGCCCGAACCGCCGGAGCGTCTTCCGAACGTCCCTGAAGAAGACGTACAGCGGGACGGCGACCGCGGCGAGCAGACCGACGAGCACCAGGTTGGCCGCGAGGACGATGTCGACCAGATACCCGACCGGGCCGAACAGCGCGAGCGCGTCCTGCACGAGGGTCATGGGGAGCGACCAGATCCCGGTCGCGTCGAGGGCGACGACCCCGACGTACCACAGCGCCGCGTTGAACAGGAGCAGGAACGGGAGGACAACGAACCGCAGCCAGGCGCTCATCTCCCGGTAGAAGTAGTTGGAGACGAGCCAGTCAGGGATCTGGGTCATCGGCGTCACCGCCTGGATGTCCCTGAGCCAGTTGTACTTGCCCCGGTCCGAGAGCCGCCCGGCGCGGCTCGTGATCTGTCGGTTCACGAAGTAGCCCGGCGGGTTCGCGTAGGGGTTCCCGAAGTCGGGGATCCGGTTGTTCGGGTCCTCCTGCATCCCGTGTTCGACGTGGACGACGGAATCGCCGAGGTCGCGGGTGATCGACACCGACTGGTCGAGCGTCACGTTGTACTCGGCGAGGCGCTCGACGTACTCGTCGTGGGCGGCGAGTTCGTAGTCGTGGTTGCCCGGGATGAGCGTGATCGGGATCCGCTCGCCGGTCGCCCGCAGCTGTGCGAACAGGTCCGGATAGTCGGCGACCAGCGCGTCGAGCTTCGCCGGTCCGTCGACCTCCGTGAACTCCCACAGCCCGAACGCGTCGCCGTTGATCAGCAGCTCCGCGTCCTCGTCGCCCCGCTCCAGCTCCCGGAGAAAGCCGATCAGCTCCTCGCGGAAGTCGACGTGGCGCAACTGCTCGTCGCCGCCGATGTGGAGGTCGCTGACGAGGTAGTACGCGTCGGTCACTCGCCCGCGCCCCTCCGCTCGGCCGCCGAACGAACGCCGTCTCCGACGGCTGCGCCCGCCCACCGCCGGACCACCGCGGAACTCGCCGGTGGCGACCGTCCCCGCCTCATCTCGTTTCCGGGAGAGGGCCGGCGCCGGCAAGTCGGTTGTTCCCACCTGGAAGCGGGTCCGTGGCCAGCCCCGCGACCAGCGGCCGAGACGGACCATCGGCCGGTCCGAATTCGGCGCGCCGCGACCCCCGCCTGCCGCCGACCGGACCCGCCGACGGTCGAGTAAGCTCCCTCGTTCCACGGTAGACCTATTCAACTGTCCGCAACACTGTGTGTGACAGTATCAATATCAACACAACATCACGAATACGGTTATGCCGTGCGTCGACGTAGGCTCGACCGAGAGACGATGAGCACAGACAGTTCCTCGGCGGTCTCGGCGGACGTACGGCGGAGCTGGCGCTACCTGATGGGCGCCGGTCTCCTGATCACCCTCCTCGGGCTGCTCGCGATCGCCGCGCCGTTCGTCACCGGCGTGGCGATCTCGATCCTGCTCGGTGCGCTGCTCGTCGTCGGCGGGCTCGGACACGCCGTCAACGCGTTTTCGGCCGAGGGAGCCACCGGGACGGTCTGGCAGGTCGCGCTCGCGGCCCTCTACGCGGCCGCGGGGATCTCGTTGCTGGTCAATCCGGTCCTCGGCCTGGCGACGGTGACGATCCTGCTCATCGCCTACTTCGCGATCGAGGGCGTCATCGAGGTCGCGATGGGGCTCGGGACGCGGTCCGACCCCAGCTGGCCCTGGTACGTCGTGAGCGGGACCGTCTCGGTGCTGCTGGCGGCCCTGCTCTGGGCGGGGTTCCCGAGCACGGCCGCGTGGGCGGTCGGACTGCTCACGGGGATCCACCTGCTGTCGACCGGACTCCTGCTGACGTACGTCGGCTACGCGGGCCGCCGGAGTGGCGTCGCGAGCGGCCGGTCGGCGGGCGAGCCCCGGAGCGGGTGAACGGACACCCGGGCGGACCGCCACGGCCGACCGCGGCGGTCGAGCGCCGGCCCGTCCGGTGGCAGTTTCAGGGCGGCCGCTTTCGCCGGTCGGGCCGCAAGTCCGCCCGTGAGTCACTCCGACCACTCCGTCGAGGCGTCGACGACGAGCCCCCTCCCGGAGGGGATCGTCCACTCGTCGGCGAACCGCTGGCTCCTGCTCGACGCGAACCGGTGGCTCGTCGCCGGCCTGTTCGTCGCCGTCGCGTTCGCCGCGTTCCTCGTCTCGGGCCTGAGCGGCCTCGTCGACCCCGGCTCCGACGACCCGGCGACGCTGCTGTTGAGCGTCCTGATCTCCGGCAACCTGACGCTCGTCCCGATCACTATCACGATCAACCAGCTCGTCCTCTCCCGGGAGTTCGGCAAACCCCACGAGCTCCGCGGCCGCGACGAGGGCATCAGACAGCTCCGCGACGACCTCAAGACCCAGGCCGACATCGGGCTGATCCCGCCCCAGCCGTCGGCGTTCGTCCGGACGCTCGTCGAGACGCTCCGGGCGGGCGCCGACGCCGTCGCCGAGGCGGCCGCCGACACGGGCGACCCGGACCTGGCGCGACGCGGCGACCTCCTCCGCGACGAGGTCGTCGAGAGCACCGAGGGCGTCCTGCGGGAGGTCGACGCGTCGGAGTTCGGCTCCTACGACCTGCTGGCGGCGCTGATGCGCGTCAACAGCGCCTGGCTCGTCGAGACCGTCCAGTACCTCGAACACGACTGCGGCGAGGGGGCGCCGGACGAGCCGTTCGACCGGCTCCAGGAGACGCTGCGGCTGTTCAACGTCACCCGCCAGTACGCGAAGACGCTGTACGGGCAAAAGGAGATCGCGACCCTCTCGCGGCTGCTGCTGTACGTCGGCTTCGTCGCCGTGCTCGCCGCTTCGCTGGTGATGCTCGGGTACGCGGGTCCGGTCGAGGAGTCGCTGTCGGACGTGGAGACGGCCCTCGGGTTCGCCCTCCTCGGCGCCCTCGTGTTCAGCCCGCTGGCCTTCCTGCTGTCGTACATGCTCCGGCTGTCGACGCTGATGAGCTACCCGCCGCTGCGCAACTCCTTCATCACCGACGGGTGAGCGGCGACCCGCGGCCTGCGGACCTGCGGCCCGGAGACCTGCGGCGTGGGCCCGCAGTCGCGGAGCCCACACGGTCGACCGCCGGGGATCGAACTGTGTGGGTACCGCCTCTATGATGTGAGTCCCGCTAGAGCAACTATCGGCTCCCCCTCCGCCATGACACAGCCACGCCCGGTCGTCGGCACCCCCGACGAGTACGACACGGACGACCCGGACCGGGTCCCCTGGGTCCTCGGGACCCACCTCCACCCCGGGGTCGGCCCGCTCGACCGCGCCCCCGAGGGGTCGCGCGTCTGCATGATCGAGGCCCGCGGGTTCGCCCGGCGCAAGCCCTACCACCACCACAAGCTCACGCTCGTCTTCGCCGCGATGCGCCACTTCCGGGACGGACTCCGCGAGGCCGGCTACGAGGTCGAGTACGTGCGGGCCGAGACGTTCCGCGAGGGCCTGGCGACGTACTTCGACCGCCACCCCGACGACACGCTCGTCGCGATGCGCTCGCCGAGCCACCGCAGCGGCGACCGCTTCCGCGACCTCGTCGAGGCCGCCGGCGGCGACCTCGAACTGGTCACCAACGAGCTGTTCTGCTCGACCCCCGAGGCCTTCGACGAGTGGACCGACGGCGAGGGCGAGAGCGACCAGTTCCGTCACGAGGACTTCTACCGGTGGATGCGCCGCGAGAGCGGCGTCCTGATGGCGGACGGCGAGCCCGTCGGCGGCGAGTGGAACTTCGACGAGGACAACCGCGAGTTCCCGCCGGACGACTGGGAGGCGCCGCCGGTCTACGAGCCCGAACGCGACGACCTCACGCGCGAAGTCGCCGCGTGGGTCGCCGACGAGTTCGACACCTGGGGGTCGACCGAGGGCTTCGCCTGGCCGGTCACCCGGGCGGACGCGCTGGCCGCCCTCGATCAGTTCGTCGCCGAACGGCTCCCCGAGTTCGGCCCCTACCAGGACGCGATGCGGGCCGACGACCCGGCGATGGCCCACGCCCTGCTCTCGCCGGCGGTCAACGTCGGGCTCGTCCACCCCTGGGAAGCGGTCACCGCCATCGAGGACGCCTACGAGTCCCGCGAGGACGTGCCGCTCAACTCCGCGGAGGGGGCGGTCCGCCAGTTCCTCGGCTGGCGGGAGTTCGTGCGCCACGTCTACGAGCGGACGATGCCCGACCTCGCCGAGGCGAACCGGCTGGGCGCCGACCGGTCGCTGCCCGACCTGTTCTGGAGCGGCGACACCGACATGGCCTGCGTCGGCGGCAGCGTCGGCGACGTACGCGAGCGCGGCTACTCGCATCACATCCAGCGGCTGATGGTGCTCTCGAACTTCGCGACGCTGTGGGGGGTCGACCCCGCCGCCCTCAACGAGTGGTTCCACGCGGCCTACGTCGACGCCTACCACTGGGTGACCACGCCCAACGTCGTCGAGATGGGGGCCTACGGCTCGGGCGTCTTCGCCACCAAGCCGTACGTCGCCTCCGCCAACTACGTCGACCGGATGAGCGACTACTGCGAGGGCTGCGCCTACGACCCCGACCGGACCACCGGGAGGGGCGCCTGCCCGCTGAACGCGCTGTACTGGGACTTCCTCGCGCGCAACGAGGACGAGCTGCGGAGCAACCACCGCATGGGCCTCGTCTACGGCCACGTCGACGACAAGCGCGAGGACTGCGAGATGGACGAGGTCTACCAGCGCGTCAGCGAACTCCGCACGATGGAAGGAGAGGGCGACCTGTAGCTCACCCGTCGGCCGGGGGGTCCTCGCCCCCGCCGAGCCGGTCCCGGAGGAAGCCGGTGAACCCGCCGACGTAGTCGCTGCCCCACAGCGCGACGACCAGTCCGCCGACCCCGTTGAATATCATGTCGGTCACGATGTCGTCGACCCCGTAGACGACCAGCGGCGCGTCGGCACCGAGAGCGCCCGCGAGCTGTTCGGACGCGAACTCCAGCAGCTCCCAGACCACGCCGGCCGCGAGCACGAAGACGACGACGAACGCCGCCCGGAAGGCAGGCGGCGCGTCGACCTCGCCGGAGTGTTCCTCGACCGCCCGGAACGACGCGTACCCGATCCCCGCGATGATCGTCCCCGAGACGGTGTGGGTGATCTCGTCGTACCACTGGTACTGCTCGTACAGCCCCGCGAACCCGAGGGCGTTGAGGAAGACGGCGACGGCGATCCACAGCACCAGCCCCGGGTCCATCGCGTAGCCGTACTCCCGGCGGATCAGCGCCGGGAGGAACGTGGCCGCCAGCGCGGCCGCGCCGTTGACGGCCGTCCCCCAGCTGCCCGTCGCAACCCCGTAGGCCGCCAGCGCCGCCAGCGCCGCCTGCAACCCACGCGTCAGCAGCCGCTCCTGACCGTCCGAGAGTCCGACAGCCTCGCCGAGCGTCATGGTGCCCCCGTCCGACGCGGCGGGTCCCCGCGGGGTCCCGCGCGTTCGAACCGGCCGGCGTACCACAGGAACGCACCGGCGGCGGCGGCCGCGACGGCGGTCGCGGCGACGAAGTCCCACTGCAGTTCGGCCTTCGAGGGGATGTAGGCCGTCCCGAGCCACACGTCCGAGTAGAACTGCGCGACGCTCCAGACCGCCTGGGCGGCCATGGTCGTCAGCGCGACCGAGACGGCCGCGAACCGCCGGCTCAGGTCGACGCTCGTGAACGCGACCAGGTCGACGACCGCGAGCGTCGCGAACGCCGCGACCGCGAGATATCCAGCGAGTTCGGACGGGAGGCCGACCCACGGGCCGGCGACCGCGGCGACAGCCGTCAGCGCCAGCGGCCACGGGACCGTGGCCGTCGGGTCGCGGGCGGCTACCGCGGGCGCCGCGACCGGCACCGCGAGCGCGAGGGCGAGCAGCGCCCACGCGAGGTCGCCAGCGAGCGCGCTCGCGACCGCCACCGCGACCAGCGCGCCCGCCAGCAGCCACGCGAGCGCGGCGTTCGCTCGCTCACCCTGGCGGAGCGAACGGAGTCGTGTCATGCGGGCTGTTGGCGGTCGGGGGGCAAAAGCCGGCGGCCGGAACCTGCCGGGTCGAGCGCGACGGTTCGACGTTTCGGACGGGCGTCCGGCTACCGGTTCAGCGCGACGACGAGCAGCGTCGCGGCGATCAGGAGGACGAACACCGTGGTGACGGGCTGGCCGGTCGGGCCGACCGCGAAGAGGACGAGGCCGAAGGCCGCGGTGACGAGGCCGACGACGGCGCCGACCATCGCGTGGAGGTTCTCGGCGCGGACTGTGTCGGCCTCGGCGCCGAGCTGGCGGCCCAGCGAGACGGCGTTGGTGGCGGCGTCCCAGGCGACGACGGCGGCGACCGTCCCGAACAGGACCGCGGCCGCGGGCGCCTCCGACAGCGCCGCGAGCGCGACGCCGACGAACGCGACGGCCCCGCCGGCGTCGACGGCGCGGTGGTTCGCCCGCCGAACTCCCGCGAGCAACACGGCCGTCCCGAGCGCCGCCACGGCCGCGCCCGCGGCGCTCGCGACCAGCGCCATCGCCGCCGCCGTCGCGCCCGCGACGCCCGAGACGACCAGCGAGTGCCGGCCCGGGCGGCGGGTGACCTCCGTCCCGCTCATCCGGACCACCGCCTGCGCGCGCGTTCGAGCGCCTCGGCCAGCCGCTCGTCGCCGCCCCAGTCGACGACCCGCACGTCGCTGCCCCGCAGGTCGTTCAGCCGGTTCGACCGGTCGACGGCCGCCAGCCGCCGCCCCGGCGTGTCCGACGCCGTCGGGTCCGGGCTGAGCACGGTGACGGCGTGGCCCCGGGCGTGCAGCGAGCGGGCGATCACCGCGCTCGTGTCGTCGGGCATCGGCGAGACGAACACGACCTGGGCGTCGTCGTCGAGCCGCTGGGACAGCCGGCGCAGCCGGAGCCGGACGTACACCCGCCCGTCGGGCGGCAGCGGCGACAGCGCCGGGTGGGTCGACAGCAGCTCCCGGGCGCGGGCGCGGTGGGTCGGCCCCGACCCCGGCGACAGCCAGACGCTCTCGGCCGAAAACGCCGCGATCCCGACGCGGTCGCCCGTGTCCAGCAGCGAGTTGAACACCCGCCGGGCGGCGTCGATGCCGCGGTCGACCGCGTGGGGCCCGTCGTCGCCGGTCTGGAGGTACGCCTCCGGCCGCAGGTCGAGGACGACGACCACCGTCGCCATGCGCTCCTCGCGGAACTCCATGGTCGTCAGCGTCCGGTCGCGGGCGTAGGTGTTCCAGTCGATCCGCGAGAGGGGGTCGCCGTGCTGGTACTCCCGCAGCGACGCGAACTCCGTGCCCTCGCCGGAGGAGTCCGTCGGGACCCGACCCGTGTACGGCGAGGTGAGCCCCCGCAGCGGGACCGTGTCCGTCGCGTCGACCGGCGCCAGGCAGGTGATCGCCGCCCGTTCCGTCTCGACGTCGAGCTCGCGCTCGCGGCTGCCGCTGGCGTTGCGCGCGAGCACGGTCAGCCCCTCGAAGCGGTAGGCGCCCCGCCGCGCGAGCACCTCGTAGGAGAACGTCATCCGCGAGCCAGGCCGGAGCGCGGTCGCCGCCCGCGCCGGCCCGTCGGTGACCGCCAGCGCCTCCGGCACCTGCTCGACGACCCGCAGGTCCGGCAGGACCGCCTCGCCGACGTTCTCGACGACGACCGTCACCTCCACACGGTCGCCCGGCTCGGGCTCGTCCTCGGAGAGGCGCCGCTCGACGGCCAGCGCCGGCTCGGGCGCCTCCGTCGTGTTCGCGTACGCGAGGTAGCCGACGCCGGCGACGGCCGCGAGCATGAGCGGCCGCGAGCGGACGAGCGCGCCCAGCCCGGCCGAGCAGAAGACCAGCGCCGCGAACCCCACCCAGTGGTTCGTCGAGCGGACCCGCGAGGAGCGGACCGACACCGCCGAGGGCCCCGGCGTCTCCGCGTCCGCGCCCGCCGCTCCCCCGGCTGTCGCCGCGGCCGCCGTTCCCGTCTCCGCCCCCGCTCCGTCCCTTCCGCCCGCTCCCGCCGACGGCGACTCGGTCCCGTCGCCAGCGTCGACCGACGGCTCGCCGGCCTCGTCCATCACCGCACGGCCGCCGTCCGGCCGCTCCGGGGCCGCCCGCTCGGGGTCCCAGTCCTCCGGATCCGGCCGCTCGCCGTCCGGCCGTCCGGGCTCGTCCTCACTCATCGTCGTCCCCCGTTCGCTCGCCGGCGTCCCGCCGGTCGTCGGACTCCAGCAGCCGCTCGATGGCGTCGACCGCCCGGACGGCGCGGCGCTTGAACGGCGACTCCCGGTCGAGCAGCTCGCGCAGGCGGTCGGTCGTCGGCGCCTCCGGTACCCGGCCGGTGAAGAAGGCGGCCGCGAACGGGTCGTCCGTCCAGGTCCCCTCGTCGAGCGCCCGCCGGGCCTCCTCCGGCGAGCAGCGCTCGCGCCGGCGGATCGTCTCCGCGGCCACGTCGCCGATCTCGTCGCTGATGCGGCGGCGCTCGGACTCGTTGAACCGCGTCAGCCGCAGCCGGCCGAGCCGCCGGTCCAGGTCGTCGCCCGGCGTCGGCAGGTCGACGGCCAGCTCCGCGTCCGGCGTCTCCGCGTAGTCGAGGTCGGTGTGGCGCCGGCGCTGGACCTGCGCCACCGCCCCCAGGAGGAGGACCAGCCCGACGACCAGGACGAACGGGTCGCCGGTCGGCAGCGGCGTCGTGATCTGTGGGACGGCGAGCGCGGCGAGCCCGACGACCCCCAGGATCACCCCCAGCGTCGCCGTGACGCTCCGGCTCATCCGCCGTCGCCCCTCCCGCCGGCGTCCGCGTCACCGCCGGCGTCCGCGTCGGCGTAGGTCGCCTCGATCCGCCGCAGCGTCTCGACGGCCGCCCGCTCGCGATCGGCGGTCGGTTCCGCCCCTCCGTAGCGCACCTCCTCGAAGATGTCGGTGAGCCGGGCCACGTCCGCCGGGTCCATCCCCGCGGCCGTCGCGGCCGTCGCGAACTCCGCGGGCGTGCTCGACTCCGGCCGGTCGACCGCGAGGTGCTCGGTCATCGCCGCCCACGCCCGGTAGACCTCGTTCTCGAACTCGTCGGTCTCCTCGATGCGGTCGGCCGCCCGCCCCGCGGCCGCGCCGACCGCCCGCACGTCCGCCGACGGTTCCGGCTCGGGGTCCTCGTCCTCGCCGCCGGACTCGTACTCCTCGCGCTGGTCGTGGTTGCCGGTCAGCACCAGCGCGGCGACGGCGACCAGCGTGGCGACCACGAGCACCAGCAGCGCGGCCGTCGAGAACGACGGCGCCGCGACCGTGCTCTGGCCGCCGAACAGCCCGCCGCCCTCCTGTGCGGGCCGCCCGCCGTCGGCCAGCGAGAGCAGCCCCGGGTCCGTCCGGCAGGTCGTGAAGAGCAGGTAGAGGAAGAAGCCGGGGTAGCCGACCACGAAGACGGCGGCCAGCCCCGTCGCCGCGTCGTCGAGCCAGCGCCCGACGGAGAACACCCCGAAGACCCCGAACAGCAACAGCAGCTGGACGAGCGGCTGTTTGAGCCACGGCTGGCAGAGCTGGAACGGCGTCCCCTCCTCGAAGTCGAAGTCGAGGTCCAGCGGCGAGTTCGACCGGCTCCTGCTGTCGCCGGTCGACTCCTCGGCGGGGGTGCGGTCGCCGCCCAGCTCGTCGACCGGGCCGGTGTAGCCGGCGCCGGCCGACGGGTCCGGGTTCGTCGTCGAGTCCAGCGTCGCCGCGGCGAAGGCGATCACCGCGACGCACAGGACCGCGAGGGCGACCGTCCGGGGACTCAGACGTGACGGATCCACACCCGCTCTAGTGGATTCCGACCCTTAGGGGTACCGGGCGCGGCGACCGGTGACGGCCGGTTCGACGAGCGCCGGCCCCGACCCGCCGGCGTCGGCCGCGGTCCGACGGGTCGCGCCCGCCGACCCGCCGTCGTCCGCCGCGGCCCAGCGGTCCGCTCAGCGGTTCGTCGACGGTTTGGGCGGCATGTGTCGCTTGTGTCGCGTCGCCGCGCACCACTCCTGCAGCCGGGTCACGACCGAGCGGTCGATCCCCAGGCGGTCGGCGACCGCCCGCGGCTCCCGCCCCTCGTCGACGTGCAGGCGCAGCGCCCGGTCGACCGTCTCGGCGTCGACGTCGAGTCGCTCCGTGTCGGTCGCGTCGCCCGGCGGCGCGCGGTCCTCGCCGTCGAGCACGTCGACCGGCAGGTCCATCGCCCCGGCGAGCGCGCGCACCTCCGTCCGGTAGAGGTCGCCGAACAGGAGGCAGTCGACGCCGGTCTCGCCGTACTTCGTCGCCGACCCGAGCAGCCGGGCCGTGCGGTCGACCGGCCCCACGACGAGCGCCCCCCGGCGGTTGGCGAAGTAGTAGGCCGTCGCCGTCCGGAAGCGCTCGACGGCGTTGTCCGCCGCGACCAGGTCGTCGGCGGGGCCGCCCGCCGCGCCGACCGTCTCCTGGAAGGCCGCGAGCACGGGCTGCAGCTGCAGCCGCCGGTGGTCGATCCCCAGCATCTCCGCGACCGTCTCGGCGGTCCGGGCGGTCGCCTCGTCGGTCAGCCCCGCCGGCATCGCGAGCCCGAGCACGTCGTCGGCGCCGACCGCGTCGACGGCCAGCGCCGCCGCCGTCGCGGTTGCGACCCCGCCGTCCAGCGGCACGACCAGCCCCTCGGCGTCGGCGTCGGCGACCAGGTCGACGAGAAACTCCGGCAGCAGCTCCTGGAGCCGCCTGAGCGCGACGGCCGTCGTCGCCAGCCCGGTCTCGTCGCGGGGCAGGTCCAGCACGCGCGGGTGCCTGGCCGCGTCACTCACGGCGTACCACCGCCGGCGTCGGTCGGTTCGCGTCGTTCGCGTGGCGTCGGTCGGTCACACTCGATCCGCGCCGCCGACCGCCCTTAGCGGTTACCTACATACCTATTATGGAACCCCTGCACCCCTGATACTCCTTATACACGGTCCACCGCACGCTGGTCGCCTGGGTGGGAGCGTTGGGCTGGTTCCCGGCGGGATAGCGTGTCCCTACCGCCGGTTGGTCTCCACGGGGAGCGACCGCTTCGACGCTCAGTCCCGCCGGAGGACGACCTCGGTGGTGAACTCGACCGACCGCAGCTCGTCGAGGCTGTCGACGTCGAGTTCCCGCTCGGTGTAGCTCGCCTTCTCCGAGCGGAGGACGCCGGTGCGGCCGTCGGCGACGAAGACCGGCTCGAAGCCGGCCGCGTCGAGCGTCTCGAGGAACTCCTCGTACTCGCCGGTCTCCCGCAGGTACCAGGGGTGGATCTCCAGGAAGAGCACCCCGAGGTCCCCGCGGTCGAGCAGCTCCGACATCCCCCGGACTACCTCGTACTCGTAGCCCTGCACGTCCATCCGGACTGCGTCGACGGCGTCGAGGGCCACCCCCCGGTCGCGGAGCAGGTCGTCGAGCCGCCGGACGGGCACCTCGACCTCGTCGACGAAGTGGTCCATCCCCATCGTGTCGCCGACGGTGCCCCAGTTGCTGTGCGTGGAGACGTGCATCGTCGTCCGCGTCGACGACGACCCGACGGCGCACCGGTGACACGACACCGACCCCTCGAACCCGTTGAGCGCGACGTTCTCCTCCAGGAGCGCGACGTTGTCCGGGAGCGGCTCGACGGCGATCACCTCGCCGTCGCGCCGGCTCAGCGCCGGGTACTGGAGGGCGAAGTAGCCGATGTTCGCGCCCACGTCGACCACCGTCAGCGGCCCGCGGTCGTCCTCGAGTCGAGCGAGCTCCCGCCGGTAGGCCTCCGTCGCCAGCGGCTCCCTGACGCCGTCGCGCAGCAGCTCGCGGGACAGCCCCTCGTCGAGGGCGTCCACCCGCATCCGGAAGTCCAGCACGTCGAGTTCGAGGTAGCGCTCCTCGTCGTTGTCCCGGAGACGGGTGCGGAACCGGTCGGTCCCCCCGAGCAGGTCGGTGACGTACAGCGACGCCAGGCGGTACCGCGAGAGCGCGGCCAGGCCGCGGGCCACCCGCAGCCGCGACCTGACGTACGGCAGCGCCGCACGCGGGTTCGACAGGGCCGTTCGTAGCTTGGAGACCACCCGCTGCATCTGTGGTCGTGTCCACCGCGCAGGTCCGTATGAGTATATATGGCTTACACCCGCTCTATACGACTACGTTCTCCGTTCAGCAAACCGTACCGGCCGGTGCGGACGGGTAGCGCCGAACTTACTATTTCGCCACACCGTCGAAGGGTACGACGAGCATGTACGCGAATCAGTCGGTCAGGCGGCCCCGTGGCGCCGGCGGCGAGCCGGGCCGGCGGGGACGCCGATGACCGTCGTCGTCGGGGAACCGACCGTCGAGGGGTCGACTATCGAGTGCGAGGTCACGCCGTCGCGGGACCTCCGGCGGTTCTTCGCCGGCGACACCGTCCGCGTCGACTACGACGCCGACGTCTCCGACGTGCCGCCCGCGATCGCCGCCATCCCGGCGCTGGCCCACGTCGCGCCGGTCGCCTGGGCCAGCGGTGCCGACGTGGCGGCGCCGGCGGTCGACGGGGCGTTCCTCGACGCCCTCGACGAGGTGGGTGAGACGCTCGCGCGGATGTACCCCGAGTTCGTCGACCCCGGGGAGATCCGGCCGGACGAGGTCGTCCCGACCGCCGACCAGAACCCGGCCGAGGCGTTCGACGACAGCGGCCTGCTGTTCACCGGCGGGGTCGACTCCGTCGCCAGCTACGTCCGCCACCGCGAGGCGGAGCCGACGCTGATCGGCGTCCAGGGGTGGGTCGTCGGTCCCGACGAGGACGACCGCTGGCGCGGGTTCCGCGAGCACGTCGA
This sequence comes from Halosimplex halophilum, assembly GCF_004698125.1. Lineage (NCBI taxonomy): Archaea > Methanobacteriati > Methanobacteriota > Halobacteria > Halobacteriales > Haloarculaceae > Halosimplex > Halosimplex halophilum. The sequence goes on from NZ_ML214297.1 coordinate 2,139,521, forward strand.
ACCGTTCGCCGACCGCCGGGGCCTGGACTGTCGCTACGTCAGGTCCAACGCCCTCTCGGTGCTCGACACGCCGATGTTGCAGGCCCACTACAAGCGCTACGTCGACGGCGCCTGGTACAGCTCGGTCGGCCACGGCCTGGGGCTGCTCGGCCTGTGCGCGCCGCTGGCCCACGCCCTCGGCCTCGGGACGGTCCACATCGCGGCCAGCCACACGGCGGCGTTCGACGAGCCGTGGGGCTCGCACCCGGCGATCGACGACCGCGTCCGCTGGGGCCACTGCCGCGGGAACCACGACGGGTTCGGGCTCACCCGCCAGGAGAAGGTCGAGCGCATCGCCGGCTACGTCGCGGAGACGGGCGAGCGGTTCCCGCTGCGGACCTGCATCCACGACGACGCCGGCGGGAACTGCAACGACTGCGAGAAGTGCTACCGGACGATCGCCGGGCTCGTCCTCGCGGGGCTCGACCCCAACGAGTTCGGCTACGAGGCCGACGAGCGGACGTTCGACGAGATCCGCGCGGCCTTCGAGCGTCGGGCGTTCGTGATGGACGAGCACACCCGCTTCCACTGGGAGGACATCCAGGCTCACGTCGACATCGACCGGACGTTCCCCGTCGACGGCGCGACCGAGTTCTTCCGGTGGCTGGCGGGCGTCGACGTGGCCGCGGTCGCCAGCGAGGCGGGCCCGCGGCGCAGCGAGCGGCTGGCCCGGACCGTCGCGCGGCACCTCCCGTATCCCGTCTACGCGTCGCTGTACCCGGTCTACCGGAACCTCTCGCGGCTCGCGCCCGGCGGCTCGTAGCTCGCCGCCCGTCCCGCGGCGAGAGACCCGCGTTCGTCCGCGTCGTCGCTCCGGCGGTAGCGCGTCGAGGGGGCGACCGGCCGACCGCGTGGCGTGTGCCGGCCGGGGCGTTTTGCCGGCCGGTCCCCTACGACGCCCGATCCAGACGGATGAGCCAGTCATCGCCGTCCGCGCGGCCGGCCCGGGAGCTCCGCGCCCTCCTCGAGGAGGGCGAGGCGATCACCGTCGTCTGTCACAACAACCCGGACCCGGACTGTCTCGCGAGCGCGCTCGCGCTCGGGCGACTCGCGGCCGCGGCCGGCATCGACGAGCGACGCATCTGCTACAGCGGCGAGATCTCCCACCAGCAGAACCGCGCGCTCGTCACCCTGCTCGATATCGACCTGAAGCGGTTCGACCCCGAGCGAGTCCGGGACCGGCCTGCGGGGTCGCTGCTCGCGTTCGTCGACCACTCGGTCCCCGGCCGCAACAACCGGGTCCCCCCGGGGACGCCGGTCGACATCGTCGTCGACCACCACCCCGCCGAGGAGATCGACGCCCGCTTCGTCGACCACCGCGAGGCGGTCGGCGCCACCGCCACCATCTTCACCGAGTACGTCCGCGAGCTGGACGCCGAGCCCGACGAGGCGCTCGCGACGGGGCTGCTGTTCGCCATCCGCCGGGAGACCCTGGAGTTCCTCCGCGGGACGACCCGCGCCGAGTACGAGGCCGCCGGCTACCTCCACGAGCGGGCCGACACCGACCTGCTCCGCCAGCTGGCCAGCCCGTCGGTCACCGGCGCCACGCTCGACGCCATCGCCACCGCCATCGAGAACCGCCGGACCCGCGGCGCGGTGCTCATCTCCAACGTCGGCCGGACGACCGAGCGGGACGCCCTCCCGCAGGCCGCCGACTACCTCCGGACGCTGGAGGGCGTCGAGACCGCCATCGTCTTCGGCATCGTCGGCCGGTCGATCCACCTCAGCGGGCGGACCGTCGACTCGCGCGTCCACCTCGGCGACGCGCTCGACGACGCCTTCGGCGACGTAGGCACCGCCGGCGGCCACCGCGACATGGCCGGCGGCGAGATCCCGCTCGGCGTCTTCGCCGACTACACCGACGACGACGAGCACCTGCTCGCCATGGTCGAACAGGTCGTCAGCGACCGCCTCGTCGCGGAACTCCGGCTGTCCGACGACTCGTCGGGGTGAGCGGGCGGCTCGCTGCCGGTCGACCCTCCCGCCCGCCGCTCAGACGGTCGTGTACCGGTCCTCGGCCCACGGGTTCGCCGTGTTCGAGTAGCCGCGTTTCTCCCAGTAGCCCCGCTGGGGCTCGGTGAGGAAGGTGACGCCGTCGACCCACTTGGCGCCCTTGTAGGCGTACTTGTGCGGGGTGACCACCCGCAGGGGGCCGCCGTGGTCCGACGGGAGCGGGTCGCCGTCGAACTCGCGGACGAACAGCACCTCGCGGCGCATGCACTCCTCCAGGGGCAGGTTCGTCGAGTAGCCGTCCATCGCGCCGAACATGACGTGGACGGCGTCGTCGTCGACGCCCGCACGCTCGGCGATCTCGGGGAACGGGACGCCCACAAACTCGTTGTCGAAGCGGCTCCAGCCCGTCACGCAGTGGAAGTCCTGGCGCTGGGTCTCGGTGGGCAGGTCCCGGAACTCCGCCCAGGAGTAGGTCAGCTCCTCGTCGACGGCGCCCCGGACGGTGAACTCCCAGTCGTCGGGGTCGAAGTCGGGAGTCTGGTTCAGCGAGAGGACGGGGAACCGCTCGGTCTCGCGCTGGCCCGGCGGGAGCCGCTCGCCGTCGAACTCCTCGTGGATGTCGGTCACGTCTCTGACGCCCATGGGCCCCCTTGGGCGAGCCGACCCGTAAGCGACCGGTCTGAGAGTGCCGCCCGCCGCCCGCGGCGCCTGCGCGGGCCGGCCGACGATTTATCGGTCCGCCGGCGGTACACTTCGGCGACCATCGATGCCGGTCATCAGACTCGAAGCCGACTCGCCCGAGCGCACGCAGATCGGCGAGGGGCTCGTGAAGTTCGCCGTCCAGGCCGGTCGGCTGGAGACCGGCCGCGCGGAGGGGCGGTACTTCCTCCGCCACGACGACGGCTGCGCCGTCGACGGCCGCCGGATCGCCCCCGGCGACCCGTTCGCCTTCGACACCGAGTCCGGCGAGATCCGCTGTCTCGACCACGTCGACGAGGCCGCCGCGGCCGCCCGCGCCGAGCGCGAGTGAGCGGCGCGCGGCACCGACGACAGCCGGGGGAACCGGCCGGTCAGTCGAGGGCGGCGACGACGGCCTCGACCACGTCCAGCGCTCGCTCGACCTCCTCGGGTGATTCGACGAACGCGAGCGTCCGCGGTGGCCGCACCGCTTTCGGCCGGACGCGCAGGCCCGCGTCCCGCGCCGCCGCGGCCGCCTCGTCGGGCGCCGCGCGGAACTCGATACGCGCCCGGTCGGGGTGGACGGACACCTCCGCGAGTCGCCGCGACCCGGCGGCCACCGCGTAGGCGACCGTCCCGTCGGCCGTCGGTGCCGGATCGGCCCGCTCGTCGACGACCGACGGACTGTCCGCGCCCGCGGGACTGTCCGCACCTGCGGAGCCCTCCGCGCTCGCGAGCGCGTCCGCGAGTCGCCGGGCGAGGTCCCGTCCGTCCGGAGCGTCCGACATATCCGCGTCTCCGTCCGGCGGCCGGAAAACGATCCCGCTCGGCTAGCACGCCGACTGACTGCGCGATACGGGCCGAGTACGTGCGGGATGGCGCCGTCTGGAGCCGGTTACGTTCGTTTGCCGTCGGCCGGTTCTTTCCGGGCGCCGGGCGAAGGACCGAGACCATGATCGACGACCTGCGGACGGCCGACGCGGCGGAGCAACGGCGGTCGCGAACCGGGAGGAGTCGATGAGCGAGCGGTTCGTCGTCGTCGGGGGCGACGCCGCGGGGCTGAGCGCGGCCGCGAAGGCCCGTCGCGCCGACCCCGACCGGGAGGTGGTCGTCCTCGAACGGGGGGCGTGGGTCTCGTTCGGCGCCTGCGGCATCCCCTACTACGTGAAAGGGGAGATCCCCGAGCTGGAGGACCTCCTGGTGACCAGCCCCGAGAAACTCGTCGGCAAGTACGGGATCGACCTCCGGCGCCACCACGAGGTCACCGCCGTCGACCCCGAAGCGGGTCGGGTGACCGTCGACGGGGGCGGCGAGCGCTACGAGCTGGCCTACGACGACCTGCTGCTGGCGACGGGCGGTCACGGGGCGACGCCGGACGCCCCCGGCGGGGACCTCGACGGCGTGTTCACCGTCCGGAGCCTCGACGAGGGGCGGGCGCTCCGGGAGTACCTGACGCCGGGCGCCGGGACGCGGCCGGGCGTCCCGACGCCGCCGACCGACCGGTTCCACGAACACCTCGGCGAGGTCGAGGCCGTCGCCGTCGTCGGCGCGAACAAGATCGGCCTCGAACTCGTCGAGGCGTTCGACGCGCGCGGGCTGGCGGTCCACGTCGTCGACGACGGCGCCCACGTCTTCGAGCGGGGGCCGCTGACGCTGCCGCCGTTCGGCCCCGCCGCCGCGGGGATCGTCGAGGAGCGGCTCCGCGAGCGCGGCGTCGAGCTCCACCTCGACAGCCGCGTCGAGCGGTTCGTCGGCGCGGACGGCGCGGTGACCGCGGTCGAGACCGGCGACGAGCGGATCCCCGTCGACGCCGTGCTCGTCGACGAGGGCGTCGAACCGAACGCGGAGCTGGCCGCCGGGGCCGGGATCGAACTGGGCGCGACCGGGGCTATCGCGACCGACGCCTACGGTCGGACGAGCGCGCCGGACGTCTACGCCGCCGGCGACTGCGCGGAGAAACACCACCACCTGCTCGACGAGCCGGTCCACCTGCCGCTCGGACTGGCGGCCAACCGCGGGGGGCGGGCGGTCGGCGCCACCGTCGCCGGGACGCCCACCCGCGTCGGCCCCGTCGTCGGGACGGTGGTGATGAAGGTGTTCGACCTGGAGGTGGCCTGCTCGGGCGTCCTCGACGCCGAGACGGCCCGCGAGGCCGGCTTCGACCCCGTCACGGAGACGGTCACGACCATCTCGCGGGCCCACTACTACCCCGGCGGGTCGCGCATCGTCGTCGAGATGGCCGCCGGCGCCGACGACGGCCGGCTGCTCGGCGCCGGCCTCGTCGGCGAGGAGGGGTGTGCCCACCGGGTCAACGCCGTCGCGACGGCGCTGCACACCGACCTCACCGTCGGGGAGCTCGCGGACCTGGACTTCGGCTACTCGCCGCCGTTCGGCCCGGTCTGGGACCCAGTGCTCACCGCGGCGAAGGCCGTCGACGGCGACCTGGGGTGAGGCCCGCCGAGTTACAGGGTGGGAAGCGAACGCCCGCCCGTTTGCCGGAGCCGAGGAGCGATCGCCGGAACGTATTCCTCCCGAGCGCCCGAAGCCCCGACGATGACCCTTCCAATCGATCCGGCGGCGATCGACCCGGACGACATCGGAGAGGCACAGGCCACGCTAGAGATGGACCACGACGAGGCCGTCGCACACGTCCGCGAGGTGTTCACCGACGCCGGGATGGGGGTCCCCGTCGAGTTCTCGCCGTCGGAGCTGCTCAACGAGAAGGTCGACGCGGACCGGGACCCCTACCACGTGCTGGGCGCCTGCAACCCGGCGATCGCCGACAGAGCGCTCGACGCGACGGACGGCAAGCTCGGCGCACTGATGCCCTGCAACGTCGTCGTCTGGGAGGAAGAGCCGGGCGTCCAGCGCGTCTACCACGTCTCGATCATGCGCATCGCTCGGCTCGTCGGGATGGCCCCCGACGACGAGGAGATGGCGGACATCGTGGCCGAGACCGGCGCGATCGTCGACGAGGCCTTCGAGAACCTCGGGTGACCGCGACGGCCCGTCCGCGGCGACGGCCACCGCGCCGACCGGGGACACCGACCGCTCCGTGTCCCGCTGGTTTCGCGGAGTTGCCGAACCTGAAGCCGTGAGAACATTTTTATGTGAGCGGCGTGCGACCGTCGAGATACGATGCGTCCCCGAAACGCCTTCCCCTCCGATAGCCCCAGCCTCGGCCGTCTTCGCCGGGCGGTCCGCCGCCTCGGCGCCGTGGCCGGGAGTCTCCGTCCGCGTTCCGCCCGCGAGGCGGCCGACGCGGCGGCGTACGTCGCTCTCGTCGCCGCCGTCGTCGTCGCCGGCTACCTCCAGGGCGGCATGACCGTCGTCGTCGCGGTCCCGACCGTCCTCGGGATCGGGCTGGGCAGTATCGCCGTCCTCCAGGCCGTGATGGCCTGTCTGTCCGTCTCGGGCATGTTCGGCTGCTCGGCGCTGGCCCTGTTCGGCCAGCGCGCCGTCGAGTGCGACGACCGCCGCCCGGCGACCGGCCCGACCGTCACGGCCGTCGTCCCCGTCCACCGCGACGCCGCCGTCCTCGACCGCAGCGTCGAGAGCCTGCTCGCCGGCCGCTACGAGGACCTGCGGGTAGTCGTCGTCGCCGAGCCCGACGACGACGCGTCGATCGAGCGCGCCCGCGAGTACGCCGCCCGCGAGGAACGGGTCGACCTGCTGGTCAACACCCGCTACCCCGGCAGCAAGGCCGGCGCCATCAACTACGCCGCCGAGGCGACCGACTCGGAGTACCTGGCGGTCTTCGACGCCGACGAGCGGGTCGACCCCCGATTCGTCTCGACGGCCGTCGCCCGGCTGGACGACTGCGACGTGGTGCAGGGCCGGACCGTCCCCGAGCCCGACGGCCTCGTCGAGACGGTCGCCTACTACGAGTCGGTCGTGCTGGGCGACCTGAGCAAGCGGCTGCTGACGCTGGTGACCGACTTCACGATGGCCGCCAGCCGGACCGTCGTGATGCGCCGGTCGGCCTTCGAGGCCGTCGGCGGCTACGACCCCGCGATGCTCACCGAGGACTACGCCTTCGCCTTCGACTGCTACGAGGCCGGCCTCGACGTCGAGGAGGTGCTCTCGCAGGCCTCGACCATCGAGGGCGCCCACTCCGTCGCCGACTGGTGGGGCCAGCGCAAGCGCTGGATGACCGGCTACGCCCAGACGCTCCACGACCTCGTGGCCGAGTGTCGCTCCCCGCGCAACTACCGGACGCTGCTCGCCCCGCTGCTCTGTGCGGGCTCGGTGCTGGGCAACGTCTTCATGCTCTCGCTGGTCTCGAAGGCGGCCGTCCTCGTCGTCAGCGGCGCGGCGACCTGGCTCGCGCTGCCGGTCGCGACGCTGGCCGGCGCCGCGCTCGCGCTGCGGGTCAGCGACGCCCGCCGCGACCGGGTCGACGACGTGGGTCTCGCGTGGCTCGCGACGCCGCTCGTCCTCCCGCTGTACAGCCTCGTCGGCATCCGCGCCGCCGTCGCCTACCTGTTCACCTGGGACGGCGAGTGGTACAGCGTCGCCAAGGGCGTCTGACCGCCCGGACGGCGGCCGACCACGGCCGAACCGGCCACCGCTCCACCGGCGGCTGCGAGTCGCCGGTCGACACCCGCGGTCCGGCGGCTATGCCACGTCGTCGAACCCCCACTCGTCGGCCCGCTCGGCGGCCTCCTCGCGGGCCTGCTCGCGGATCGCCTCGATCTTCTCGGCGTCGTCGAGGAACGCCTCGACCGCGCCCTGCTGGCGCTCGCCGGCGTCGCCACCGGCGTCGTCGCCGTTCGTCGCCTCGGCGGCATCCCCGCCGCGCCCGTCCGACAGGCGAGCGGGCGGCGCGGCGTCGCGGGTCCGGTCGGCCAGCGCCTGGTCGCCGGCGAGCCGTTCCGCGGCCATGCCGGGCGGGACGCGGAAGCTCGTCCGGTCGTGGACCGGGGCCAGGTCCGCTGGCGCGAGCGCGAACAGTTCGAGCCGGTACGGTCCCTCGGCGGCCAGGTCGGCCAGCGCCGGCGGGCCCGCGCGGTCGGTTCCGGTGTGGTAGGCGACGACCGGGACGCCCGCGCGGAACGTGAGGACGCCCCGGCCGCGCCCGTCGAGCAGGAGCGCGTCCTGGGGCTCGAAGACGGCGTAGCCGGTGAGTTCCCGGTCCAGGGCGTCGACGAGGACGGTCCGCGGGTCCGCGACGACCCGCGACCGCAGCAGGCGGCCCTCTGGCAGCTTCATGGCGACTCGGGGACGACCGCGCTGCGGAACCGGTCGGCGACCGCCCCCGAGTCGCCGTCCCGGACCGACAGCGTCGCCGCCGCCTCGCGGTAGGCGCGGGCGGGCTCGCTGTCCGGGGCGTGGGCGAGCAGGGGCCGCCCGTTCCGCCGGGCCGCCCGCACCCGCTCGCTGGCCGGCACCGTCGCCAGCGTCGGCCCCTCGAAGTAGCGCTCGGCCTTCGGGGCGATGCGCTCGATGGCGTCCGCGTCGCGCACCTTGTTGAAGACGATCCCCGCCGTCTCGGTCCCGTAGGAACTGGCGTACTCCTGGACTTTCAGCCCGTCCGACAGCGCGGGGATCGTCGGTTCGAGGACGACCACGACCCGGTCGGCCAGCACGACCGGGAGGACCGCGGCCCGGGAGGAGAGGGTGGCCGCCGAGTCCAGCAGGAGTACGTCGGTGTCGGCCGCCAGCGCCGCGACCACCTCGCGCAGGCGTGCGGGGTCGGCGGCCTCGAAGTCCGCGAGGTTCGTCCCGCAGGGGACGACATCCATCCCGTGGCGCTCGTAGACGGCCGCCTCGACGGGCGCGCCCCCCTCGACGAGCACGTCGTGCAGCGTCGTCTCCACGTCGGCGAGGCCGGCGTGGAAGAGCAGGTTCGCCATCCCCATGTCGGCGTCGACGACCGTCACGTCGTACTCCTCGGCCAGCGCCATCCCCAGCGCGAGCGTGCTCGTGGTCTTGCCGGTCCCCCCTTTCCCGCTGGCGACCGCGAACGCCTCGACCATCATCCCGGGGTGGTTCCCCCTCCCTCAAAAACGTTCGGACCGGCGACAGGTACGGGCGATCCAGTTCGGACAGCACTCGAACAGCGGTCCGCGCTCCAAGACAGTGTGACGATGTGAGTCAACACCACCGTCTTCCGTGGTCGGCACCCACATTTAGATCCACGTTCGTCCGCGGTGGACTTCACAGCGAATGTGGAGAGTACCCAATGCAAACCGACAGTGCGGTCACCACGACCGAAGAACTACTCACTGCCGTCGCTGATCCGAGGCGGCGCAGGATACTTCGCTACCTCCGGGACACGGACGGGGAAGCGATATCGGTCGAGGAGTTGACGGACGCACTGGCGGACGGCTGCGACACGGCCGCCGAGCGGGACCAGCTCCGCGTCAGCGCCCAGCACGTCCACCTGCCGAAACTGGCCGACGCGGGGATCGTGGTGTTCGACCCCCGGTCGGGGACCGTCCGCTACGCCGGCGACGAGCGCGTCGCGGCGCTTTTGGAGTTCGTCGCGGCGGAACTGGAGTAGCTCAGTCGCGGGCGCCGTCGAGTTGCCAGGTGAATATCGCACGGAGGACGACGACGAGGCTGTTGGTCTCGCCGGCGCCCCAGATGGCGGTCTCGTCGCGCGGTTCGAGCGGTCGGTCGCCCTCGCCCTCGACGAGGACGCTCACGAGCGCACGCTGCTGGTCGACCATCAGCAGGCGGCCGGCGGGCATGTCCGATCCGACCCAGATCGAGTCAAACGTCTCGATGCCGGGAACCCGTTCGTCGAGGACCGCACCGACGGAGTCGGAGAGTCCCGACACCCGGATCGAGACGCCGCGGTCGCTCGCGGCGGCCAGGCGGTCGACGACCTCGTCGGTCAGCAGCGACTCGACGGTCATGAAGACGACCTCCTCCTCCGCGTCGTCGAGCAGTTCGAGTACTCGTTCGGTCACCGTCTCCCGGCCGGTGACCGTCCAGACGCCGCGTTGCTCGTCGGCGCGGTCGACGGGTTCGACCGCGTCGAGCGCCTCGGTCAGTCGCTCGACGCGGTGGCGGTAGTACCGCTCGAAGTGGCGCGCGCCCGTCGACGCCGAGACGGGCCAGAAGCGCTTGGGCGTCGACTGGCGCACGTCGACCAGCCCTCGGTCCCGTAGCTCGGCGGCGGCGTCGTAGACGCGCGTCCGCGGCACGTCGGCCACGTCGCTCACGTCCTGGGCCGTCCCCTCGCCCAGTTCGACCAGCGCCACGAACGTCCGCGCGGCGTAGGTACTCAACCCGAGTTCGGTGAGCGTGTCGATCGCGACGGCGCGAGCCGCCGGCGATGCGTCCTGAGCCATTGGTGTTCTCGAAACCACTACCGGAGGGTAGTGGGGCACGCGGCGACAGCGTGGTTGGGACCCTACTGGTTGCCGCGTGCCATCGGATCGTTCGGTACCCTCCCATATAGTGATGTTGTGATTATTTGGGTGAACAAGCTGGCGGCCGGGAGGCACCGACGACCCGCCGAGCGGTCGCAGCCCGACCGGATGGATCGCCGTACGGGTCCAGAACCCGATAAATCGGTCGGGAGAGCGGCGTCGAACGACGGCAGCGACGGGAGGCCGGGAGTTGCCAAGGACAAGTGGTTTTCACGTGGAGTGGTTACACTGACGATAGTGACCGGGCGACCGGCGCTAGGTTGGGACCCTATGGATGATATCTCGAATACGGACGAGGCGATCGAACTGTTACAGGGCCTCGGGCTCAAGGAGTACGAAGCGAAGGCGTTCGTCGCGCTGACGCGGTTGCCCCAGGCCACGGCCAAGGAGATAAGCGAGGTCTCGGAGGTGCCCCGCACCCGCGTCTACGACGCGGTGCGCGTGCTGGAGACGAAGGGGCTGGTCGAGATCCAGCACGCCAACCCCCAGCAGTTCCGCGCGGTCGACATCGACGAGGCCGCCGAGACGCTCCGGGCGGAGTACGAGACCAAGACCGACTCGCTGCGGGAGGCGCTGGAAGGCATCGAGCCCGCCGGCGACACCGACGAGGCCGACGGCACCCACGAGGTCTGGTCGCTCACCGGGCGCGCGGCCATCGGCAACCGGACCAGACAGCTCCTCGGGGAGGCCGACGAGGAGGCCGTCCTGATCCTCGGCTCCGAGGCGGTAGCCACGGAGTCGTTGTTCGACTCGCTCGCGTCCGCCGAGACCCGGGACGCCTCGATCGTCGTCGGGACGGTGACCGAGACGCTGCGGGACCGGGTCCAGGCGGCCCTCCCCGACGCCGAGGTGTTCGTCTCCGAGCTGGAGTGGCTCCGCGGGTCGGCCCTCGACGAGGACATCGAGATCACGCGCATCCTGCTGATCGACCGCTCGACGATCCTGATCAGCACGACCCACGGGTCCGACGAGGAAGCCGACGAACAGGCCGTCTTCGGCCGCGGGTTCGACAACGGCCTCGTCACCATCGTCCGACGCCTGATGGCCACCGGCCTGCTGCCCGTCGACGACCCCGGCACCGACTGACCGGCCGACGGACGGACCCCGGCCGCTTCGACGGACCGGCGCCGTTTCACGATGTGGGAACGGTGTGTTTCAACGATCGTGACGTTTCAGTCGGGACCGGTATTACGGTGACGGCTTTCGTCTGCAAGGTCGCATGACACCTGCGAACGAGGGTCGCGATTCCGACGGGGGACAGGCACGGAACGGCGGGCGGACGGCGACCAGGCGGGGCGTGTTGCGCGCCGCGGGCGCCGGGGCCGCGGGCGTCGCGCTCGGCGGGATCTCCGGTACCGCTGCGGCCGACGAGGGGACGCCGCCGCGGCTACACACAGAGGGCAAGTGGGTGCGAGACGCCGACGGCGAGGCGGTCAGGCTGCGCGGCCTCGCGACGGCGTCGATGGGGTTCTACGAGGTCGAGGACACCCACCCGAAGACGCCGACGGAGGTCGTCGGCTGGGCGAGCGACCCGGCCCGCGGCTGGTACCCCAACGTCGTCCGCCTGCCGGTCACCCAGTGGGACGTGGACCAGCTTGGCGTCGACGCGTTGGTCTCGGACGTGCTCCGGCCGGTGGTCGACCTGCTGGGCGAGCGGGGCACCTACGCGATGATCGACTACCACCTCATCCGCCCCTACACCGAGGCCGCCTCCGAGGACGCCGGCTACGACACCAGCCCGGACGAGATCGTCCGGAACTTCTGGGGCGGCGTCGCGCCCGCGTTCGCCGACGACGAACACGTCCTCTACGAGCTGTTCAACGAACCGACCTACCCGATCTTCTGGAGCGACAACGGCGAGAACGTCGAGAGCCCCGAGGCGGAGTGGCTGCTGTGGCGCGAGACCGCTCAACCGTGGGTGGACATGGTCCGCGAGGAAGCCCCGGAGACGCCCATCGTCATCGGGTCGCCCAGCTGGACCTCCCGGACGAACTTCGCCCCGGAGTACCCCTTCGAGGGCGAGAACCTGGTCTACGCCGCCCACATCTACCCGGACAACGGCCAGCCCGACGAGTTCGACGACACCTACGGCGCGCCCGCCGAGGACGTGCCCGTCTTCGTCACCGAGTTCGGCTGGGACCCCTACAGCGACGGCCTCGACTACGGCACCAACACCGACTGGGGCCAGCCCTTCCGCGAGTGGGTCGAGAGCTACGACAACATGGGGTGGGCCGCCTGGTGTTTCGACGACTCGTGGGCGCCGGCGATGTTCGACTCCCCCGGCGCGGGCGGCGCCGACGACTGGACGCTACGCTCGGCGCCCGAGGAACACGGCGGGTTCGTCCGCCAGTGGCTCGCCGAGACCTCCGAGGAACCCATCGCGCGTCTCGTACCGGGCAAGACCCAGGCCACGGAGGGCGACTGGGTCCAGTTCGAGGCCCGCGACGCCTCGGGCGCGGACAGCCACGTCTCCGGCCTGGAGTGGGACCTCGGGAACGGCGCCGCCGGTGAGGGCTGGTGGGTCGACGCCCAGTACGACGACCCCGGCCAGTACGAGGTACAGTTGACCGCGACGAACGACGCCGGCGAGTCGACGACCCACGGGCTGGCGATCACGGTCACCGAGCTGACCGACAAGGTCGCGAAGGCCGACCCGGGCGCGACCGACGTGGAGGTCGACGAAGCCGTGGCGTTCGAGGCCCGCGACACCACCGGCGACGACCGCTGGGTCGACGCGCTCGCGTGGGAGTTCGGGGACGGGGCGACCGCCGAGGGCTGGTGGGCCTCCCACGCCTACGAGGCCGCGGGGACCTACACCGTGGCGCTCACGGCGACGGACAACACGGGCCACTCGACGACCCACGAGGTCGAGATCACCGTCGAGTGAGGTCGCCCGGCTCGCGCCCGGGCGGATCGTGAGCGGGGCCGCGACCGGCGATCAGTCCCCGGCGGCCGCGGCGTCGACCCCGACGCTCGCGCGGGTGCGGTAGAGCCGCTCGGCGAGCGCGACCGACGCCAGCGCGAGCGCGACGAAGACGACGAAGCCGGTGGCGTAGCCCGACTCGCCGAAGCTATCGACGAACAGCCCCAGCACCGGCGGGACGACGAACCCGCCGAACGCGCCGAGCCCGCCGACCAGCCCCGAGGCGCCGCCGACGGCCTCCGGGACGTACTTCGGGACGAGCTGGAAGACGGCGGCGTTGGCGACGCCGACCCCGACGGCCAGGCAGACGGTCGCCCCCAGCGCGGTGCCGTAGGTGCGCGTGACGACGAGCCCCAGCGCCGCGAGGCCGACGACGACGAAGCTCCCGACCGCCGTCACCTCGCCGCCGATCCGGTCGCTGAGGTACCCGCCCGGCACCCGCAGGATGGCCGCCGGCAGGGTGAAGGCGACGGCCGTCAGCGCCCCGGCTCCCTGGACGCCCATCCCGTGGATCGCCGTCCAGTAGGTCGGCAGCCACACCGTCAGCGCCAGGAAGCCCCCGAAGGAGGTGAAAAACAGCGCCACGAGCGCCCACGTCCGCGGGATCGCCGCCGCCTCGCGGATCGAGGCGAACGCGTCGCCGCCCGGGAACAGCTCCTGGCCGTACGCCTCGGCCCGCTGGCGTGCCTCGTCGGTGTCGAGGCCCTGCTCGCGCAGCTGAAAGGAGGGCGGGTCGACCGCCAGCGCGGCGTAGGCGACCGTCCCGACGAGGAGGAACGCGAACCAGACGAGGTAGGCGGTCGTCAGCCCGAGCGCCGACAGCGCGACGGGGAGCAGGAGCGTGAACAGCCCCGGCGAGCTGTTGCCTAGCCCCGCGTACACCGCCAGTACCGTCCCCTGTCGGTCCTTCGGGTACCAGTAGGCGGTCTGGGTGGTCCCCACGGAGAAGGTGGCGATCCCGCAGCCGCTCAGGGCGCCACAGACGAACACCAGGGGGTACAGCTCCATCGTCAGTCCCCCGGGATAGCCCGTCACCAGCAGGACCGACAGCCCCGCCATCCCGACGATCGACAGGCCCAGGAGGACTAAAAATGGCTTGCGCGGGCCGACCTCGTCGACCCACGCGCCGAAGGGGACCCGCAGCAGCGACCCCGTCAGCTGGGGCGCGCCGACGAGCAGCCCGAGCGCCAGCCCGGACAGCCCCATCGCCGACTCGAACTCCGTCGCGACCGGCCCGTACAGCACCACGCCGGCGAAGCCCACGAAGAACCCCAGGGTCGCCGACACCAGCCCCCGGCGCGAGCTGCCACGTATCCGATGCACGCTCATACGGAGTCGGAAATAGTACGACCGTAATTTTGTTCCGATCTGTCTCGCAAATACTGCATCGCTCCGCGGCATCCTGGAGTGATCGAACACATTCGGCTACGTTATTCGGACGAACGTTCACAGTCGTTCGCCAGTCACCGAGTGGGTTGGCCGCGACCGCGGCCTGGTGTTGCCCGTCGCCGGTGCTGTGCGCTCGCGCGCGGATGAGGATCTCACCGGTGGCGATGACCCGGGGAGGCGAGGGCGGGCGGCGACCGACGGCGGGCGACAACCGCGAGCCGAAGGCGGTCAGCGGTCCGGGAGCAACGGCCCGAGGTCGACGTTGTCCCCGACGAGCGCGGCCGCCCGGTCGTACGGGGATAGAGTCGCCGCGTCACTCTCCGGTCGCTCGATACCCACGTGGGCAAAAACGCTGTCGACGAACGCCTCGCGGGCGGTCGCGTTCTCGAAGAGCCCGTGGAGGTAGGTGCCGAGCGTGCGGTCGGTCGCCGCGCCGGTCCCGCCCTCGGGGAACGGGCGGTCGATGTCGGCGGTCGGGCCGTCGACCGGAGTCGTCTCGCCCATGTGGATCTCGTAGCCCGAGACCCGCCCCGCGGCGCCCGCGAGCGGGCCCGCGCCGTCGATCCGGCGGGTCGCTTCCTCGACCCGCTTGTCCGTCGAGAACCGCGTCTCGACCGGTAACAGCCCGATACCTTCGAGGGTATCGAGGTCGTCGGTGCTCTCGACGCCGGCGTTCGTGATCCGCCGACCGAGCATCTGGTAGCCCCCGCAGAGGCCGACGACCGGGCCGTCGAACGCGCGGAGTCGCTCGGGGAACCCGGCCGCCCGGAGCGCCCGCAGGTCGTCGACCGTGTTCTTCGTGCCCGGGAGGACCACCGCGTCGGCGCCGCGACCGGTGCCGGCGCCGGCCGCCTCGGGGTCGGCGAGGTCGGCGTCGAGCGGCAGGTAGGCCACCCGGACGCCGGGTTCGCGGGCCAGCGGCTCCAGATCTGTGAAGTTCGAGATCCTCGGGAGTCTCGGGACGGCGACGGTGACCGCCCGGTCGTCGGACACGCCGTCGTCGCGCCCCCGCACGGCCCGCTCGCCCTCCGCGGGGAGGTCGACGCTGTCCTCGGCCGGGAGCCCGGGGTCGTCGTGGGGGACGACACCCAGAATTGGGACGCCCGTCCGCTCCTCGACCTCCTCGATCGCGGGGTCGAGCAGCGACGCGTCGCCGCGGAACTTCGTCAGGACCGCGCCCGCGACCCGCTCGCGCACGTCCGCCGGCAGGAGTTCGACCGTGCCCACGAGGCTGGCGAACGCGCCCCCGCGCTCGATGTCCGCCACGAGGAGAATCCGGGCGTCGGCGAACCGCGCGGTCTCGACATTCGCGAGGTCGCGCTCGCGGAGGTTCGGCTCGGCGATCGAGCCCGCGCCTTCGGCGACGACCACGTCGTGGTCGGCCGCGAGCCGTTCGTGTGCGCGGCGGGCCGTCTCGCGAGCGCGCTCCCAGTGGTCGTCGTAGTACTCGCCGGCCTCGTAGTGGGCGACCGCCTCCCCGTCGAGGACGAGCTGCGACTCGCTGTCCCCGCGGGGCTTGAGCAGGACGGGGTTGTGGTCCGTCGTCGACGCGACGCGGGCCGCGCGGGCCTGGACGTACTGCGAGACGCCGATCTCGCCGAACGCGGTGTCGGACCCGGCCTCCGTGACGGCCTCGGCTTTCGGCACCGCGCGGGCGTTGTTGCTCATGTTCTGGGCCTTGAACGGCGCCACGGCGACGCTCCGGTCGGCGAGAAGCCGGCACAGCCCCGCGGCGACGGTGCTCTTGCCGACGTGACTTGCGGTGCCCGCGACGAGTATCGTCGACGCCATTCGGTACCGTCTCGTCCGTTCGGCCGCGAGCGGTAAATACGGGACGGGGTTCGGTCAGCCGCCGTGACGGCCGGTCGCGAGCGGGGCCGTCGGCCGCTCGGCCGAGACCGCCCAGTCGGGGGTGGCCGGTCCCGCAGCGGTAGCCGACTACTCGGTACGCGCCGACTCCGAAACGGGCACGATCTCTACCTCCCAACTCCGCACGTCGGATTCCGTGTTGTGGAAGGCCCATCGACTTTCGGCGACCTGGACACCGTTCTTCGAGGCCGTGACGAGCAGGTCATTGAGCGCGGCTCGCAACTCTGCATCCGTCGTCGGTCCGGTGTCGTCACTCATATCTGAGTTACACTTCTATAGCTTCGGTTACTGTCCCTGACAGATATGTCTGGCGCCGTCCGGTCCGCGGCTCGAACGGAACGGTCGATCAACTGAAGTGAGCGCCCCGAACAGACCGAGTGGGAACCCGACGGTATGTCCGACGACCACTACGACGACCTCGCAGCGGACTGGAGCGACTACGCGGAGGTACCGTGGCGCGCACAAGTCCTCTGGCCGACGCTGACCGACCTGCTCCCCGACCTCGACGGGCTCCGGGTCCTCGACGCCGGCTGCGGCGACGGCTACCACGCGGCCCGACTCGCCGACCGCGGCGCCGACGTGCTCGGCGTCGACGCGAGCGAGGCGATGGTCGACCGCGCCCGCGAGCGCTACGGCGACCGCGTCGACTTCCGCCGCGGCGACCTCGCCGAGGGACTCGACTACCCCGACGACGGCGGTTTCGACCTGATACTCTGCCAGCACGTGCTCTCGCACGTCGCCGACCTCGAACCGGTCGCCGCCGAGTTCGCCCGCCTGCTCCGCCCCGGCGGCGGGGTCGTCCTGTCGACGCACCACCCATTCCACGAGTATCTCGTCGTCCGCGAGGAGTCCTATCCCGACGCCCGTGCTATCGACGGGCTCGACGCCCAGCCCGCAATCGACGCCGATGGCCGCTCCCCCACCTACGCCGACACCGAACGCTACGAGCTCTACTGGGGCGGTGAAGTACCCGCGGAAGGATCGGACGGGGACGACGACGGGGTAGCGGAGCCCACGGTCTTCCACCGGCGGCCGCTCGACGCGCTCGCCGGCCCGCTGTTCGACGCCGGCTTCGCGCTGGCGGACCTCCGGGAGCCCGACCTGTCCGAGCGGCTCGACCCGGAACTGGTGGACGAGGTTCCGGAGTTGCTCGACCGACCGCCCCGGTCGCTCTGTCTCCGCGCCGAGCTCACCGAGTAGGGTTGCGAATGTGTTTGGTTCGTTCCTCCGAGTGGATCCGACCGCACTCGACTCCACCGCACTCGACTCCACCGCACTCGACTCCACCGCACGAGACAGCAGGCGCTGAAAGCCCTCGCCGCGCTCGCGGTCGCTGAGCGACATATCCTCGCGTCCTCCGGCCGCTTCGGATAGGGGTCGCTCAGACGACTACATAAACGCGAGCGCGCCTCGCCCTTTCAGTCCGCCAGGAGTTATCTCGTCACGGTGGCCTCGGAACGGCGGCTGAACGGACAGGCGTGAGCCTCACACCTCCCCAGCCTCTTGCGCGTCTCGGCCTTCGGCCTGCGATGCTCATCCCTCGCGCGGTGTTGTCGCGCGCATGAAAGCGCGCTCCAGCGCGCGCCGGCTCGGAGATTCAGAGAGCGAAACCACTGGTGCGAAGCTCACGACCACGAGCGGGTCGGGGAGACAGCCCGGTCACCGTCCGACCGATCACATAAGGGTTGGACGCGTGAAAGGACGAGTATGTCCCCTGAACGTCCCCCGGACGGGCCCGCGATCGAGACGGCGGACCTGACGAAGTGGTTCGGCGACGTGCTGGCGGTCGACGGCCTCGACCTCTCGATCGACCGCGGCGAGGTGTACGGCTTCCTCGGGCCGAACGGCTCGGGGAAGACGACGACGATGCGGATGCTGACGACGCTCACCCGGCCGTCCAGCGGGTCGGCGCGGGTGATGGGCATCGACGTGGCCGACCGGCGGGAGCTGATCTCGGTGGTGGGCTATCTCCCCGAGGAGCCGCCGCTGTTCGACGAGCTGACCGCCCGCGAGCAGCTGCGCCACGTCGCCGCCCTCCACGACGTGCCCCGCGAGCGGGCCCGCGACCGCATCGACCGCTACCTCGACCGCTTCTCGCTGGCCGGCGAGGCCGACCGCCGACTGGAGGGCTTCTCGACGGGGATGCGCAAGAAAGTCGGACTGATCGCGACGGTGATCCACGAGCCGCCCGTCCTGTTCCTCGACGAGCCGACGAGCGGGCTCGACCCGCGGGCCGCCCGCACGGTCAAGGACCTCATCGCAGAGCTCTCGGGCGGCGAGACGACTGTCTTCCTCTCGACGCACATCCTGCCGGTCGTCGACGAGCTGGCCGACCGGGTTGGGGTGCTCCACCGCGGCGACCTGGTCGCGGAGGGGCCGCCCGACCGGCTCAAGCAGCGCGCCGAGCGCGGGGAGGCCGGGTCGCTGGAGGACGTGTTCCTCGAAGTGACCACCGACCACGCCGAGGAGGCGACGGCGACCGGGGCGAGCGCGGCCGACCGGGACGCGACGGCGCCGGACTCCCAGCGATGAACCTCGGCCACAGCCTGCGGCTGACCCGCATCGACGTGCGGCGGATGCTCCGCAAGCGGACCGACCCGGACAGGCGACTCGCCTCGGTCGTCTCCGTGGGGCTGTACGCCCTGCTGATGCTCGGGCTGACCGCCGGCGGGGTCTACGGCGGCCGGGCGCTCGGCGAGGCGCTGGCCGCGGGGTCGCTCGAGTTCATCCCGACGGCGACGGCGGTCGCCGTCCGGGGGTTCGCCGGCGTCGTGTGGGTGATCACCGTCGTCGTCTTCGGCGTCCGCGCGGTCGGCCAGCGCGGGACGCTCACCAACGCCGAGGGCGTCCTCACCGTCGTCCCGACGCCGGAGGCGTACCTCGGCCACGTCGCCGGCGAGTACGTATACCTGCTCCTCTGGACGCTGCTGCCCGCCGTCGGCGCCGGCGTCGGCCTCGCGCTCGGCACCGGGGTGCTCTGGCCGGCCGCGGGCGTCCCGCTGGCGGTCGCGCTCGGGGGGGCGACCGTCGTCACGGCGGCCTACGCCCTCGGACTCGCCCTCCGGCACGTCGTCACCCGCTTCCCGTTCGTCGCCCGGCACAAGAACGGGCTGATCGTCCTCGTCTTCGTCCTCTACATGGCCGCCATCGTCAGCGGGTCGCTCAACCAGGCCATCGCCGCGCTGTTCGACCCGATGGCCGCCTCGCCGATGGGCTGGTACGCCGACCTGGCGCTGGTCGGCCTGCCGAACGTGGCCCTCGACGCGACGCGGGCGGGCGCGGTCGTCGCCGCCACGGTCGCGTTCGCCGCCGTCGCCGTCGCCGCCGGCACGGCGATCGCCGACCGCCACTGGTTCGCCGACCCCGCGCTCGCCGGCGAGGACGAGGACGAACCCGCCGAGTCCGACACCATCGCGGACGCGGTCACCCCGGCGACGACCGACGAGGACTGGCTGACCCGCCGGCTCGAAGCCGTCGTCGACCGGCCGACGGCTGCGCTGGTCGTCCTCGCGTGGCGCCGGGCCGCCCGCGCCCCGCTCAAGCTCATGTACGCCGCCTACCCCCTGTTCTTCGCGACCGGCGTCTTCGTCGACATCGTCCAGACGGGGCAGATCCCCGCCTACCTCCCGTACGGCCTGCTCGTGTTCGTCGCCTGGGCCGGCGGCGTCGTCTTCACGCTCAACCCGCTGGGCGACCAGGGATCCGTGCTCGCCACGACGCTGCTCTCGGCGGTGACCGGCCGGAAGTTCGTCCTCGCGCACGTCCTCGCCGGCCTCGTCGTCGTGATCCCGGCCGGCACCGCGCTGGTCGCCGTCGCCGCCCTGTTGAGCCCGGTCGGCGCCCGGAACACGGCGATCCTGGTCGGCCTCTCGCCCGTGGCGATGGTCGTCGCCGCGGGCCTCTCGGTCGGTATCGGGACCGCATTCCCCCGCTTCGAGGCGACGAACGTCACCCGCTCGATGGAGGCCGTCGTCCCCAGTCCCTGGGCGTTCGTCCTCTTCAGCGCTCACGTCGTCGTCACCGCCGTCGCCGCCGTCTTCGTCGGCCTGGAGGGCGCCCGCGAACTCGGCGTCGCGCTGGTCGCCGCGGTCGCTTCCTTCGCCCTCTCGGCGCAGGTGACCCTCTCGACGACCGCGCTCTACTACGCCAGCGCCGTCGCGCTCGTGGCCCTGTTGCTCCTGCCCGCCCTCTCCTATCGCTACGCCGTCCGCACCTTCGACGGCTACGAACTGGCGTGAGCGACGCGAGCGACCGACGGCAGGAGACGGCGGACGACCGCCGCCCGATGCCCGCGAGCCGTCGCCCCAACCCGGCTTGCGCGCGCAGCGTCCTCTTGAGGCCGGGCGCCGAGTCCCACAGTATGACACACAGACCCGAACCCGCGGCGTTCGAGGCGAGCCGCGACCTCGACACCGCGGGCTCGACGGTGCTGGTCGGCCTGCCAGGGCTCGGGCTCGCCGGCGTCATCGCGGTCGAGCACGTCGCCGACGAATTCGGACTCGCCGAGCGGGGCCACTTCGACTCGGAACGGTTCCCCCACGTCGCCACCTACGCCGAGGGGCGCGTCCGCGAGTCGGTCCGGGTGTACGCCGGCGAAGGCGGCGAGGGCGCGAACGTGACGGCGCTGCTGTCGGATCTGGTGTTCCCCCCGCGCTCGTTCGGCGCGCTGGCCGAGGGCGTCGTCGAACACCTGACCGACGGCTGCGACCAGGTGGTCATCCCCATCGGCGCGCCCTACGAGTCCGTCGAGGACCACGCGGCGGTGACCGCCGTCGCCACGACCGACTCGCTGGAACGGACCCTGCGCGACGCCGGCGTCCCGCCCGCGCCGGGCGTGGGCACCATCGGCGGTCCGACGGGGGCCATCGTCGACGCCTGCGTCCGCGAGGGCGTCCCCGCCGTCGCCCTCGTCGTCGGCGTCGAACCGTATCGCCCGGACCCCGCCGCCGCGAGCGCGCTCCTCCGGGAGGGCCTCGAACCCGTCGTCGACGCGACGTTCGACACGAGCGACCTCGAAGCCAGCGCGGACGCGCTCGCCGCCGGGATGGCCGAGATGGCCCGTCAGATGCAGCGCGTCGACGCCCAGGAGGGCTTCCAGCGCCCGCCGCCGGAGGACGACGAACCGAGCATGTTCCAGTAGGCTCGAAACCGCGTCATACGGATTATTGCAAGACAGTCCGGGATCGACCGCACGATTGCGTGGGGTCGGTCCGGTAAACGCTTGCAATAATCCGTATCAGTACTCGGTGCCCTTGCGGGCGCTGTGGCCCGACTCGATGGGGTGGGCCTCCTTGCGGACGTTGGTCACCAGGTCCGCGAGGTCGGTCACGAACGCCGGTCGCTCGTGCCCCCCGGTCAGGACGAGTTCCAGGTCGTCGGGCTTGGACTCGACCAGCTCCCGCACGTCGTCGGGGTCGACGAGGCCGCGGTTGCCCGCGTAACAGATCTCGTCGAGGATCAGCATGTGGACGCCGTCGTCGGCGGGGCCGTCGAGCGGCAGGGGCGCGGACAGGTCGGCCTCGCCGGCGGCCGCCACGAGTTCCTTCGCGCGCTCGAACCCGCCCTTCGCGCGGGCGGCGTGCTCGTCGTCGTCGGTGCCGTCGTGGAAGCGGTGCCAGCCGTAGTGGCCGCTGTTCTCGTAGGAGTACCCCGGCAGGGCGTGGATGGCGTTGTACTCGCCGCGCACGTCTTCCACAGTACTCGTCCCGCCCTTCATGAACTGGAGCATGTGGACGCGGTAGCCGTGGCCGGCCGCGCGCATCCCCATGCCCATCGCGGCGGTCGTCTTGCCCTTGCCGTCGCCCCACCAGACCTGCGTCAGCCCGAACTCCTCGGGCGCCGCCGGTTCGATGGGTCGGGGCTCCAGCGGGTCGCTACGGTCGGCTCCGTCGCCGGACGCGTCGTCGCTCATACCCGGCTCGACGGCCCCCGGGGTCGTAGCCGCTTCGACACGGCGATCCCGGTCCCAGGCCGACTACCTGTCGACCCGCGAGACCGTCGGTTCGCCGTCGGAGACCGCGCCGTACTCGGCCGTCCCCACGCTCTCGGGGACGGCCGCTCCGTCGGCCCCCTCGTACCGCGCGGCGAGGCTCGCCCGGACGGCGTCGCGCACGCAGACCCGGGCGGCCCGCCCCACGGGCGTCGCGCTGCCGGCGAACGCCGCAGACTCGCCCGCCGGGTCCGAGCCGACGACGACCGCATCGGAAGTCGTCCCCGTGAAGCCCGTCTCGGCCAGCAGCGTCGCGGTCTTGGCCTCGACGGCCGTCGCCAGCAGCGTCGCGAGCGCACCCTCCTCCAGCGCCCGCGTCGTCCCGACGACGAGGTTCACCGTCCCCGGCCGTGGGGGATCGTCGCCGCTGCGGGAGCGCATCGCGGCGTCCTCCGGTTCCGCCTCGACCCCGTCACCCATCGGCAGCGCGGCCGGGTTCGAGACGCCCGCGGTCGCCACGACCTCGACGCCGGTCAGGCGGGCGCGGCGGGCGTGGCGGACCTCGACGCCGGTCAGCATCGCCGGCCCCTCGTCGGGAAAGCCCGCCCGCTCGCGGCGCTCGGCGACGTAGGCGGCCAGGTCCGTCCGGTCGAACCCCTCGGGGACCGTGCAGTTGTACGCGGCGTCGGCCCGGCGGTACCCGCCCGAGAAGCCCGTCGAGAGCCAGCGGGTGTCCGGCCGCCGAACCCGCAACACGCCCGCGGACACCTCACTCTCGAACATCCAGCGCCCCCAGCAGGCGGTCGTGGTCGTCGGCCGTCCGGACGGCGACCCGGACGTGCGAGTCCAGCCCCGCGAACGACCGGGCGTCCCGGAGTTCGATGCCGGCCGCCCGCGCCCGCGAGAGCAACTCCTCGACGCTCTCCTCGCTCCCGCAGTCGACGAGGAGGAACGGCGCGGTCGCGTCTTCCATCGGGGGTTCGGGTTCGTACACCGAGAACCGCGGGTCCCGATCGAAGGCCGCCCGCAGTCGCTCGCGCTCGCTCGCGACGCGGTCGCGCGTCTCCGCGACGAATCCCGGACGGTCCATACAGTGCGCACCGACGGCGGCGGCCGGCCAGCCGAGCCCCCAGGTGATCGCCGCAGTGCGGATCCGCTCACCCAGTTCGCCCGTCGCGACGGCGAAGCCCGCCCGCAGCCCCGGCAGCCCGAACAGTTTCGTCAGCGACCGCGCGACGACCACGCCCGGCTCGCCCGCCAGCGACGGTCGGTCCGTGAATCCCAGGAACGCCTCGTCGACGAGCAGCGGCGTCCCGGCCGCGCGACAGCGGTCGGCGAAGTCGGCCAGGGCCCCCGGTTCGTAGGCGTCGCCGGTCGGGTTGTTCGGATTGCAGAGGATCGCGAGCGCGAACTCGCCGGGGTCGCGGCCGGGGACGGCGTCGTGGTCGGCCGTCACCGCTTCGCCGCCCTGCAGTTCGACCTCGAGGGCGTACTCGCCGAACGTCGGCGCGGGGACCAGCGCCCGGTCGCCGGGGTCGACCGTCACCGCGACGGCCAGCCGGATGGCCGCCAGCCCGCCCGCGGTCGGGACCACGTCGCCGGCCTCGCAGTCGGCGTACCGCGCCGCGGCCCGCCGATACTCGGGGTAGTCCTCCGGCGGGTACGTCCGTGAGTCGTCGAGCGCGCCCGCGTAGGTCTCGGCGACGCCGTCGGGGACCTCCGGGTTGACGTTCGCGCTGAAATCGAGCGCGTCGGGGTCGTCGCTGCTCCCGTGGACCACCCCGCTCCCGGCGAGCCGCGCGACCGCCTCGTTGTCCATACCGAGGGGTCGGGAAGCGGCGACAAGAAGCTCCCGCTCCGGTCACAGCCGATCCGGAACATCGCACACACAGGCGATCGGGACGCCCGCGAGCGGCGGTTCGGGTTCTACCGCCGTCCCGCTCACTCCCAGGTGTAGCCGAACGCCTCGGAGCTGCGGTCGACGTAGCGATTTTCGAGCACCTCGCTGACGGTCCGGCCGAGTTCGTCCAGCGCCTCCTCGATGTCGGCGCGGTCGCTCCGGTCGAGCCGCTCGTCCCACGGCTCGGGAAGGTCCGCGGCGAGTTCGGGCGCGAGATACCCCACGTCGCCGGCCGACTCGTTCCAGTAGAAATCGAGGGCGTCGAGCAGGCCCAGCGCGCGGGCGGCCTCGAACTGGTCGTCGTCCATGTAGGTGTGGTCCGCCCACTCGACGAAGCCGTCCTCCCAGGCGCCCTCTTCGAGGAACTCCGCGAGCGCCTCGCGGCGACCCTCCTCGCCCGGTCGGTCCTCCGGTTCCTCGACGGCGTCGTAGTCGCCCGGGTCCTCCGCGGCGTCGAGTCTCGGCGGGTCGGGCACCTCGGGGTCGAATGACATACCCCACCTTCGGCGGTCAGCCCATTGAGGGTTTCCCACCCGTGACCGGGACCCCAGTCGGGGGACGACCGCCCGTCGCCGTCTCAGAGCAGGAGTCGCTCGGCGACCTCGGCGTCCTCGCGGCGGTTGACGTTGACCGCCAGCCGCGCGTCGTCGCGGACGAGCGTCCGGTCGGGACCGTCGCCGACGACGTTGACCCCGGCCGGAGCGAGCTCCTCGCCGTCGTGGACGAAGGTCGTGTCGACGCTCACGCCGAGCGCGCTCTTGAGGAAGGTCGGCGTCGCGACGGTCAGCGACCCCGACTCGTAGGCGTCGAGGACGCCGTCGACCGCCTCGGCGTCCAGCAGCGGCAGGTCCGCGGCGACGGTCACCACCGGCCCGTCGACCCGGTCGTCGGCCAGCGCGTGCTGCAGGTCCGCGACGTACCCCTCGCCGGGCGTCTCGATGGTCGGGCAGTCCACGTGGGCCGCGGTCTCCGGCGCGTGCGGCGAGACGACGGCGTAGACGCGGTCGACCCGGCTGTCCGCCAGCGCCGCCAGCACCCGGTCGACCATCGGCTCGCCGCCGACGGGAAAGAGGGGCTTCTCGCCGTCGTAGTCGAGTCGGGTGCCCTTCCCGCCGCAGATCACCAGGGCGTCCACGCGACCACCTCCCCGAGCCCCACCGACTCCCCGAGCGCCGCGGGGGTCGCGAGGTCCGCGCGCCAGGCGACCAGCCCGGCGTGGAGCGCGACCACCCGCGCGAGCTCGTTCGCCCCGCCGACCACGTCGCCGGTCACGCCGCCCAGCCGCTCGCGGGCCCACCACAGGAGCGCGACCGCGACCACCAGGGCGCTCGCGAGCGCCGCGGCGGCCGCGAGCGACGGGAGCGTCAGTGCGACCGCAGGCACGGCGAGCGCGAGCGGGGCGACCAGCCCGCGGGGCGGCGTCTCGTCGGCGACCGCGGCGCCGAAGCCGTCGTGGGCCGCCGAACCCAGCGCGACCAGCATCGCCATCGCGGCCTTCGCCGCGACCTCCGCGGCGACGACCAGCCCCGCAGCGGCGGCGACCGGCAGCGCCGCGAGTCCCGTCCCTGCGAGCGCCAGCCCGGCCACCACCGCCGCGAGCGCGAGCGTCCCGCCCACGCCCAGGACGGTGTCGCCCATCACCTCCCGGCGGCGCTCGGCGTCGCCGTGGACGACCGCCGCGTCGCCCAGGTCCGCGACGCCGTCGAAGTGGTTGATCCCCGTCAGCGCGACGACGGCGAGGAGGTACGCGAGCGCGACCGTCACCGCGGGCACGGGTGCGGCGACGCCGACCGCGACCGGGACGGCGACGAGCGCGCCCAGCAGGTAGCCCGCGACCGGCAGCGTCCACGGGGCCCGGCGGAACGCCTCCCAGGCGCGCTCGTCGCGGCCGACGGGCAGCCGGGAGAGAAAGCCCAGCGCGCCGCGGACCGCCGTCAGTCCGCCGCTCAGACCCACGTGACCACCCCCCCAGTCAGGTACGTCACCGCGCCCGCACCCAGGTACGCCAGTCCGCCGGCCAGCCCGACCCGGCGGACCGCCCGCTCGGCGTCGTCGACCGTCGGCA
Source organism: Halosimplex halophilum (assembly GCF_004698125.1). Classification (NCBI taxonomy): domain Archaea; kingdom Methanobacteriati; phylum Methanobacteriota; class Halobacteria; order Halobacteriales; family Haloarculaceae; genus Halosimplex; species Halosimplex halophilum. The sequence continues at coordinate 2,165,648 of NZ_ML214297.1, forward strand.
GCGCCGCGTCGGCGTTGATGTCGTAGGCGCCCGGCTTGACGAGCCGCACGCTCAGCGCGGCGGCGACGGTCCCCATCGGCCACCCGGAGTTCGGCGAGGGGACGCGGTCGAGCCAGCGGTGCGCGGCGCGGAGCGACCCCGGCGACAGCGCCGCGGCGGCGATCAGGACCGCGCTCGCCCGCGCGGGGAGCCACATCACGGCGTCGTCCAGCCGCGCGGGCGCCCACCCGACGGGTTTCGAGCGGTAGCCGAGCATCGAGTCCATCGTGTTCACGGCCTTGACCCACGCCGCCCCCGCCGCGCCGAGCGCGACCGCCGCGACGGCGGGGTCGACGCTCGCCGGGGGTGCGGACAGCGGCCCCGCCGACAGCACGGCGTCGGCGGCGACCGCCAGGGCGGCGAACGCGCCCAGCGGCGCGACCAGCCCGTCCGCGAGGTTCTCGGCGACGCTCTCGACGACCGCGCTCCGCACCTCGCCGGGCGACAGCGCCGCGGCGTCCCGGCCGGCCAGCGCGCGCAGCTCCGACCGCGCCGCCTCCGGGTCCGTCTCGGTCAGCGCCGTCACCTCGCGGGCGACGGCGAGCAGCCGCCGGAGACTCGTCGTCAGGAACAGGGCGACCCCGCCGGCGACGGCGCCAGCGACCGGCCGCCAGGCGCCCGCTCCCGCGACGGCGACGCCGACGGCCAACGCCGCCGCGAGGGGAAGCGCGACCGTCGCGAGCACACCGACGACCCGCGGGTGGGCCCACGCGCGGTCCAGCGGTCCGACCAGCCGGCCGAACCAGGCGACCGGGTGGGTGCGGGTCGGCGGCTCGCCGACGGCCGCGTCGAGCGCGAGCGCAAGCCCGACCGCGCCGGCGCTCAGCGACATCCCATCGCCTCCAGCTCCCCGGGGAGGTCCGCCAGGTCGGTGTCGGTCAGGAGGACGCTCCGCGCGCCGGCGTCCTCGGCGCCGCCGTCGGTCGCGGGGTCGTCGCCGACGTGGACCAGGTCCGCGACCGCCACGTCCAGGGCCCCGGCGACGGCCTCGAACGCGCGGCGGTCGGGCTTGCGGTACCCGCAGTCGACGCTGGCGACGACCGCGTCGAACCGGTCGGGGTCGAGGGCCGACCGCCGTAGCGTCCGCTCGACCAGCCCCGCGACGCTGCAGTTCGAGAGCACGCCGACCGGCCCGCGCTCGGCGGCGGCCGCGACGGCGGTCTCGGCGCCTTCGCGAGTCTCGACCGGCCCGTCGAACGCCCCGCGAACCGCCGCGGCGACCGTCTCTGCGTCGGCGTCGACGCCGCGGCTCGCGAGCGCCTCCCGGACGTGCTCGGACAGCGGGAGCTCCGCGCCCGCCTCGACGGTGACCTGCGGCTCGCGGTAGGCCGTCGCCCAGTCGTCGGGGACCGCGACGCCGCGCTCGCGGAGTTCGCGAGCGACCGCGTCGGCGGGCTCGGCCGGCCGGGAGACGGCGACGAGCGTGCCGAACAGGTCGACGGAGACTGCCACGAACCCCCCGTCGAACCGCCGCACCTTGAACGATACGGACTGTTCAGCCCCGCGGCGACCGCGGGACGCGGCGGGCGCTCGGGTGCCGACCGCCGTCCCGGTCCGTGACCGGCGGACCGGCGGCTCTGCGACGAGGGTCGCGATAAATAAGGGGTATGCGGGCCGGTTCGGCCCCGGGTCACATGGGTCGTGGGCCGCGCGCCCGGCTTCGGGCAGGCCTGGGCTGTCGGCGAGGCGTCCGGACGGCCGTCGTCAGCGGCTGCCGCCCGCGTTCACCCACTTGGCCCGTCGGATGTCGTACTTCCCACAGACCGGACAGGTGTGATACTGGACGTCGAACTGCGTCTCGCAGGCGAGACACAGGTACGGCGACGCCTCGGACTTCGACAGCCCTGAAGCGCGTTTGGCCCGTTCCAAGACGCCCATCGTGACCACACCGATCACAGGACCGCTCCCACTAAAAAGAGCGAGGATAGTTTACACCCGCCGAAAACGCTCCCGTCCCGGCCTAAATCCGCGCTACCCCGTGATCCCGTCGACCGGGGCCTGAAGGCCGATCGACCCCGTCAACGAGCACCGCGACGGGCCGATACCGCCGACGCACGCCGGCGGCGCGGTCCGCGGGGGCCGCCGTCCGCACCGCGTCGCTGGTCACGCCCCGTCGGACCCCTCGCCGTCGTCGCCCTCGGTCACCGGGACGCGCGTCGGGCCGTCGTCGTCCCCGCGGTCGCCGCGGTGGCGGCGCTGTCCGTCGCCGCCGACCGGGAGCTTCTCCCGCACGTCGCTGGCGAACGACTCCACGCGGTGGCGGACCGTCGAGGCCTCCTCCTCGAAGCGCTCGACGTTGCGCTCGACGTAGTGGACCCGATCTCTGGGGATCTGTTTCATCAGGTCGTTGCCGTCGTCGTCGCTGCCCGACCGGAGCATCCAGTGGTCGCGCGCGTAGACGACCTCCTCGTTGTCGACCGTCAGCTCGGTCGTCCCCTCGTCCGGGTCGTCGTAGACGATCGTCGCCTGGCCGAGTTCGATCTCGTCCATACCTCGGCTTGGGGTCCCAGGGTTTTACGCTCGGCGGCGACCGGTCACGCACCGTCCGACCCGCCAGTCGTCGCCGTCCCGTTCGGTCGGTCGGAGGTCGCGGCCAGGTCGCCGTCCTCCCCGGGGGTGACGGTCCCGGCGGGCGTCGTCGCACTGGTCCCGGCCGAAGTGGTCCCCACGCCGGGGTTGACGGGCTCGGCGCCCGCGTCGTTGTCGACGGTCGTCGGCGACTCCGCGCCGACGGCGTCGGCCGTCGTCGGCGTCTCCTCGTCTTCGATCTCGGTCGCGCTCGGACCCGGCGCGCCACAGCCCGCGGCGACCGCGAGCGCGACGAGGACGGCCGCCCCGAGGGCGGCGCGCAGTTGGTTACGCATCGCCCGCCCTACGGGAGCGCCGTGGATGCGGTCGCGGCGCGCGCTCGCAAGGGGCTGCAGTGGTCGACCCGCGGCTTTTCCCGCCGAGGGCCCAATCGGCCACGTGAGCAAGCAGCTGACACCCGGTGAGATCTTCGACCGGGCCGTCGAGGAAGGCGACCGTCGGCTCGACCAGTCGGCGCTCGAACTCGTCTCGACGAGTTTCATCGCGGGCTTTACCGTCCTGTTCGGCATCGTCGCGCTGGGCATCGTCGAGGGGCTCGTCGAGCCGGCCGTCGGCCACGCCGCCAAGGTCGCCGGCGCGCTCGCCTTCGCGCCCGGGCTCGTCTTTCTCGTCGCCGGCCAGACCGAGCTGTTCAACGAGAACTTCTCCGACCCGGCCGCGGCCGCCGTCGAGCGCGGCGTCGCCGCGCTGCCGTCGCTGCTCCGCCTGTGGGCGCTCACGTTCGTCTTCAACCTCCTCGGCGGCGGCCTGCTGGCGCTCGTGTTCGCCGTCGAGGGCGCGATCCCCCCGGCCGGGGCCGACGCGCTCCAGCGCTTCGCCGAGGAGACCGCACACCGGCCCGCACACACCTGGTTCACCCGCGGCGTCGCCGGCGGCGCGCTCGTGAGCCTGCTCTCCTTTCTCGTGGTCTCGGTTCGGAGCGACGGGAGCCGGCTGTGGCTCGCCTACGCCGTCGGCTTTCTGCTCGCGCTCGGCCCGTTCGACCACGTCGTCGTCTCCGTCCTCCATCTCGTCCTCGGACGGCTGCTGGGCGCGGCGGTCGGCTGGGGGACGCTCGGCGCGCTGACCGCCGTCGTCACCGCCGGCAACTTCGTCGGCGGCCTCGGCCTCGTCACCGTCACCCACGTCACACAGGCGATGGGCGCCGACACCGCCGGGGAGTCCGGGGAATCCGAGGAGTGACAGCGAGTGCGGCCCCTGATACCCGGAGTCCGCCGGCGCGCCTGTGGAGGGGTCGGGGGTCGGATGCGCGCCGGCGGCCGGGATATCACGGTGAGCTGGCAGACGCCAACCCCAGGGAACTCAGGACTGGTCGGGGAAAACCCCCCGGATCGCTCGGTCCGACCCGGGCCGACGGCCCGAGCCCGTCACTCGGCCGGCGCCTCGACGTCCGTGTCCCGAGCCTCGTAGCCGCTGTAGAGCGCCAGGACGCCCGCCAGGAGCCCGGTCGCGACGTAGTTCCACGCGACGGCGGCGTCGGGGTCGAGTTCGAACAGCCACGGGGAGACGAGCAGCCACAGCCCGAGCAGACCGACGAACCCCGCGGCCGCGACGCTCCCCAGGCGCTCGCCCGCCCGGCGGGCGTAGTTGTACCCGCCCAGCAGCGCCAGGGTGACCCCGACGACCACGCTGTTGAACCCCATCGTGTCGCCGAACTCCAGCGCGAACAGCCACGGCGACGCGACCAGGTACGCGCCCAGCAGCGCGGTCGCCAGCGACACCCACGTCCCGTGTTCCGCCGGGTTCGTGTCGACCGTCGGCTCCGCGGTGTCGACGCCCGCCGCTCGCTGGTCGCGGTCCCCCTCCGCGCCCACGTCGTCGTCCGGCTCGCCCCCGTAGGACCCCGCGTCGTCCCCGTCGGACACGCCCGGGCCGTCCCTGTCTGACGCCGCGGTGTCGTCGTCTCGGTCGCTCATGATTCCCTCCCGACTCGGGTCCGAACCCGCAAAAGCGGAGAGCTTGTGTGCGAAACGGTCCGCTGACGCGTCGACCGCCCGAGAACCCGGACCGCCGAGCGGGCCCGTCGACGGCTCGTCGAGCGGGTTAGCGGGCTCGCTCGGCGCGCGCTGACTCGTGCCGACCCCTCCTCGGCCACAGGATTCGCAGGACAGCACGGACCCGCGGCTTGTATCCGGTTGAACTCCCCAAACCGGGCCGGTTTTCCCGAACCCGGTTCCGGGAGTAGCCGGCCCACTGCCCACGAAAACAGATGCGTAGCTGTCTGTCGTGGTTCAACGGGAAGACAAGTCCGCCCTCCCCGATTTGAACGGGGGACAAGTCGATCTACAGTCGACTGCTCTACCAGTCTGAGCTAAGGGCGGGCACACGAAGGTAGCCGCCGTGTCGGACTTAACCGTTTTGACTCGCCGCGGGGGTGGGAGAGTGACCCAGCCACACGCGCGGCGGCGGACACCCGCGGCGACAGACACGCGTCAGACACTCCGGGAAGATTGAAATACCCGCGCGACGACGGATCGGACGAGCCGGATGAGCAAGATAACCTTCCGCGCGGACGACGACCTCATCGAGCGACTCGAGGAGTTCGACGCCTCGAAGAGCGAGATCATGCGGGAGGCCCTGCGGGAGTACCTCGGCGACGCGTCGGACGCGCGGCCGAGCGCGTCGCCGACGCCGACCTCGACTGCGGAGGCGTCGGACACGAGCGAGTCCATCGACGACCTCATCGCCGAGCGCGTCGACGCCATCGTCGCCGACCGGCTGGAGGGCGCGTTTACGCCGAGCCAGCCGCAGGACATCAACGTAAACATCGCTCTCGACGGCGAAAACGCCGGTGCGAGCAGTGCCGAGGCGGACGCCTCACCGGCCCCAGAGACGGGGGCGTCCAACGCCGACCCCGGTCGTAAGACAGGCGCGGACGCGGGCGAAAACGCGCCCGAGGACGCGGAACGCTCGTGCGCCAAATGCGGCGAAACCGTCTCCGCTGGGCACGTTTACTGCCCGAACTGCGGGGAGAAGGCGTCCCACCGCGTCTTCTGTGACTGCGGCGACGAGCTCCGGTCGGACTGGGCCTTCTGCCCCAGTTGCGGCCGCCGCACCCCCGCAGCGGACGTGCTCGATCAGCCGTGAATACGCCGCAAACGCCACCCACAGACCGTTAAACGGCGTAAACGCGCGAGTGTATGACGCTCGCCGTTACCTTTATAACCCTGCACCCGGATGTAATTCTTGCGTAAGACGGTCGTCTTACACGGGCCGCGGCGCGGACGTGTGACCCGCGCCATCGTGCGATTACGCCGGATGGGCGTTCGAAGCCACCGTGTAAGACGAACGGGCGACCGCGTCCGCGGATGCCGTCTTACCCAAAGGGGAACATCAAACATGGAGCGTGTGACACTACGGATTCCGAAGCAGCAGATCGAAGAGGTCGAGCGAATGGTCGAAACGGGGGAGTACCCCAACCGGAGCGAAGCCATCCGGGCGGCCGTCCGCGAGAAACTGAACGAGCAGGACGGGAGCAAGGAGCGCCCGTCGGAGAAACGGAAGCGCCGCAGCTTCCAGAGGGCCTGAACGATGCAGGACATCGTCAAGGAGGCCCTCGAACGGGACGAGGCCGAGCAGAACCAGATGGAGGAGCAGGAGGGCGACGGCTTCGGCGACCCCCGGATCGTCATCGTCGGTTGCGGTGGCGCCGGGAACAACACCGTCAACCGCCTGTACAACATCGGCGTCGACGGTGCCGACACCGTCGCCATCAACACCGACAAGCAGCACCTCCAGATGATCGAGGCCGACACGAAGATCCTGGTCGGCAAGTCGCTGACCTCCGGCCTCGGCGCCGGTGGCGACCCCGAGATGGGCAAGCGCGCCACCGAGATGGCCCAGGGCACCATCGAGGAAGTCCTGGGTGACGCCGACCTGGTGTTCGTCACCGCCGGCATGGGCGGCGGGACGGGCACCGGCGCGGCGCCGGTCGTCTCGAACATCGCCAAAGACCAGGGCGCCATCGTCGTCGGCATGGTGTCGACGCCGTTCAACGTCGAGCGCGCCCGCACGGTCAAGGCCGAGAAGGGCCTCGAGACCCTCCGCAGCGAGGCCGACTCCATCATCGTGCTGGACAACAACCGCCTGCTGGACTACGTCCCGAACCTGCCCATCGGCAAGGCCTTCTCCGTGATGGACCAGATCATCGCGGAGACCGTCAAGGGCATCTCGGAGACGATCACCCAGCCCTCGCTCATCAACCTGGACTACGCCGACATGACCGCCATCATGAACCAGGGCGGCGTCGCGGTGATGCTCGTCGGCGAGACCCAGGACAAGAACAAGACCGAGGAAGTGGTGAAAGACGCGATGAACCACCCGCTGCTCGACGTGGACTACCGCGGGGCCACCGGCGGCCTCGTCCACATCACGGGCGGCCCGGACCTCGCGCTGAAGGAGGCCGAGGGCATCGCGCAGAACATCACCGAGCGCCTCGACGCGAGCGCCAACGTCATCTGGGGCGCGCGCATCGAGGAGGAGTACAAGGGCAAGGTGCGGGTCATGGCCATCATGACCGGCGTCAAGTCCGCGCAGGTCCTCGGTCCGACGACCCAGAAGCAGGCCGACAAGTCCCGCCAGGCGCTGGACGACGTGGACGACGTGGACGACTCCACCTTCGACGCCAGCCAGAACGTCGACACCGAGTTCGGCGACTCCGGCGGCATGGGCGGCGGTGCCGGCGGCAGCTCGGGCGGCGAGCCCGACTACGGCCACACCGACGGCGGCCGCGACAACCTCGAGAAGAACAACGGGCTGGACGTCATCCGCCCGGACTGATACGGTCGGCTGTAACTGTTTCCGGTGGTTCGCCGGGCGGTCCGGGGAACTCCGGAAACGACGTACAATCGACCGTATGACGGCTCCCGGGTCGACCCGCTGGAGACCCCTCCACTGTTTCCAGGGACCGCTCGACCCACTCTCTCTTTCCGTTTTCGACCGGCCAGTGACGACGCCGACCGGCTCGCGGGCGTGTGACGGTCGTGTCCGACCCACCGTGGCTGTCCGACAGCCGGAGCCGCACCGATCGTCACACGGTGTCCGACGGTGGAGACGACGACAGACGAGCGCCCACGGGGGCGGCGACCCGCGCGGGAGCGGCGGTCAGACCGCTTCCAGCGCGTCCAGCAAGTCGCACTTCCGACACACGTCCCGGCCGGTGGGCGCGCCGCAGCGCTCGCACTCGCCGTAGTCGGCGGCGTCGCTCCCGCCGAACGCCGACGCCGCGAGCGCCGCGAACTGCTCGTAGCCGGCCATGACCGAGTGGCGCGTCCCGGGGTGGTTGTCCTCCATGTCGAGCAACAGTTGCTGGACCTCCCCCCGGTAGGCCTCCTCGGCGTGGGGACACTCCGTGATGTGGGCGGGCAGGTCCCGGAGGTGGGCGTACAGCGCGACCTCCTTCTCGGGCACGTCCCGGAGCGGCTTGGCCCGCGGGACGTGGTGGTCCTGTGGGTTCCGCGGCCGCTCGGTCGGGTCGGCGGGCGGGTCGACCGGCTCCCCGTCGCGGTCCTCCTCGGGGAACGGGCCCAGCGAGGCGTCGTAGTGGCTGGCCATCTGCTCGACGTCCCCCTCGAAGACGTTCATCAGCGCGGTCTGGGCCTCGTCGTCGAGGTTGTGGCCGGTCAGCAGTTTGTCGGCGCCGAGCTTCTCGGCGTACCGCTCCAGCACGTCCCGGCGGAAGACGCCGCAGTAGGCGCAGGCGGCCATCCCCTCGGGGTCGTCCTCGACCACGTCGTCCATCCGGACGCCGAACTCCTCGGCGTAGGAGACGACCTCGTGGCGCAGGTCGAGGTCCGCGGTGAGTTCCTCGCAGGCCTCGATCGACTCGTCGCGGTAGCCCTCGATGCCCTCGTGGATCGAGAGGGCGACCAGTTCGATCCGGGGGTCCTCGCGGAAGGTGTCGTGGAGGATCTCGGTGAGGACGACCGAGTCCTTCCCGCCGGAGAGGCCGATCACCCACGTCTCGGGCTCGTCGGGCGTCGCCGACCGCGGGACCAGGTTGTCCTCGCGGACGCGCCGGCGGACGCGGGTCTCGACGGTCCGACAGAAGTGCTCCTCGCAGAGGTGCAGCCCCGAGTAGGCGGCGCCCATCACCGCCGCCGACCCGCACTTGTCGCAGTCCATCGCCCCGACCTACCGGGGCGACGGCCCTCAGGGTTTCGCTCCCCGCCCGTCGAGGCGCTCGCCGCCGGTCGCTCCCCGCTCGGCTCTCTCACCCGTCGCTCGATCCGTCCGCGCCGCCGTCGGGCTGGCAGGGGACCGCGACGGTGACGGTCGTGCCGTCGTCGACCGCGACATCGATCTCGCCGTCGGCCCAGTGGACCAGCCAGGTGACCAGCCAGAGGCCGAGGCCCGCGCCGTGCTGGGTGGGCGTCTCGACGAAGCTCTCGGTGAGCACGCGCCGCTCGACGGCCGGCATCCCCGGCCCGTCGTCGGCGACGGCGAACCGCACTGTCCCGCCGTCGACCGCCGCGCCGATCTCCACCGTCGGCTCGGGGGCGTCGCTGTGGGTGACCGCGTTGCGCGCGAGTTCGTCCAGCGCCACGAGCAGCAGGTCCCCGTTGGGGACCGCGACCGGCTCGTCGGGGCCGGTCGTCCGCACGTCCGCGTCGGGGAACTCCTCGCGCAGCGTCGTCACCACGTCGCCGACGATGTCGGCGGCCGGGCGGGTCGCCACCTCGTCGGGGCGCGCGCCCAGCGACGACTCGACGGCCCGCGCGTGGTCGGCCAGCTCCAGCAGCGACTCGCCCCGGCGGCGGATGCGCTCGGCCTCGGTCCGGGTCGTCTCGTCGTCGGTCCGGTCGGCGATGCGGTCGGCGTTGCCGACGACGACGGTCATCGCGTTGCGGAGGTTGTGCCGCAGCACGCGGTTGAGGACGATCACCTCCGAGCGGCGCTGGGCGAGCACCTCGCTCAGGTCGTTGAACCCCCCTTCGAGCTCGGTCCACTCGGTCGCGCCCGTCAGCGAGACGGTCGACCCGTAGTCGCCGGCGACCAGCGCCCCGAACCCGTCCCGGAGCCGCTCGATGTTGCCGAGGAACTCGCGGTAGAGCCAGGCGCCGAACGCGGCGAGCGACAGCAACACCAGCCCGAGCGCGGCCGCCTGCGCGACCGTGGCCTCCCACAGCCGCGACTCGAAGGCCGCCCGGGTCGTCGTCACCGAGACCGTCCAGCCCGTCCCCTCAACCGTCTCGTCGGCGGCGATCAGATCGGCGTCCGTCCCGGCGCCCGTCCCCGCGACCGGCCCGGCCGCGTACAGCGTCGTCTCGTTCGCGGCGATCCGGACCCCCTGTGTCGGACCGGAGTTCGCCCGGACGATCGACGCCAGGTCCCCCCGGTCGAGGTGGAACGCGGCGTTGAACGTCCCGACCGTCTCGCCAGCCCGGCGCAGCGGCGTGCTCACCGTCACGATGAGGTTGCCCGTCTCCGCCCTGACGGGGTCGCTGACGTACGTCTCGCCGGCCATCGCCCGCCGGAAGTACGTCCGCTCGTCGAACTGGCGCCCGACGACCCGCTCGCGGGCGCTCGCGGAGAGCCCCTCGGCGTACAGCGCCGTCATCGTCCCGTTGGCGGCGATCACCGAGGCGCCGCTGAACTCCGTGGTCTCCACGAACGACTGCAGCCGCGCCGCCTGGGAGGGAGAGCCGTGCTCGACCAGCGACGGCGCCTCCCCCCACAGCTGGACCTGCCGCTCCTTCTCGGCGAGCACGGCGTCGAGCTGGGACGCCACGGAGTCGGCGGAGTGGGCCAGCTCCGTCCGCTCCTGGCCGACGACCGCGTCCCGGTAGAGGACGAACCCGACCAGCGACGTGGCCGACAGCACCAGCGTCACCAGCGCCAGCGCCAGGACGAACCGCGTCCGGAGTCGCACAGCTACCTGTTTCCGATACCCACATAAAACTCCGCGCCTCCGGGATCGACCACTGATAGCTGCGGCGGTTCGGGGGGCCGGCGACCGCGCTGGCGACGGCGGCGACGCCGTCGAGAAACCGTTTTCCCCCTCGGGCGGCTACTCCGGCCCGATGACCGACCTCTCGCGCGAGGAGGCCGTCGCCCGCGTCGAGGAGCTCGTCGCCCGCGTCGAGGACGACCGCATGCCCGTCCCAGTCCGGGAGATCTGGGTCTTCGGCGACGTGACGCTCGGCCTCGACCCCGTCGAGCGCCTCGACGTCTATCTCACCAAGGACATCCTCGTCGGCGGCGACGACAGCGAGGTCGACCCCGACGACGTGGCGCTGGGCGTCGACGGGATCGGCGAGACGGTCCGGGCCGACTGGGCCGCCGAACACACCGAGCACGTCCGCACCAACGCCAACGGCTACGCGGCCCCCGAGAAGTGCCTCGGCGCCCACCTCGTCGACGACGACGAACCGGTCCACCTCGAAGTGTGCAACGCCTCCTTCGACGACAACGTCACCCAGCGCCTGGAGGGGGCGCTGGCCACCGGCGACTACGAGCAGATCCTCGACCCCCGCGGCGCCTGCCTGTGGGTCGACGGCCAGCGCAGCGAGGAGGCCTTCCGAAAGCTCCGCGAGGGCGAGTTCGTCCTCCCGACGCTCTCGGGCGCCCTGGAGATGCTCGGCGCCGACCCCGAGGTCGCCGAGGAGGCCGCCGACGCCCTCCGCGCCTACCGCGAGCGCCAGGAGGGCGCGTCCGTCCGCGGCGACGTGGTCTGATCGACCCCGTTCCGACGGCCCCGCGGTAACGACCGCCGAACTGCAGTCGCTCCCGAATCAATGACTGCCTGACGCCGATCAAGCGGTGCATTACAATCGGCCGCGGCGGTCTACGTCGGGGTATGCTCCTGTGGGCGATCCTCCTCGGCCTCCTCGCCTGGGCGCTGGTCACCCTGCTGTTCCTGGCACTCGTGTACGCTTACGGGGACCGATCCCGTCGCCGGGCGCGCGCGTGACTGCCGGCGCCGCGGTGTCCGCGGTCCCGGCGGGGCCCGCGACCGCCCGCGGCGGTCCGATACGACTTTCCCGGTCGACTCCCTGCGGTCGGCCATGACCCGTGTCGGCGCACACACATCGATCGCGGGCGGCGTCCCCAACGCCGTCGACGAACAGCTGGAGATCGGCGGCAACTGCGGCCAGATCTTCTCCCACTCGCCGCAGGTTTGGCAGGACCCGTCGATCGGCGACGAGGAAGCCGCCGAGTTCCGCGAACTGACCGACGAGCACGATCTGGGCCCGTGGGTGATCCACTCCTCCTATCTCGTCAACCTCTGTACCCCGAAAGACGACCTCCGCGAGAAGTCGATCGACTCGATGCAGAAGGAGGTCGACGCCGCCGACAAGCTCGGCATCGAGTACGTCAACGTCCACCTGGGCGCCCACACCGGCGCGGGCGTCGACGGCGGCCTCGACAACGCCGCGGGCGCCCTTGACGAGCTGGAGATCCCCGAGGGCGTCACCGTCCTCGTCGAGTCCGACGCCGGCTCGGGCACGAAGCTCGGCGGCGAGTTCGAACACCTCGCGGACGTGCTCGACCGCTCCGAGCAGGACCTGGACGTGTGTCTCGACACCGCCCACATGTTCGCGGCGGGCTACGACCTCTCGACGCCCGAAGGGGTCGAAGAGACCGTCGCGGAGTTCGACGACGTGGTCGGGCTGGAGCACCTGGAGTGTATCCACCTCAACGACTCGAAACACGCCTGCGGGACGAACAAGGACGAGCACGCCCACATCGGCGAGGGCGAGATCGGCGAGGACGGCATGCGCGCGTTCCTGAACCACGAGGATCTTCTGGACGTGCCGCTCGTGCTGGAGACGCCGACCGAGGACGGCAAGAGCTACGCCTGGAACGTCGAGCGCGTGCACGAACTGCGGGACGGGGAGTAGCGGACGAGAGCGGAGTCCCACTCGGTCACGATCGCGGCGATAGCGGACGGAAGTTGGTGGCGGAGTATGTGCCGCCACACGAGCGTTTATTGTGGCCTGTACGCAGGACTCGGTGTGAACGGACAGGGTTTCGGTGAACCACCGGCGGGCGGGGTTTCGGGCGACGACGCCGGCCGAGTGGGTGCGACCGGGTCGTCGTGGCCGCAACCGCACTACGACGCGCGCAACAGCGCGTACACCCCCAACACCGTTGTACCGGACACGGAGCCGGGACGACTCTGGACCTTCGGGGTCGACGCCGAGCTGGAGACCGAACCGGTCGTCGCCGGCGGGTCGGCGTTCGTGGTGCCCCGGGACGACGTGCTGTACGCGGTCTCGCTACGGGAGGGGACGGAGCGGTGGCGGTTCGACCCGGACGCTCCGATATTCACGGCGCCCGCAGTCGCGGACGGAACCGTCTACGTCGCGCCGAACAACGGGCAGGTCCGCGCGCTCGCCGTCGAGGACGGGACCGAACGGTGGGCGGTCAACCCCGGACGGAGCGTGAATCCGCAGGTCACCGTCGCCGACGGCACCGTCTACGTCGTGACCTACTACGGGAACGTCTACGCGCTGTCGGCGTCCGACGGGGAACAGCAGTGGACGGCGTCGCTCGACGAACGGGTCGCGACGCGGCCCCCGGTGGGCGACGGGGCGCTCTACGTGAGCACGCAGAGCGGGAACGTCCACGCGCTGGCGACCGCCGACGGGAGCGAGCGGTGGCGCTTCGAGACGGACAGCGAGTACATGTTCACGGAGCCGACGGTCGGTGACGGGACGGTGTACGTGCCGGTCGGGCGCGTCGACGGCGGGAGCTACTACTACGCGCTGTCGACCGACGACGGGAGCGAGCGCTGGCGCCTCGAACGGTCGTCCGGGAGTCTCGACATGTCGCCGGCGGTGACCGACGACACCGTCTATCTCCAGGATGTGAAGGGGATCACCGCCCGGTCGCCCGCCGACGGGAGCGAGCGGTGGACCGGGTCGGTCGAGGGGGAGGCGACGGCGGTGGCGGTCACCGAGTCGGCGGTGGTCGTCGGCGGCGCGGGCGATGTCGTCACCGCGTTCGCGCGCTCGGACGGGTCAGTCCGCTGGCGTCGCGAGGTGGGCGGGACGACCGCGCCCGTCGCGGTCGCCGGCGGCGTCGTCTACGTGGCCAGCGGGAACCGCGGGCTCGTCGCCCTCGGCGACGAGTTGCCGCCGACGCCCAGTCCCACGCCGTCCCCGACGCCGACACGGAGTCCGACGCCCACGCCGACCGCGACGCCCACGGCGACGCCGTCGCCGACACCGACCGAGGCCCCTACGCCGACCGAGAGCGTGTCCGCAACGCCTGGAGACGTGCCCTACGCGCTCCGGGAGGGCGTGAAGACGGTCGTCGACACCGGCTACGGGACCTACTACCTGATCCGGTCGATCCCGGAGGTCGACCCGGAGCGTGTGGCGGTGACGACGACCGACTACGGGCTGGTCGGTCGGACCACGACGAAGGACGTGGTCGCGCTCGACACCTTCTCGGAGGGGCTGTGGGCGGCCGACTGGGGCCGGGAGGTCGAGCGGATGCGGACGGTCCGCGAGGCGTCGGCCGCCTACGAGACGCTCGGCCGTCTCAACGAGATCGGGTGGGATCTGGCCGAGATCGTCGTCTTCCTGGCGTCGCCGTACAAGAAGGCGGCGGTCGCGCCGGCGCTGGAGATCGCGACCGACGCGATCAGCTGGACGATGGACGAGGTCCAGCGCCCCTATCGCGCGGCGTTCCAGCGGCTCACCGCCTGCCTCAACAACGCCCGGTCCATCGACCAGCACGCTCGCAACGTGGTCTCGCACGGCGGGCTGGGGGAGGCGATCGAGACCTGGGTCGGCGCCGCCCAGTTGATGCACGGCGCCTACGACACGGGGTCGGACCTGGCGACCGCCTGGAGCCAGCTGTCGACGGCGCTGCAGAGCGGGGGCGGCTACTCGGCCTCGGCGTCGACCGCGCTGTCGACCGCGAAGGGGTTTTTCGTCGGGTTCTTCGTCGGCGCCGCGAGCGGGATGATCGAGGGCGACGTCGAGAAGAAGACCGCGGTTCACGGGCTCCAGAACGCCTACGCCAACATGCGGCTCCCGGTCGTCGAGACCCTGCGGGACCTCCAGGGCCGGTTCGACAGCGGGGACCGGACCGTCGGCGACATCTACAGGTACAACGCGTACCTGCTGTCGGCCTACCAGATGGACGCGCTACTGTTCGCAGCCTCGGAGCTGTACTGGGAGGCGATCTCCGACGGGTGGCTCGGCGGGGTCTGGGACGCGTGGTCCGGCGCCCAGCGCAGGGCCGACGAGTACGCGACGAGGGCCGAGACGGCCAAGCGGACCGCCCGGACGACCCAGCGGCTGTTCGGCCTCGCCCAGACCCGGATCGGCGAGGACGTGACCGGGTCGATCAACGCCGAGTTCCGGGCGGGGGGTGGGAGCTGATGGACCCCGACCGCCGCGACCTGCTGAAAGTGCTCGGCGTGCTCGGCGTCGGCGGAGCGGGGTCGGCGGTGTTGCTCTCCGGCGACGACGGCGACCAACCCTCGGACTCGCCCTCGACAGCGTCCGACGTGGGAACGCCGACAACTGGAGGGGAGCCTCAGTCCGGTGGCAGGGAGGACTACGCCGCGGCCGTCGAGCGGGTCGGGAGCGACCTGACGGAGCCGCCGTCGCTCCCGGAGCCGACCCGCTTCGACTACGACCCCGTCGACGTGAGCTTCGAGGACCGGTGGCTCGGCCGGTTCGCCGCGAGCCCGGCGAACGGCGGGGACGGCGACCGGATGCGCGCGACGCCCGGGACGGGCTCGCCAGACGAGGTGCTGACGACGTTTCGGCGGTGGCTCGGCCTCCCCGACGAGCGGTGGGGCGAGGCGACGCTCGCCGGCGAGACCGTCGAGCTCCGCGGCGGCGCTATCGGAGGCGTGATCGCCGTCCTCGGGACGGTCGACGGCCGGGGTCTGGTCGTCGGCGCGCGGGCGGTCGACGAGGCGACGCTCGACGGGGTCGTCTCCTCGTGGGAGCTCCCCGAGTCGTAGGACCGGCCGCGACCGCCGCTACTTCTCGACGGCGTCGGGTCGGTTCTGCACGCGGGGGTACCTGACACCCAGCGCTTTCCAGTCCAGCCAGCGCGCGCCGGGGCGGTCGTCCGCGAGTTGCCCGTACGGCGGATCCCCGCCCGTCGGAACCCCGTCGACCGGGCCGCTGGGATCGACGGCGTCGGCGACGAAATCGAGGGCGTCGTCGGTCGCCTGCCAGACGCCCGCCGCGCAGGAGGGGAGCGCCACTCCGACGTTTTCGACCCCCGCCAGCGGTTCCGCGTGGGGGACCGCGTCGCCGTCGATTCGCTGCTGGAGCGTCGCGTAGGCGTAGAACTCCAGGTCGGCCCCGTCGGCCGCGCGGTCCTTGACCGCGGGGACGAGGTCGAACAGCTTGTTGTAGCCGACCTCGACCTTCTCGGGGTCGAGCGTGCCCATCGCCTCGTCGGTGGTGTCCTCGGGGTCGACGTCCTCGGCGGCGGAGTCGTTGGTGACGTACCAGGTGACGTAGTTCGCCTCGCGGTGGCGGTGGCGCCGCGGGACGACGGACATCCCCTTGTGCGGGAGGTAGGCGCCGACCGCCGGGAGGTCCTCGGCCGGGCCGCGCACCGCCAGCACCAGCTGGTTGCGGCAGGTCACCGGGTCGATCGACCCGCGGACCGCGTCGGCGTCGCCCCCCGCGTCGCGGAACGACTCGCCGCCGACCAGCGAGTCGACGAACCGATGGGTGCCCGTGCCGGTCGCGGCGACGACGTAGTCCGGTTCGACCTGCAGGGTCAGCTCCTGGTGGGTCTCGACGGTGAGCCGCTCCAGCGCGGGGGCGGACGCCTCCCCCGTCGCGAACTCCGCGGCCGTGATGTCACCGACGACGACCCGCTCCTCGTGGTCGGCCGCGAGCGCCTCGACGAGCGCCTCGCGGTCGATCACGTACTCGTCGATCGCGGCGACGTGCTCGCCGCTGCCCTTCGCGAAGACGGTCCCCTCGCGGTAGACGTCGTGGAGGTCCGCGAGTTCGCGTTCCTCGTACTCGTAGCCGGCCTCGTCCCACTGGTCGACGAGGTGCCGGTAGGGGTGGTCCGTCGAGCAGACGTACCACTCGCCGCCCTCGACGGGGACGCGGGCGTCCTCGGCGAACGGCAGCCACCGCTCGTCGACGGCCTCGCGGCGGGCGCGGTCGGGGTTCAGGTAGCCCTTCGCGAGGGCGCCCGGCCAGTCGAACGTCTGGCCGCCGCCCAGCGGCGTGTTCGAGACGAGCGCGGCGGCGTAGCCGCGGTCGACGAGTTCGTCGAGCAGCACGAGCCCCTGGACCCCGCCGCCGACGACCAGCACGTCAACGTCGGCGGTCGGGTACCACTCCAGGTACTCGCGGGCCTGCTCCCACAGCGACACCCCACGGTCGAACTCCGGCTCGTCCGCTCCCATTCGTTGTCCGCCCTTTTCGCCCGGCCACCATATGTCTGACTCCCCGGCCCGTTCGGCGGCTATCCCGCCCGGGAACCGTGACCCTCAACTGAGCGACCGCCGAGATTCGGCTATGCGAGTCCCCGCCGTCGGCCGCCCGGGACCGCTCGCGGTGGTCGCCTCGAACGCGGTGGCCCCCGTGGGCGTCCTCGCGCTCGGGTGGTCGGCCACCGTCCTCCTCGGCGTGTTCGTCCTCGAACTCGCGGCCGTGCTGTTCTGGTCGGCGGTGAAGGTCCCGTTCGCGGCCAAGCGCCCGAACAACCTGATGGACGACCAGCGACTGCTGGGCCCGCTGCAGGCCAAGCGCGGCGGGATCGACCTCCCCGGTCCGGTCCCGCCGGTCTACCTCCGGAACGTCCCGACGCTGGTCGCGCTCGTCGCCCTCCTCGCGCCGATCGAACTCGGGGCCGCGTTCCTCGTGTTCGCGCTCTCGGACCCGACGATCACCACCGGGACCACCGGGCAGCTGCTGGTCGGCGGCGTCGGCGTGTTCGCCGCCCGCGGCGTCGAGACCTGGGCCGACTACTTCCACAGCGGGGGTTACCGGGACCACTCGCCGCGGTCCGTGGTGCTGGCCCCGTTCAAGTACGTCTTCGGCGTCGGGACGCTCCTGTTCGTCGTCGGCCCGTTCGGCCTCGACAGCGGCGCGGTGCTGGCGCTGGTCGTCGCCGGCAAACTCGCCTACGACCTCCGGACGATACAGGTCGAGCGCGACCCGGACAGGCGGGGCGTCTTCTACCGCCTCTACGGGAGCAAGGAGACCGAGATCGAGCCCGAGCCGATCCCCGAACCCGACGGCGAGCCGGTCGTCCGCGCCCGTCCCCCGCGGGCGGTCGCCGTCGCCGACGCGCTCTTCCGCGGCGGCTTCTACACCCTGACCAGCCCCGTCGTCCTCTGCTACGTCGTCGCGGGGCTGCTCGCCGTCTTCGCCCCCTCCTGGCTCGTGGCGGTCCCCCTTGCCGTCGTCTTCGCGTTCGGGGCGGTCCGCGCGACGACGCGCTACCTCCGGTTCGGCCGGCTGGAGTACCGCTCTTACGACGGCGTCCTCGTCGCCTACGACACGCTGTTCGACGAGCCCCAGGACCGGATCGAGCGCGACGACGTGAAGCGCGTCGCCGTCGAGCCCGACCCCGTCGACCGGTGGTTCGACACCGCCACGATCGAGTTCGACCGCGGCGACGACACCCCGCCGCTGCAGTTCACGGTCCCCGACCCCGAGGACGTCGAGCACGACGACACGCCCGGGTCGCTGGTCGCCGCCCACGTCGACGACCCCGAGGCGCTCGCGGACGCGCTCGGCGTCGGCTGGCTCTACGAGCGCGACGTCGAGTCGCCCGCCGCCGCGGACTGAGCCATCCCGTGAGGCCGATACGGGCGAGTGCCGGTGCGGAGGGGGTTGCGGTGCGGTCGGCGCGCGCTGTCGTCTCGGAATCGCTTGCGATTCCGAGGGCCGTCAGAGCTTGCTCTGACGTTGGCGCGCTCTCGTGCGCGCGACGGCATCGCGCGAGGTCTTCGTGAACTGTGCGAACGAAGGCTCGTCGGAGCTTGCTCCGACGGTGGATGAGCGACGACAGGAGCGAATCGGCTGGGGAGGTGCGTGGCCTGTTGCGGTGCTGTGCGGTGCGGTCGCGGTGCCGTGCTGTTCCTGGCGTCCGCGCGAACGTGTGAGCTCGGTCCCGGTGGACTGAACGGGCGAGGCGCGCTCGCGCCGATAGTCGCCTGAGCGGGCCACTATCCGCGCGGGCGGTGCCGAGAGCGCGGATATGTCGCTCAGCGACCGCGAGCGCGCCGAGGGCGGTCATCACTCGCTGTCGAGTGCGGTAGCGTCTCCAGCGAGCGCGCCGAGGGCGGTCATCGCTCGCTGTCGACTGCTAGTGAGCGCGCCGAGGGCGTTCACAATCTGCTGTCTCCAGCGGTCGCAGTCACTGAACGGGCCGAGGGCGTTCAGCGTTCAGCCATCTTGCAGTCGAACCTCCGCCGAAAACGACTGCAGGGAGTCCCTGGTCAGTATCGACTACACGCGGCCGACGGTCACGAAGAAGGGGACCGTCTCGGTGCGGACGTACTCCTCGTCGCTCATCTGGTCGACTACGTCGCGCCCCATCGCGCGCCACGCCGAGCGCAGGTCGTCGTACTCCCCTTCGGTGGTCTCCCCGGAGAGGATGGTCTCGCGGTCGTCGGCCAGCCCCTCCCCGGTGACCTTCCGGCGGGCGGCTTCGACGGCCGCCTCGGAGTAGGGCGGCGCCACCACTCGCTCGTGGTCGTACCGGCGCGTCGAGACGATGTCGAGACCAGCTTCCTCGAACACGTCGCGTGCGCCCGCACCGAGGGTCACGTCCGTCTCGACGCCGTCGAGGAACCGTTCGCGGGCGCGGCGGGCCAGCGACGGCTCGGCGTCGACCGTCGAGTCAACGCTGACGGCGCCGTTGTCCGGTTCGACCGCGGCCACCAGATCCGAGGAGACGCGGGCGAACTCCTCGACCGCGCCGACGGGGTCGGGCAGGTTGATGAGCAGCGCCTGGCAGACCACCAGGTCGACGGCGTCCGCGGAGAAGGGCAGACGCGTCGCGTCGGCCTGGACGACCGGGGCGAGTTCGCTCGCGGCGGCGAGCAGCCGCGGGTCGGCGTCGACGCCGATCACCTTGGCCCCGCTCTCCTCGGCGAGGACCCGGGTGAGTTCGCCCGTCCCGCAGCCCACGTCGAGGATCCGCTCGCGGCCGTCGAGGTCGAGATCGGCGAGGGCCTCGCGAGAGTCGGCCCACATCCCCTCGCGGGTCGTCTCCAGGTAGTCGGCGCTGAACTCTCGCACTGGGCGTTCGTTCGACACCGCGGCCGCATAGGCGCGTCGGTCGATACTCGGTACCGGTCGCGAGTGAAGCGGTCGAACCGTCCTCCACACTGGGTATCGAAGTCGAACGCCTCGGCCCGCTCGCTCGCTGGAGACGCTACCGCACTCGACAGCGAGCGTTGAACACCTCGGCCCGCTCGCGGTCGCTGTCTCCGAAAATCGAAGATTTTCGGGATCTCGCAGGAGCGGAGCTCCTGCGGACCTCGCGAATCTCCGATTCGCTCAGTGACGAGAGAGCGGAGCTCTCTCGAACCAAGCGGGATATCCGCGCTCTCCGCACCGCCCGTCACGGCATAGCCGTTCGCTTCGAGGCGCGCAGCGCCTCGCACCGCCCGGATAGTGCCCGCTCAGACGACTACACGAGCGCGAGCGCGCCTCGCCCGTTCAGTCCGCCAGGGACCGCGACTGCACGGCACGGCACCGCAACCGCACCGCACAGCACCGCAACAGGCCACGCACCTCCCCAGCCGATTGCGCTCCGCGCGCCTGCGGCGTGCGGTGCTCATCCCTCGCGCGGCTACGGTCGCGCGCATGAACGCGCGCTCCAGCGCGCGCCGAGGAGGAAGGTTGGGGTGTCTAGTCGTCGGCGGGTGCGGGTTCGCCGGACTCGCCGGCTTCCCAGTGGCTGACGTTCGCGGGTTCGAAGAGATCCGTCGAGAGGTAGCGCTCGCCGGTGTCGGGGAGGACGACGACCACGAGGTCGTCGGGGCGCTCGCGGGCGACCTCGGCGGCCGCGGCCAGGGCGGCGCCGGCGGAGACGCCCGTCAGGATACCCTCCTCGCGGGCGAGCTTGCGGGTCGTCTCGACCGCTCGCTCGTGTTCGACGGCGCGGACCTCATCCAGGAGCTCGGTCCGCAGGATCTCGGGGACGAAACCGGCGCCGATCCCCTGGATGGAGTGCGACCCGGGCTCGCCCCCCGAGAGGACCGGCGAATCGGCCGGTTCGACGGCGACCGAATCCACGTCGGCGCCCCGCTCCTCCTTGAGGTACTCGGAGACGCCGGTGATCGTGCCGCCGGTGCCGACGCCGGCGACGAAGACATCCACTTCGCCGTCCGTGTCCGCCCAAACCTCGGGGCCGGTCGTCGAGCGGTGGGCCTCGGGGTTCGCGATGTTCTCGAACTGGCTGGCGACGACGCCGTCGCGCTCGTCGGCGATGGCCTCGGCGGCCTCGATGGCGCCGTCCATCCCGCCGTCGGCGGGGGTGAGCACGACCTCGGCGCCCAGCGCCGACAGCAGGGCGCGCCGTTCCTCGCTCATCGACTCGGGCATCGTGAGCACGAGGTCGTAGCCGCGGGCGGCGCAGGCCATCGCCAGCCCGATGCCGGTGTTGCCGGAGGTGGCCTCGACGACCAGATCGGCGTCGTCGAGGTGGCCCATCCGCTCGGCGCGGTCGAGCATGGCGGCGCCGATGCGGTCTTTCACCGAGTTGGCGGGGTTGAACGACTCGACCTTTCCCGCGAGGTTGTCGGCGAACGAGTCCAGCCACACGAGCGGCGTGTCGCCGATCTCCGCGGCGATGTCGTCTGCGATTTCCATCGTCTCGCCGTAGGCGCTCGCCGCGGTTGGGTCGCCGCCCTCAACATCGGGGGTAACGACCCCTTCCCCCTGAGTCGGTCCCTCGAAGGAGACGGGACCGCTCCGTCGGGGAACCGTTAATTGGCTGCCGGATGACACGCCGGTATGGATCCCCGAGTCGAGGACCACGCCGACGTCATCGTCGACCACTCAATCGACCTGCGGGCCGGCGACGAGGTGCTGATCACCGCGCCGCCCGCCGCGGAGGAGCTGGCCGTCGCGCTCGCCGAGCGGGTGGGCGAGCGAGGCGCCTACAGCCTCTCGATGGGCGGCAACAGCCGCGCCCGGCGGGCGTTCATGCGCGCGATGGACCCTGACGACTACGACGAGGTGCCGGACGTGGTCGAGGCGATGGTCGACTCGGTCGACGCGATGGTGTCGATCCGCGCCTCGCGCAACACCCACGAGACGAGCGACGTGCCGCCCGAGAAGAACGCCGCCTACGCGAAGATCATGGAGCCGCTGTTCGACGCGGTCGCCGACAAGCGCCGGGTCATCACCCAGTATCCCGCCCCCGGCGACGCCCAGGCCGCCGAGATGAGTACCGCCGCGTATGAGGCGTTCGTCTACGACGCGGTGACCAAAGACTGGGACGAACAGCGGGAGTTCCAGGCCAGCATGGTCGAGATCCTGGAGGGCGCCGACGAGGTCCGGATCGTCTCCGGCGACACCACCGACGTGACCATGTCCGTCGCGGGGATGAACCCCGTCAACGACTACGCCGAGAAGAACCTCCCCGGCGGCGAGGTGTTCACCGCGCCCGTGCCCGACTCCGTCGAGGGCGAAGTACTCTTCGACAAGCCCCTGATGGCCCAGGGCCGGGAGGTCGAGGACGTGCGCCTCGTCTTCGAGGGCGGCGAGGTCGTCGACTCGTCGGCCGCCAAGAACGAGGGGGTGCTCGCCGCGATGCTCGACACCGACCCCGGCGCGAAGCGGGTCGGCGAGCTGGGCATCGGGATGAACCGCGACATCGACCGGTTCACCTACAACATGCTGTTCGACGAGAAGATGGGCGACACCGTCCACATGGCGCTCGGTCGCGCCATCCCCGAGAACGTCCCCGACGACGGCGATGTCGAGGCCAACGAGTCCGCCGTCCACACCGACATGATCGTCGACATGAGCGAGGATTCGTACATCGAGGTCGACGGCGAAGTCGTCCAGCGGGACGGCACCTTCCGGTTCGAAGACGGCTTCGACGCGTAGACCGCCTCGACCGCACCAACACCCCTACTCTCACAGCGGGTCGTCGTCGTCCCGCGTCCACCCGTCGGTCTCGTATTTCTCCCGCGCGCGCTCCCGCGCCCGCGACAGTTCCGCGTCTGACCACGTGCCCTCGTGGGCATCGGCCCACGACCGGAGCGCGGCCTCCAGCTCCGCGACGACCTCTTCCCGGTCGATCCCCGACTGCTCGCGGACGCTCGTGACGCGCTCGTCGAACTCGGCGGCGGTCGCGTCCGGGTCGTCGAAACAGTTCAGGTGGCGGTCGGTCGTCCGCGCGAAGGTGATCGACCCGTGCTGGACGACCGCGTCCTTCCGGCGGTACTGGGCGTTGCCCGAGATCTTCCGGCCGTCGCCGGCGACCACGTCGTGAGCGGGGTGCAGCGCCCGGAGGTAACACGCCGGCTCGTACACCGCCGGCCGCTCCTCGTCGACGAACCGCGCGTCGACACCCATGCCTTCGAGGGCGTCGAACAGCGGCTCGCAGAGCAACTCGTAGGAGTCCATCAGGTCGCCGGGGAGTTCCTCGGCCGGCGCGACGATGGAGTAGGAGATGTCGCCGTGGCTGTCGTGGTAGATGCCGCCGCCGCCGGTCGGTCGGCGGGCAACCGTGACCCCCTCGCGCTCGCAGAACTCCCAGTCGACCGTCGCGGGGTCCTGGTGGTAGCCCAGCGAGAGCGTGCTTGGTTCCCAGCGGTAGACCCGGAGGGTGCGGACCCCCTCCTCGGCGGCCGACTCGGCGGCCGTCTCGTCCAGCGCCATGTTCATCGGCCCCGGGCGGGACTCCTCGGGGATCAGCCGCCACTCCCGGTCGGCCAGGCTCATATTCGGGGTTGGCAGGGCGCCAGGAAATCGGTTGCGTTCGTCAGGCCCGACGACTGCGAGCGACCAGGACCAGCGTCACGACGCCGGCGACGACGAACGGCCCGGCGACCAGCGGGCTCGTCAGCCGCGAGACGAGGAAGTCGACGAACTGGAAGGCGTACGGCTGGACCACGTCGAATCCGAACAGGCGCGCCCACTCGGCTCGGAACCCCGGCTCCAGCGGTGCCACCGGCCGGACGGCCGGCAACAACCGCGTGCTGAAGGGCAGGTACAACAGGAACGTCAGCACCAGCGCCGCGAACAGCCGGCCGACCGCGCGCCCGTACGCGCGGACCACCCAGCTGCGCCGGCCGTGCGCCTCGATCGGTGTCGCTCGGTTCATCGGTGGTCGGAAGTTGACAGTCGAAGTTGATAAACGTCAGTCACCGGGGCGGCAGTGGTCAGTACAGGCAGTAGCTGTTGCGGTGAGCGGGCGCGGTGCGGTCGGCGTGCGCTGTCGAGCGTGCCCGCCTCCTGGCGGGCCGCTCGAAATAGCCGCGCGAGGTCTTCGTGAACGTGTGAACGAAGGCTCGTCAGAGCGAGCTCTGACGGTGGATGAGAAGCGCAGCCTGCGAGCAGCGAGGGACCGGCGGTCCCTCGGGCCATGCGGGCGACGCTCGGGTCGCCCGCAGACAGCGCAAGAGGTTGGGGAGGTGTGAGGCCCGCTGCGGTTGCTGTGCGGGGCGGTCGCGGTGCCGTGCTGTTCCTGGCGTCCGCGCGAACGTGTGAGCGCGGGCTCGGGAGAGCTTGCTCTCCCGGTGGACTGAACGGGCGAGGCGCGCTCGCGTTTATGTAGTCGTCTGAGCGACCCCTATCCGAAGCGGCCTCCGGCCGCGAGGATATGTCGCTCAGCGACCGCGAGCGGGCCGAGGGCTTTCAACACTTGCTGTCGAGTGCGGTCGATCCAACTCCGAGCGAGCGCGCCGAGGGCGTTCAGCGCTCACCGGCGAGGCGGCCACTCCGAGACGACTTCCTTCCACGATAGACCCAACAGAAACATCCACTCAACGAGCACATCCGATCGAACGAGACGCGACGACTCAGAACGGTCCCGTCGAGACGACGTTTCGCATGACCGAGCGCTCGGCCCGGCGCAGTAGTTCGGCGGCGGTGCCGGGCGCGCAGCCGAGGCGGTCGCCCACGTCCTCGACGCTGCCCTCGCGGGGCGTCTCGTAGTAGCCGCAGTCGACCGCCGCGACGACGGCCTCGAACTGCCGGTCGGTCAGGTCGCCCCCGGCGTCCAGCCGGCGGGCGTCGTACTCCCCGACCTCCAGCACCTCGGCGTCCATCCCCGCGGGCATCTCCTCGACGGCGGTCTGGAGCTTCTCGGCGGGGCCGACGGCGGTCAGCCGGACCGTCCCGTCCGCGCGGTACTCGATGGGCATCAGCCCGACCAGCCCCGGCTGGGTGAGCGCGCCGACGAAGTCCCGGCTGTGCTCCGGGATCGACTCGCGGACGTAGAGGTAGAACGTGTCGTCGGGACACCGGGAGATCTCGTAGGCGCTCACGCTCTCGGTCTCCCGCAGCGCCGGCTCGTAGGGGTCGGGGTCGCCGTCGACGTGAAACAGGAAGGCGGGGTCCTCGTCCAGCGCCGTGTTGTACTGCAGCAGCCGCGAGACGCTGTAGCCCTCCCGCTCGACGACGAACTGATGCATCGGGTGTCGCACGGCCGGCTCCTGGTGGACCGCGACGCGCAGGTACCGCATCGCCCGATCGGTTCCGCCGGTTCGACTTAAATCCCGCCCACCCGTGAGGGCCAACGGCGATTGTCCGGCCGCGCCAACGGCGCGTATGGACCAACGACAGCGACAGGTGGGCGAGCGGGCCGGGAGCGCCACACCGGCGGCGGACGCCGACTCGCCGCTGGAGACGGCCCTGTCGGTCGTCCCCGACGACGCCGTCACCAGTACAGAGGAGCACCTGAACGCGCCTGCACTCGTCGTCCGGGCCGACCGCGTACAGGCGGCGCTGTCCGCGCTGCGCGAGCGGGCGGGCTTCGACCACTGCGCCTGCGTCACAGGCCAGGCCTACGGCGACCGCTACGAGTCGATCTATCACCTCCGGAGCTACGACGACCCCACCCGGGAGCTCTCGGTGGTCGTCCCGACCCCCGCCGTCCGCCCCGAACAGGAGAGCGCGGCGCCGGTGTACCCGACCGCCGACTGGCACGAGCGCGAAGCCTACGACCTCGTGGGCATCGAGTACGACGACCACCCCGACCTGCGGCGGATCCTCCTGCCGGAGACATGGCAGGGCCATCCGCTCGATCCCGATTTCGACCAGACGGAGCCGCAGATCGTCACCTTCCGCGAACACGAGAACCCGCTGGCCGACGACCGCCGCGACGGCGACACGATGTACGTCAACATGGGACCGCACCATCCGGCGACCCACGGCGTGCTCCGGCTGGGCGTCACGCTCGACGGGGAGTACGTCGCCGCGGTCGAACCCGACATCGGCTACATCCACCGCTGCGAGGAGCAGCTGTGCCAGCAGGGCACCTACCGCCACCAGATCATGCCCTACCCGGATCGGTGGGACTGGAGCGGCGCCGGCCTCTGCAACGAGTGGGCCTACGCCCGCGTCGCGGAGGATCTGGCCGACATCGAGGTGCCCGAGTACGCCCAGGTGATCCGCACCATGAGCGCCGAGCTCTCGCGGCTGCTCGGGCACTTCCTCGCGGTCGCCACCTACGCGCTCGACGTGGTCGGCGAGTTCACCGCCGTCTTCATGTACGGGATCGAGGAGCGCGAGCGCGTCCAGTCGATCCTCGAAGATCTGACCGGCCAGCGGCTGATGTTCAACTACTTCCGGCTGGGCGGCGTGGCGTGGGACCTGCCTGATCCCCGCGCGGAGTTTTTCGCGGAGATACGCGAGTTCCTCGACGGCCTGCCCGACCGGCTGGCCGAGTACCACGACCTGCTGACCAGCAACGAGATATTCCAGATCCGCACGGTCGACACGGGCGAGCTGTCGGCCGAGACGGTCAGGGAGTACGGCTGTACCGGGCCGGTCGCCCGCGGGTCCGGCGTCGACTACGACCTGCGCCGGGACGACCCGTACGGCTACTACCCCGAACTCGACTGGGACGTGGTCACCGAGGACGGCGGGGACAACTACGCGCGCGTGCTCGTGCGCCTGCGAGAGATAGAGGAGTCCGCCCGGATCATCGAGCAGTGCGTCGACCTGCTGGAGGAGTGGCCCGAGGGCGACCGCACCGTGCAGGCGAACGTCCCGCGCACGCTGCGGCCCGACCCCGACACGGAGATCTACCGCGCCGTCGAGTCCGCGAAGGGGGAGCTGGGGATCTACGTCCGCAGCGACGGCACCGACTCGCCGGCCCGCTTCAAGATCCGCGGCCCCTCCTTCTCGCACGTCTCCGTCCTGGAGGAGGCCGCCCGCGGCGAACTCGTCCCCGACCTCATCGCGACCATCGGCAGCCTCGACCCCATCATGGGCGACGTGGACCGCTGACGGGGACGCCGGCGACCCGCTCTAGAAAAGACCGACGCCGAGCGCGTAGGGCCACGCCTGGCCGCCCAGCGCGAGGAGCGCGAGCGCGCCGCCGGCCAGCGCGACGTTCTTCAGGAAGCCAGTCATCTCGTCCTGGGTCTGGTCCTCGGGGACCGCCCAGAAGTCGTGCATCGTCACCGCCGAGACCAGCAGGAAGGTGGCGAGCGCGCCGGCCGCCAGTACGGGCGCGACGCCGAGCGCGATCCCGACCCCGCCGAGGACGAGCACGACGCCGGACGCGATCACGGAGAACGCCGGCGCCGGGATCCCCTTCATCTCCGCGTAGCCGCTCATTTGCTCGACACCCGAGAAGTGGTTGAGGCCCATGAACGCGAGGACGCCGCCGAACAGGACTCGCGCGAGCAGGAAAACGACCTCGCCGGCGGCCGACTCGACGGCCATCAGGCCGTCACCCCCGGAACCGCGGAGCCGTCGTCCGTGTCTTCGCCGCCCGTGCTATCGTCGCGCGTGCTACCGTCGTGAACGCGTGCCTCTGACATCGGTACCACGTACAGCCCCCACACAAATATACGTTATCTGACACTCATGTCACCGGGAGACACCGGTGTTACCGGCTGTGCTCGACGTGACTTCCCCGACGCGCCCGGTAGCGAGTAGCGCCTGTCGACCGCGGCGGCCGCCGAGTGTCGGCCGGAAATCAGGTGTCTCCGTGTTACCGGGTTCGTGAACGAACTACCTAAGTGTGTGGGCGCAGTATGGCGGGGTACATGGCGACCAACGCGAACGCGGAGGCGGCCAACCCCGAGGCCTGTCCGGTAGTCGACTCGCTCGAACAGATCGGCTCCCAGTGGCGGCTGGTGGTGCTGTACGACCTCCAAGAGGGCGAGAAGCGGTTCAACGAGCTGAAACGGTCGACCGGCGCGAGCTCGCGGACGCTCTCGCGCGTGCTCGACGACCTGCAGGAACTCGATCTGGTCGACCGCCGGCTCGAAGAGGACGCCCCGGTGGCGACGTTCTACTCGCTGACCGCGAAGGGCGAGTCGCTCTGTCCGGTGTTCGACGCCATCGAGTCGTGGGCCGACGAGTGGCTCGGCGAGGACGCCGACGGGAAAGAGGCGATGGCGGCCGTCGAGGCCGTCGCCGGCGAGTAGTCCCCGACTGCGGAGCGGATTCCGGCGGTTTTCACTCCTCGACCGGCCGGAGCCGGACCGACTTCCCGCGATAGTCTTCGAGGAAGCCTCCGGGAGCGCCGACGCTGACGGTTCCCTCGTCGGTGTCGAGGACGAACCCGTTCTCCAGCGTGAACTGGTTGGTCGCGGGGTCGACCAGCGCCTGACGCACGTCGTTGACGCGCCCGGCGACGCGCTCGCCGGACTCGGTCTCGACCTCGGCGCGCAGGTCGGTCCCCATCCGCCGGTGGCGGACGGCGGTGAACGTCGCCTTGCGGAACCACTCGAACGTCGCCGGGAGCTCGGGCGGGTCGGCGACGTGGACTTCCCACGGGAACGGCCAGTAGGCGCCGAGGAAGGTGGCGATGACCGCGCCGGTCAGGCCCCACTCCGAGACCCAGACGACCCCCTCCTCGAAGTAGGCGCCGTCGAACACCTCGGGGCTGCCGATCATCGCCCGCTCGTCGTCGGCGGCGTAGGCGAACGCCATCTCGTCGCCCCAGCAGCGCACCACCGTCGCGAGCCCCGCGTAGCGCTCGGCCGCCCGGTCGAGGTCGTCGACCTCGCCGACCAGCAGGAGGACGAGCGCCCCGCGCTCGCGGGCCGCGCGCAGCTCCGACTCGACCTCCGGGACCACGTCCGCCGGCACCGAGACCAGCA
The DNA here is from genome assembly GCF_004698125.1 of Halosimplex halophilum. Lineage (NCBI taxonomy): Archaea > Methanobacteriati > Methanobacteriota > Halobacteria > Halobacteriales > Haloarculaceae > Halosimplex > Halosimplex halophilum. Next base: position 2,194,482 of record NZ_ML214297.1, read on the forward strand.
CCTCCGACTCCGCGCTCTCGACGTCCTCCCGGAGGTTCTTCAGCGCCTTCCGCCGGGACTTGGCCATCTCGATCTCCGAGGTGCGCGGCCCGGTCTCGGTGAACCGCTCCTCCAGCGCGGGGGTCATCGCGTCGATGCGCTCGGAGATGTCGGCCATCGCCTCCCGCGGCGGGAGCGCGCGGATCGTCGTCGGCGAGACGTGGTCGTTGACCCGGACGAGCCCCCGCTGTTCGAGGCGCTCGACGATGTTGTACACCGTCCGCTGGGTGACGCCCGCCTCGTCGGCGACGGCGCTGGTCGTCGCCTCGCCCAGCTCCAGCAGCGCGAAGTACGTGTTGATCTCGTTGTCCGAGAGCCCGAACACCCGCAACTGTTCGCGCAGCGCCGCGTCGTCGGAGTCCATTTGTATCGACCTCTCGCTCGTGAGTAATCCGTGTGTTGTTCGGCGGGAGTCGCCCCGACGACCGCGACGGATGGGAGCGACGCGCGGCGTCGCGGTCGCCGGAACTGCGTGACAAGGAGTACGGTCGGGTGCCGGACCGACGCAGGGCCCGGCGACGGCGGCGTCGCTACATCCTTACCCCTCCTCCGGCGGTTCGAACTCGGTGTCGTAGCTGGCCTGGGCGATCCCGCCCAGCACGAGCACGTCCTCGATGCCGAACGAGCGCTCGTAGTCGAACGCCCGCGCCGAGGGGCCGGGCCAGTCGAAGTCGCGGACGTTCCCGAACGACCCCTGCATGTACTGGTGGAACGGGAAATGCGGGACGTAGAAGTTGTAGTACTTCGCGCAGGTGCGGTACAGCTGCTGGCGTTCCGCCTCGGAGTTGCCCGGCTGGCGGATCCTGTTGACCGTCTCGACGAGGTTGACCTCGGTCGCGTCGTCCAGATCGGGCGACTTCCCGGCCTCCTCGGGCGCGTCGAAGGCGCCGGGCTCGTTCGGGACCTGCTGGACGATCGGCTTGCCCTGGGTGTCGACGGTGTCCTCGGGCTTGGCCTCGAAGGGGTCCGGCGCGGTCGGGCTGCCGGCGACGAGCGTCTCGTCCCACCAGGCGCCCACGTCGTGGTAGTACTGGAAGACGTACGGGTCGCCGTGCCAGTACAGCGACGACTCGTAGTTGAGCCCGCCGTTGGGGTCCAGGTTGTTCGACCACGTGTTCCAGCCCTGCGTCGAGAGGTTCACGCCGAAGCCCCAGTTGGCCAGGTTCGCCCGGATCGTCTGGGCCGCCTGGATGTGTTCGGGGATCGTCGACGTGGCGAACAGGTCGATCTCGGCGGCGTTGCCCGAGGGGTCGACCCACTGGCCGCCCTGCTTGCTGTACCCCGCGTTTCGCATGTACTGGTCGGCGTTCTCGACGTTCCGCTCGCGCGAGTAGGTGTGGAGGCCGTCGAGGAACTCCTCTGAGAAGACCGCCTCCGACTGGGCGTCCAGCAGGAACGTGTCGTGGGCGAGCGGCTGGGCGCCGCCCTCCCCCCAGCCGTTCTGAGAGACCGCGTTCCAGTCGACGGCCTCGACCAGCGCCCGGCGCACCCAGAGGTTCGCCAGGTGCGGGTTGTTCCAGTTGAACTTCCACATGTCCCCGCCGGTGGCGCGCAGCCACCGGGTGAACTCCTGCATGTAGTCGGGCAGCACTTCCCGGTTCAGCGACGCGCCGGGCGACACGTCACCGACGTTCACGTCGAGGACGCCCTCGGTCTTCAGCGTCTCCGCGCGGTCGCCCTCCGCCCAGTAGATGGCGAGCTTCTCGACGTTGGTGTTCCCGGCGTTCGGATGCTCCGGGTCGAGGTGGAGGACCATCCGCTCGGAGCCCACGTCGTCCATCGACTCCAGCCGGTAGGGCCCGGTGCCGGCGAGGTACTCGTCGGTGCCGCCCGAGAGCGCGATGCGGTCGAGGGAGACCCGGTCGCTTTTCAGCTCATCGGTCACCGACGTCACCTGGTCGCGCGACCCCGCGTCGCGGTACCGCTCCAGGTACGGCTCCGTGAACGACGGATGCAGCGGCGGGTCGCCGTCGACCGGCCCGGCGTTCGTCTCCAGGATGTTCCGCGCGGTCGGGTCCGGCTCCTGCTCGGGGACCGACCCCTTGTCCGTCCACCGGTGGAGCGTCCACTGCTCCTCGGCGCGCTGGTTGAACGTGGCGTCCTCCGTGAACTTGTTCCCGGCCTGGAAGAACTCGACGTGGTTGTGTTTCTCGCGGGCGACCGCGTCGTGGGGGTCGCCGTTCCAGTAGGCCGACCGGTCGTCGTGGTGGTCGTACCAGTCGAAGGGCGGTTCGACCTCGGTCCCCTCGATCCACGTCATGATCTCGATCTCCTCGTGGTCGGGCTTGTGCGGCGTCGGCACCGTCGTCCCCGAGTACGACAGGTTCGTCGTGTGGACGTTCCGCAGCCCGTGGAGGTCCGACATCCACAGGTCCCCGGCCGTGTTGTCCTGGGGCGTCCAGGGGTTCCAGTCGAACACGTCCGGGGAGTTCGCGTGCGCGTAGGCGATCGTGTCGACGACCGGCTCGCGGTCCGTCGCCGTCGGCGCCGCCGTGTTCCCCGACCCGTTGGCCACCGTGTTCTCACGCTCGATCGGCTCGACCGTGTCGTCGCTCGACCCCGGCGTCGCCGTCGACCCGCTCTCGCTCGGACAGCCGGCCAGCCCGGCCGCGCCCAGCCCCGCGATCAACTGTGCGTACCGGCGACGCGAGACGCCGCCCGTCGAGTCGCCGCCCGCCTCGCCACCCTCGTTATTGGCTACCATGGTTCGTGCCCTACTGTGGCCCACCCCTTGAAATAATTTCTGGAAGAAATATTTTTTCGAGATGTTTTCACCGTGTTCGTCCGCCCGTTCAGGCCTGGAAAACGCCGATTCCGTTTACCGACTCCCGGTTGCAACGATCGCGAACGAGTGGTCGACCCCCGCGAGGTCGGGTGGACCCTCGCTCCCGGCCACCAGTCAGGGTGCACCGGCCGATTCGATATCGCGCTATGGGATTTATCGCCGGAACGGGCCCGACGCGTCGGGCTTTTCCCTATCGACGGAGTACGGGCGAGTGATGGTCCAGAACGTGGCATCCGTGATAGCCGACCTCGAGGCCGAGGACTTCTATCTGCTCTCGGGGGTCGAGCAGGGGATGCGCTTCTCGGAGTACGTCAACCGCGAGAAGCTCCCCGAGTACACCCGTCTCTCCCCGGAGGACGTGGACTACCGGCTGGACCGCTGCGAGGACCGCGGGCTGGTCGAGCGCAAGACCATCCAGTACGAGGGGTTCAAACTCACCTTCGAGGGGTACGACGCGCTCGCGTTGCACACCTTCGCCGAACGGGAGACCTTCGACGGCGTCGGCGCCCCCCTCGGCGTCGGCAAGGAGAGCGACGTGTACGAGGTCCGCTCCTATCGCCCGCTCGCGCTGAAGTACCACCGCGAGGGCTACACCAACTTCCGCGAGGTGATGAAGGAACGCGACTACACGGCCGACCGGGACCACGTCTCCTGGCAGTACACCGCGCGCAAGGCCGCCGAGCGCGAGTACGACGCCCTCGAAACGCTGTATCCCGACGTGTCCGTCCCCCAGCCGGTCGACCACAACCGCCACGCGCTCGTCATGGAGAAGGTCGACGGCGTCGAGCTCTCCCGGACGAAACTCACCGACGCCCAGGTGATCCCCGTCATGGAGCTGATCCTGGAGGAGATGGCGACCGCCTACGCCGAGGGGTACGTCCACGCCGACATGAGCGAGTACAACGTCTTCGTCACCGAGGAGGGCGTCGTCGTCTTCGACTGGCCCCAGGCCGTCCCCACCGACCACGACAACGCGCGCGAACTCCTCGAACGCGACGTGGAGAACCTCGTCGGCTACTTCGCCCGCAAGTACCCGGGCCACGTCGACGAGGTGGACGTTCCCGGCCTCGCCGAGTCGCTCGCCGACGATTCCTTCGAGTCCGTCGACGAGTTCGCGGAGTAGACCCCGTTCTCGGCCGGCCTGCAGATTTCTGTCCGACAAGTTCCGACAGAAACGCCGTTAGCATCTCGAACGTATAAACTACATATCGCGATACTAAATACGAACCGGGCCGGATCCGAACGCCCACAGAATGCGGCGAGACAGCGCCGCTTCGGTGATGGTCCGGGAGACAGACGGAAACAGGCGGATGCGGAACACCGGACCGGTTCGGCCCCCGGCGTCAGCCGAGGACGTAGCGCAGGCGGGGGTAGCGCTCGACGAGCGCCTCGCCGCCGACCTCGTAGCGCTCGATCAGGGCGTCCAGTCCGAGGATCCGGCCGGCGCCGAAGGCGGCGACGGCGAGGAACACGAGCATGTAGGCGAAGTCGCCGTTGATGAGCCCGTGTTCGATGCTCCAGTTCCCGAAGTAGAACAGGAGCATCATCAGCGCGCCGAACAGGGCCGCGAGGCGGACCAGGGCGCCGACGAGCAGGCCCAGCCCGATGAGGACCTCGCCCCACGGGACGGCGACGTTCGCGAACGCGACGAACCAGTCGGTCGTCCCCATCCAGACGAACACCCCTTCCAGGGGGTTGCCGTTCGTCCCGGCCGCGTGGACCAGGTAGCCCCGGGCGGAGAACCCGCCCTCCAGGACCTTCGTCGCGCCCGAGTACAGGAACGCGTAGCCCATCATGAGCCGCAGCGCCAGCACGAACCACGCCGACAGGCTGTGTGCCTTGCCGCGGACCGTGTAGCCGCCGATCTTGCTCTCGAACTCGTTCACTCCGGGGGTAGTCGTCGACATTGGTGTGACCTCTATCTGTAGAGACGACGGACGCGAGTATATACCCGACAGGCTGTTCTCCGCTTTCGGGAACTGTTCCCGGCGGCTGAGAATCGCTCACCACGAGATCGGACGGTTCGGCCCCACCGGGCGCGAGGGCGGGCGACGGCGCTACTCCAGCCGGACGCCGCCGACCCGCAGGGTACCGGTTCCGCCCTGCCAGAAGTTCAGCCGCAGCGAGAGGTCCCCCACAGAGCGGTCGACCCCCGCCGACGCCATGTCGACGACGACCGGCGAGAGCGAGGTACCGATCGAGTCGTCGGTCACGTCGGCGAGCAGTCCGCTGGCGCCGCCCATGCTGAAGCGGATCTCCGACCCCTCGCCCCCGTCCGCGCCGGCAACCGTGAGGACGAGCGTGTCGTAGTCGCTCACGTCACGGTTGATCTGCTCCTGGTACCAGCCGCCGTTGTCGTACGCTAACACGAGCGCGCCGTCCTCGACCTCGCCGGAGCCGTTCTCGAAGGACTCGGCGCCGCACCACTGTCCGAGGTCGTTGCGATGGGACGACCACGCCGGGTCCCCGTCGTAGTCGTTGACCACCAGCGCGTCGCTCGCCGGCGTGTCGGTCGGCGTCTCCGGCTCGTCGGTCGGCGTCGCCGTCGACGTGGGGCCGCTGGGCGTCGGCGTGTCCGTCGGCGCGGGCGTGGCCGTCGGCGGCGGCGTCGCGGTCGAGGTGCCGGTGGGCGTCGCGGTGGCCGTGTCGGAGTCGGTGTCCGTATCGACCTCGCCGGCGGGCACGTCCTCGTCGCGGTGGGCGGCGAGTTCCTCCCGCCAGAACTCGCCGTACTCCTTGACCGACCAGTCGTGGTCGAGCATCGCCGGTCGCCACTTGCTGTCGAAACACCAGACCTGCCAGTGGACGTCGTAGTCGGCGAAGAAGTCGAGGAACTCCTGGCCCTCGTCGTCGGCGGTCCCGGTGATGTAGTCGGCGCCGTGCTCGCCCCAGCCGAACTCGGTCACGAACACCGGCACCTCCTCGGCGGGCGTCCCGAAGTACTCCGAGAGCGGGCGGAGGTTCTGATGGCCGTAGACGTGGCCGGTGTAGGCGAGGTTGTCGCCGTCGAACTCGTTTCTCGGCGCCTGGTAGGTCCACTGGCTCCACCGGGGCGAGCCGATCAGGACCAGGTTCCGCGGGGCGTGCTCGCGGATGGTGTCGACCCACGGCTGGGCGGCCTCCCTCCAGGTGTTCCACGTCTCGATGGCCTCGTCGTCGTTCGGCGCCACGTCGACGTTCGGCTCGTAGTGGCCCTGGTAGGGGTGGATCGGCTCGTTGTACACCTCGAAGAGGACGTGCGACTCGTCGGCGAACTCCGGGGCCACCGTCTCCCAGAACATCGTCAGCTCCTCGTCGATGCCCTCGCTGGTGTAGGCGTGCTCGTCGTCCTGGCCGCGGTGGCGGTGGTAGTCGACGATGCAGTAGACGTTCTGCTCCGCACAGGTGTCGACGGCCGGGCGGAGGTGGTTCTCGACGTACCGTTCGAGCTGGGACTGCGAGAAACCGGGGACCGGCGGGATACCGCCGGGGTCGTGGTCCCCCACGTCGGTCGGCTGGATCGGGAGGCGGACGATCCGCGAGTACCACCCCTCGTCGGCGCTGGTCGCCCGTTCGATGGTCTCGTCGGCGTCGGGGCGAAAGTCCTTGACGTTCATCCGCCTGGCGTCGGGGACGTTCACCCCCCGGAGGATCACCTTGTTGTCGCTGGGGTCGCGGATCAGGTTGCCGTCGCGGTGGAGCCACGGCGTGGGAATGCCGTCGGCGGCGGCGCTGCCGGTGATCCCGACGCCGAGCGCCGTCGCGGCGCCCGCCCCCGCGGCCGTCCGCAGGAACCTCCGCCGGGAGACGGCGTCGACGCGGTCGCTGAGGCCGTCGGCGGACCCGGCGGTTCCGTGGGTCCGGTCGCGCTCGGGTCGGTCGTCGGTCGATTCGTCGGGTCGTGGTCGTTCGTGTGACATCGGTCGAAAAATTCGGGTCGCGGTTCGCGGGAACGCCGCGACTGCCGCGAGGGCGTCCCCGGAGTGGAGCGTCCGGTCGCGGTCAGTTCGGCACCCGGTAGGTCAGGTCGATGGCGTCGATGATCGGGTCGTTGCGGTTCAGGTCCGTCTCCAGCTCGACGTGCAGCGAGTCGAGCATCGTGTCGACGAGGTCCTGCCGTTCGGCGCTCGTCGACCACGCGCTCCCGTCGCGGGGCGTCCCGATCTCCATCGCGACGCTCTGTCCGGGGTAGATCGTCCGCATGTGGTACGGCTCGTCGTGGTTGGCCAGCCGGACGGCGTACACCGACAGCTCGTCGTAGTCCGGGTGGTTCACCTCGATCACGTCGCGCTGGGGGTGGCCCAGCGACGCGCTCGGACGGTGGGGGTTGTTCCAGTGGCCGTCCGAGAGATTGGCGGCGTCGCCCGACGGGCCGAGCCACCAGATGACCGCCGCGTCCTGGAAGTACGGCACCTCGCTGGTGTTCTTCAGCTTGATGTACTGGTTGAGGTAGCTCCCGCCGGTCTCGTGGATGCGGATCTCCGCCGCCATCGGCGCCGTTGCAGTGAACCCGTCGCCGCCGAGCGACTCGCCGGTCACCGGGTCGACCTTCTCGGCCGCGGCGTCCAGCACCGGATTCGTCTCGTCGTTGTAGACCGAGTCGGGGAGGTTCCCCGAACTACCCCACTCGCGGCTGTCGTCGTACTGGGGCTGGTCGTGGGCGCGGTCGCGCACGCGGACCTCCATCGGCTGGTAGGTCCGGGCGTCGGTCGGCCAGCGGTCCTGGACGAACTGGTCGGGGTCGTTCGTCGCCGCGGTCGGCCCGGCTGTCTCGTCCCACACGGTCTCGGGCTCGTCGTGGACGCCGGGGTCCTCCTCCTCGTCGGGCAACAGCGCCAGCCGCGGGAGCAGCTTCACCGTCGCGTGGGCCGGGAAGTCGTTCTCGGCGAGCTGTTTCACGTACGGCAGCGCCTGGGTGCCCAGCTGACCCAGCGTCAGCGACCCGTCGCCGACGTTGTTCTCGACGGCGCTCACGTCGTAGCCGAACTCCTCGGCCTTCTCGGAGTCGGTCCACTCCTGGAGCTTCGAGCCCGTCTCGCCCGGCAGGTAGTCCGTGAAGTCCCGCGGGACGTAGTAGGGGTCGTCGAAGTGCTCGTACAGCTCCGCTACGGTCGTGCTCTCGGTGATCTCCGAGGCCGGCGGCAGCGAGTCGGGTTCCGGCGGCCGGTCGGGGAACGGCACGTCCCAGGTGCTCCCGTCGTCGGGCGCGTCCGTCGGCGTGTCGTCGTCGGGTTCGTCGGTGGGTGTGTCGTCCTCCGGCGTGTCGGTCGGCGTGTCCGTCGGCGTCGACGGGTCCGTCGGCGTCGGCGTCGCGGTCGACGGCGGCGCCTCGCCGTCGCTCGTGAACGCGATGCGGTCGATCTCGACCGCCCCCGACTCGCCCTGCCAGAAGTTCAGCCGGACGGACTGCGGACGCTCCAGGTCGGCGCCGGCCGCCGCGAGGTCGACCGACACCGTCGACCACTCCGTCCCGATCGCGTCGTCGGTGAGGTTGCCGAGCAGGTCCCTGGCGCCCCCCACGTCGACCAGGAAGTCGCTCTCCTCGCCGCCGGCGTCCCCGCGGACCCGCATCGTCAGGTGTCCGCGGTCGGCGACCGACTGCGAGACGTTGCTCGCGAACCAGCCGGCGTTGTCGTACTCCAGTCGGAGCGCGCCGTCGGCGACCTCGCCGCTGCCGTCGCCGTTGGCGAAACTCCCCGCGCCGGCCCAGTTGCCCAGGTCGTTCGACCCGGGATAGCTCCCCCCGTCGAAGTCGTGGACGACCAGCGCGGACTCCTGGGCCAGGGCCGTCGAGGCCAGCCCCAGGCTTCCGAATGCGATACCCCCCTTCAGTACGGTTCGTCTGTCGACCATTGCAGAATACACATACGGCCGATAGCTGTTAAATTTAACGAATAGAAAAATAATTTTTGCGGAACGCTAACCACGCCGGGTCGAGCGGACCCGGCGACGGCCGGCCCCCGCAGCGCGGGCCGGAAACGGTGTGGAGGCGGGGCGAAGCCCCGGGGAACGGCAGCCGTGGAGCGGCGGGCGGTCCCTACTCTAATCGCACCTCCTCGATCCGCAGCGTGCTGGTTCCGCCCTGCCAGAAGTTCAGCCGCACCGACAGCGCCGAGGACGACCGGTCGATCCCCGCCGCCGCCATGTCGACGCGCACGTCCGTCGCACTCGTCCCGACGGCGTCGTCGGTCACGTCGGCGAGCATGGTGCGGACCCCGCCCATGTCGAAGAGGACCTCCGACTCTTCGCCCCCGTCCGCGCCGCTGACGCGCAGGACGAGGTCGCTGTAGCCGTCGACCGGCCGGTTGATCTGCTCCTGGAACCAGCCGCCGTTGTCGTACGCTAACACGAGCGCGCCGTCCTCGACCTCGCCGCCGCCGTTCTCGAAGGACCCGGCCCCGCACCACTGTCCGAGGTCGTTGCGATGGGACGACCACGCCGGGTCCCCGTCGTAGTCGTTGACCACCAGCGCGTCAGCCGCCGGGGTGTCCGTCGGCGTCTCCGGCTCGTCGGTCGGCGTCGGGGTCTCCGGTTCGTCCGTGGGCGTCGGCGTGTCGGGCTCGTCCGTCGGTGTCCCCGGTTCGTCGGTCGGCGAGTCCGTCGCGGTCCCGCCGTCGCCGAGCCGGCTGTAGACGACCGAGAAGTAGTCGCTGGCCGTGTAGCTGTCGGCCGAGCAGTCGTCGCCCCAGTACGGCGAGGCCATGTTCATCGGGTCCGCCGAGCCGTCGCCGTTCCAGGCCCAGCCGACGACCGGCCAGCCCAGCTCGCTCGCGTAGTCGACGATGGCCGACCAGTCGGCGCCCGTCGAGTTCGCGTAGTTGCCGAACTCCCCGATCATGCAGGGGTAGCTCGTCTCGTCCATCGCGTCGAGGTCCTCCGGGACGAGGTACTCCCCCGTCGTCGCGTTCCACGCGCTGGGGTAGACGTGCGCCGAGAGGATCAGGTCGTCGTCGTCGATCCCCTCGGCGGCGTCGGCCAGGCGGTAGGTGCCCTGGCCCCACCCGGGCGCGTCGCAGACGATCGGCCCCGAGTAGCTCGTCTCCGAGCGGACGGTGCCGATCGCCTCGTCGTACGCGTCGGCGTACTCCCCGGCGGTCACCTGGTGGTTGCCCCACTCGTTCATCATGTTCACCGTGAACGAGGTGTCGGCCGAGAGCGTCTCGTAGTGCTCCGCCCAGAACTCCGCCGCGTTCTGGAGCGCCGCGGCACTGGCCGACCCGTTGTCGGGGTAGTGGTGGTACGTGGCGATCACGTCCAGCCCGTGGGCCGCGGCCTCGTCGATCCAGCGCTTGGCGTCCTCGACCGTCGTGGCGACCTCGCCGAAGTCGAACGGCTCGATCTCGATCCGGACCGTCTCGATGTCCGGGTACTCCGCCATGAGGTCGTAGCCCAGGTCCTGGTCCCCGTCGCAGAAGTACGACGGCTGGAGGTTGACGCCGTCGCCGAACGAGGCGCCGGCGGCCGTCGACACGGTCGCGCCGAGCGTGCCGACCGCGCCGAGCGCGACGCCGCCGCCGAGCCCGCGCAGCACCGTCCGCCGCCGCGGGCCGCCGTTCGACGCGTCACCGCCGCCGCCCGGTGCGTCGCCGCTGCCACCGGACCGGGCGCGGTCGACCGCCCGGCCGCGTCGCTGTTCGCCGTCCTGTGCCTGTCGTGGTGAGTCGTCGGAGTCCATGGGTCGTGTCTCGCCTGTGTCGTGTCTCGCGTGGGGTGTCGCCGGACGGGCGCCGCGGCGGACCGCCGGCGATGTGTCGCCGACCCGCCGCCGCGGCCGTCAGGAGACGGTGACTTCGACCGTGTCGGTGGTCGAGGCGCCCTCGTTGTTCGTCGCGGTCAGTTCGACGGTGTAGGTGCCCGCCGAGCCGTAGGTCGCCTCGGCGTACCAGCCGCTGGCCGACTCGCCGTTGCCCAGGCTCCAGGACAGCGAGTCGACCCAGTTGCCCGACTCGGTGGTGTCGGTCACGCGGAAGCTGACCCGCTCGCCGACCGACGCCGAGGTCGCGCTCGGGTCGATCTCCGCGACGAGGTCGCCGCTCGACCCGTCGGAACCGTCCGACCCGTCCGACCCGTCGGAGCCGTCGGAGCCGTCCGACCCGTCGCCGCCCCCGCCGGAGCCGCCGAAGGCGATGCGGTCGATCTCGACCGCCCCCGACTCGCCCTGCCAGAAGTTCAGCCGGACGGACTGGGGGTCGTCGAGGTCGGCACCGGCCGCCGCGAGGTCGACCGACACCGTCGACCACTCCGTCCCGATCGCGTCGTCCGTGAGGTTGCCGAGCACGTCGCTCGCGCCGCCGACCTGGACGGTGAAGTCGTCCTCCTCGCCGCCCGCGTCGCCGCGGACGCGGAGGCGCAGCGTCGGCCGGTCGGCGACCGACCGCGTGACGTTCGACCCCATCCAGCCGGCGTTGTCGTACTCCAGCCGGAGCGCGCCGTCCGACACGTCGCCGCTGCCGCCGCCGTTGGCGAAGCTACCGCCGTCGGCCCAGTTGCCCAGGTCGTTCGACCCGGGGTAATTGCCGCCGTCGAACTCGTGGACGACCAGCGCGTCGCCGGCCGGCTCGTCGGTCCCGTCCTCGCCGTCGCCGGCGGCGTCGGTCGTCGCCGTGACGGTCGCGGCGTCGGACTCGTTGCCGGCGGCGTCAACCGCCGAGACGCCGACCGTGTAGCTCGTCTCGGCCGACAGCCCCTCGACGGTCGCCGTCGTCATGCCCGCACCCACGGTCTGGTCCTCGCTGCCGTCGACGTAGACGACGTACTCCGAGAGACCGGCGGAGCCGTTGTCGGAGACGCCCTCCCAGGTGACCGTCACCGTCGAGTCGGTCGTCGCCGACACCGAGAGGTCCTCCGGTACCGACGGCGGCTGGGTGTCGTCGCTCCCCTCTCCGTCGCCCTCGACGGTGACCGTCACGGTCGTCGTGCCCGACGCGTCCGACACGGAGACCGTCTCCGTGGTCTCGCCGCTGTCGGTGCTGACCGTGACCTCGTGCTCGCCGAGGAAGGCGGTCGTCGCGTAGGCGCCCGAGCCGTCGGTCGTCCCGCTGTCGTCGGTCCACCACTCGTCGTAGACGAGGCCAGTCCACACGTCGTAGGCGGGTTTCTGCGACCAGTCGTCGTAGAACAGCGGCGCCTCGTTCTCCCAGTGGCGGCCGTCCCAGAAGCCCCACATGATGAAGTCGTCGCAGCCGGGGTGGGAGAAGGCGCCCCGCAGGTAGTTCTCCAGCATCTGCGCGCGCTCCTCGTCGTCCTCCCAGTCGTCGCCGTTGTACGTGTCGAACTCCGTGATCTTCAGTCGGCCGCCCAGGTCGGCCCACTTGTTCATCTCCTCGGCGACCTGGGCGGCGCTGATCCGGCCGTCCGGGTCGTCGTTGCTGTTGAACTCCCCCTGTCGGGCGGCGACGTGAGCCTGTAGCCCGACGGTGTCGACCTGAACGGCGTTGGAGTTGATGTGCTGGATCTCGTTCTGATACCGGTTGTCGGTGTAGGCGTAGGGGAACTGGTTGAAGTCGTTGACGGCGATCCCCAGGTCGTAGCCGTTCTCGCTGATGACCGATTCGGCCTTGTCGTACCAGTCGGCCAGCAGCTGGGAACTCCAGGGGACGACCTCGCCGGTCCAGGGCTCCTCGGTGTCGATCTGGTCGCCGTAGACGCCGATCTGCATCTGGTAGACGTGCATCGCCTCGTTGACGACCTCCCACTCGGTCAGGTCGTCGCCGTAGTGGGTGATGATCTCCTCGATGTGGGCCATCGACCGCTCGCGGATCGTCTCGGCGTCGTTGTTGTCGATCGCGGTCTGGATGTCCGAGGGGATGGCGCCGACGTCCTCGCGACCCCACAGGCAGACGTGCCCGCGCATGTCCAGCCCCTGGTCCAGGACCCACTGGGTCGCCTCGTCGGCCAGCGCCTGCTCGTTCTCGAAGAAGTCCCACTTGTGGCGGTTCTCCATCACCGCCTTGTTGAACAGCTCCGGGATGTACGTCCGGTAGTTGTCCCCCTCGCTGGAGCTGTTGATCAGCGTGTTGGCGTTGACGGCCGTCCCGAAGCCGAACTGGTGTTCCCGCTGGGAGACCGAGACCTCCGCCCCCGAGACCGTCGAACCGTCGGGGTTCTCGACGACCACTTCGAGGTCGCCTGTCCGGTGTTCCCGGATGCGCTCGTCGACCGTCTTCGACGTGTCGGCCGTCTCCGCGGCCGCCGTCCCCGTCCCGGCGCTACCGAGGCCGGCCATCGCGGCGGCCGCCAGCGACGCCTTCAGGTAGTCCCGCCGGTCCATCGACGCCAGCGCCTCGGCGGCCTCCTCGTCTACGACCTCCGGGTCGTCCACGTCTGCGACCTCGGGGCCGCCCGCGTCGCACCGCTCGGCCTCGATCCCGTCCGCATCGGCCGCTTCGATGTCGGTTTTGTCGGCCGATCCGTCGGCCGTCGGTACGTCTGTCCCGTCCGTCTGTGCTCGGTCGGATGTGTCGTCGTTCGTCATAGTTCCGTGTGTGCCTGTGTGGTTCGCGCGCTATTCGAGCCGGATCTCCGCGATCCGCAGCGTGCTGCTACCGCCCTGCCAGAAGTTGAGCCGCACCGAGAGATCCCCCACAGAGCGGTCGATCCCCGCCGACGCCAGGTCGACGCGGACTTCCCCCGTGCTCGTGCCGATGGCGTCGTCGGTGACGTTCGAGAGCATGGTCCGCACCCCGCCCATGTCGAAGAGGATTTCCGACTCCTCGCCGCCGTCCGCGCCGCCGACCTCGAACACCAGCGTCGAGTACGCCTCGATCGACCGATTGATCTGCTCCTGGAACCAGCCGCCGTTGTCGTACTCCAGAACGAGCGCACCGTCCTCGACCTCGCCGGAGCCGTTCTCGAAGGACCCGGCGCCGCACCACTCGCCCAGGTCGTTGCGGTGGCTCGACCAGCCCGGGTCCCCGTCGTAGTTGTCGACGACCAGCGCGTCGGCCGGCTCGTCGCTCCCGCCGTCGTCACTCGCGTCGGTCGCGGCCGTGACGGTCGCGGCGTCGGACTCGTTGCCCGCCCCGTCGACCGCCGCGACACCGATCTCGTAGGCCGTGTCGGCCGACAGTCCCTCGACGGTCGCCGTCGTCATGCCCGCACCCACGGTCTGGTCCTCGCTCCCGTCGACGTAGACGACGTACCCGTCCAGCCCCGAAGAGCCGTTGTCGGAGACGCCCTCCCAGGTGACCGTCACCGTCGAGTCGGTCGTCGCCGACACCGAGAGGTCCTCCGGTACCGACGGCGGCTGGGTGTCTCCCGTGTCGCCGCCGCCCTCGACGGTGACGGTGACGGTAGTCGTCCCCGAAGCCTCGGACAGCGAGACGGGTTCGGTCGTCTCGCCGCTGTCGGTGCTGACCGTGACCTCGTGCTCGCCGAGGAACGCCGTCGTCGCGTAGGCGCCCGAGCCGTCGGTCGTCCCGCTGTCGTCGGTCCACCACTCGTCGTAGACGAGGCCGGTCCACACGTCGTAGGCGGGTTTCCGCGACCAGTCGTCGTAGAACAGCGGCGCCTCGTCCTTCCAGTGGTCGCCGTCCCAGAAGCCCCACATGACGAAGGCGTCGACGCCGGGGTGGGAGAACGCACCGCGCAGATAGTTCTCGGTCACGTCGGCGCGTTCCTCGTCGTCCTCCCAGTCGTCGCCGTTGTACGTGTCGAACTCCGTGATCTTCACGCGCGCGCCGTGGTCAGCCCACTTGTTGATCTCGGCGACCACCCGGTCGGCGTCGATACGGCCGTCGGGGTCGCTGTTCGTGTTGAACTCGCCCTGCCGGGCGGCGACGTGGGCCTGCAGCCCGACGGTGTCCAGCTGCGCCCCGCTGGCGTTGATGTGGTCGATTTCGGACTCGTAGCGGTTGTCCGTGTAGGCGTAGGGGAACTGGTTGAAGTCGTTGACCGCGATGCCGACGTCGAGGTCGTTCTCGTCGATCACCGACGCGGCCTTGTCGTACCAGTCGGCCAGCAGCTGGGAACTCCAGGGAACGACCTCGCCGGACCACGGCTCCTCGGTGTCGATCCGGTCGCCGTAGACCCCCAGCTGGAGCTGGTAGACGTGCATCGCCTCGTTGACGACCTCCCACTCGGTCAGGTCGTCACCGTAGTGGGTGATGATCTCCTCGATGTGGGCCATCGACCGCTCGCGGATCGTCTCGGCGTCGCGCTCCTCGATCGCGGTCTGGATGTCCGAGGGGATGGCGCCGACGTCCTCGCGGCCCCACAGGCAGACGTGCCCGCGCATGTCCAGGCCCCGGTCGAGCAGCCAGTCGGTCGCCTCGTCGGCGGTCTGGCGGTTGTTCTCCCAGAACCGCCACT
Organism: Halosimplex halophilum; assembly: GCF_004698125.1. NCBI lineage: Archaea > Methanobacteriati > Methanobacteriota > Halobacteria > Halobacteriales > Haloarculaceae > Halosimplex > Halosimplex halophilum. The sequence goes on from NZ_ML214297.1 coordinate 2,209,594, forward strand.
TGTGGTGGTTGCCGAGGACCGCCGTGTTGAACAGCTCGGGGACGTACTCGCGGTAGTTGTCCCCCTCGCTGGAGCCGTTGATCAGCCTGTCGGCGTTGACTGCGGTGCCGAAGCGGAACTGGTGTTCCCGCTGGGAGACCGAGACCTCCGCCCCCGAGACCGTCGAACCGTCGGGGTTCTCGACGACCACTTCGAGGTCGCCTGTCCGGTGTTCCCGGATGCGCTCGTCGACCGTCTTCGACGTGTCGGCCGTCTCCGCGGCCGCCGTCCCCGCGCCAGCGCCGCCGAGGCCGGCCGCAGCCGCCGCGGCCAGCGACGCCTTCAGGTAGCCCCGCCGGTCCATCGACGCCAGCGCCTCGGCGGCCTCCTCGTCGAGGGCCTCGGAGTCGCCGCTGTCGGCCGGTCTCGGTTCCGCTCTCCGCGTATCGTCGTCTGTCATGAGTGCGTGTCAGATGGTTCTCTCGCGCGTCTATTCGAGCCGTATCTCCTCGATCGCGAGCGTGCTGGCACCGCCCTGCCAGAAGTTCAGGCGCAGCGACAGCGACGACGACGTGCGGTCGACGCCGGCCGACGCCAGGTCGACGCGCACCGCGCCCGTGCTCGTGCCGACCGAGTCGTCGGTCACGTCGGCGAGCACGGTCCGCACCCCGCCCATGTCGAAGAGGATCTCGGACTCCTCGCCCCCGTCGGCGCCGCTGACCTCGAACACCAGCGTCGAGTAGTCGCTCACGTCGCGGTTGATCTGCTCCTGGAACCAGCCGCCGTTGTCGTACTCCAGGACCAGCGCGCCGTCCTCGACCTCGCCGGAGCCGTTCTCGAAGGACCCGGCGCCGCACCACTGCCCGAGGTCGTTCCGGTGGGACGACCACGCCGGGTCCCCGTCGTAGTCGTTGACCACCAGCGCGTCGGCGGGTTCGTCGCCCCCGTCGTCGCTCGCGTCGGTCGTGGCCGTGACCGTCGCCGCAGCGGACTCGTTGCCCGCGGCGTCGACCGCGACCACCCCGACCTCGTAGGGGGTGTCGGCCGACAGCCCGTCGACGGTTGCCGACGTGGAGCCCGCCGGAACCGTCTGGTCCTCGCTGCCGTCGACGGTGACGACGTAGTGGTCGACGCCGCTGCCGTCGTCGGTAACCGCGTCCCAGGAGACGGAGACCGACGAGTCCGTCGTCCCGGTCACCGAGAGGTCGGCCGGCGCCGGCGGCGCGGTCGTGTCACCCCCGGGCGCGGTCGTCGCGGACACGCTCGCCGCCGCCGACTCGTTGCCGGCGCCGTCGACCGCCGTGACCGCGACCGTGTAGCTCGTCTCCGCCGACAGCCCGTCGACCGTCGCGGAGGTGGTCCCCGCGGGGACGGTCCGGACCTCGCTGCCGTCGACGGAGACGGCGTAGTGGTCGAGCCCGCTCCCGCCGGAGTCTTCGACGGCGCCCCAGTCGACGGAGATCGAGGAGTCGGTCGTGTCGGTCACCGAGAGGTCCGTCGGGGCGGGCGGCGCGGTCGTGTCGCCGCTCCCCTCGGACTCGCCGAACTCGATCCAGTCGAAGTTCCAGGCGCCCGACTCGGCGGTGACCCGGACGACGTGCTCGCCCTCCGGGAGGTCGAGGTCGCCGACGCGGATCGTCTGCCAGTTCGACCAGCCGCCGGTCTGCCACACGTCCTGGGTCGCCAGCGTCTCGCCGTCGACGGAGACCCGCAGCGCCCCGCCCCCGCCGCTGCCGGCCGCGACGTTGACACGCGTGGTGCGGGTCCCCGCCGACTCGACCTGGACGGTGTACTCCAGCCACTCGCCGGTCGCGATGTAGCCGACGTTGTAGCCGGTGTTCGCCGACGTGCCGATGTCGACGGCGGTGTCGCGGTAGTCGGCGCCGCCCTTGTTCGCGGGCGTGGTGTCGTAGTAGCTGACCCCCTGGCCGCCCTCGTCGAAGTCCTCGGCCTGGACGCGCCCCGGGACGGTGTGGGGGCCGTTGTACGGCGACTGCTGAGCGTCGCGCGCGATCGTCTCGGCGACGACCGTCGCCGGGTCGGACTCGTTGCCGGCGTCGTCCTCGGCGGTGACGGCCGCCTCGTAGGTCGTCGCCGGCTCCAGCCCGGACACCGTCGCCGAGGTGGTGCCGGGGAGCGTCTCGGTCGTCTCGGACCCGTCGACCGAGACCGTGTAGTGGGAGAGGCCGGCCTCGCCCTCGTCGGTGACCGCGTCCCACGAGAGGTCGAAGCCGATCTCCGTGGCGTTCGAGACCGCGAGGTTCGCGGGCGCCGGCGGCGCCGTCGCGTCGTCGACGGTGCTGGCCGGGACGCTGTCGCCCTTCGTCTCCGACAGCCAGCTCTTGATGTACCCTCCCATCTGCTCGTCGCCGTCCTTGAGCGTCCAGGACTCGGCCGCCCCGTCGCCGGGCGACTCGAAGAACGTGGGCGCCCACGAGTCGTCGAAACACCAGGAGATCCAGCCCATGTTGGCGTAGCCCTCCGCCCACTGGCGGAACGGCTCGCCCCAGCCCGAGGTGGTCCCCTGGTCGACGCTCCCGCCGTCGGGGTCCCAGCCGAACTCCGTCACGACGACCGGCACGTCGTTGGCGGGTTCGCCGTAGTACTGGTCGAACTCCGAGGGAGCGCCGTTGTCGGGGTAGATGTGGGCCGCGTAGACCAGGTTGTCGCCCTCGAAGGGGTACTCCGGCGCCATGTGGGTCACCGAAGTCCACCGCGGCGAGCCGATGACGATGGGCGTCTCCGGCGCGTGGTCGCGCACGAGGTCGACCCACGGCTGGGCGGCGTCGCGCCAGGTCTGCCACGCCCCGGCGTCGTCGCCGTACATCGTCGGCTGGGTCGGCTCGTTGAACAGCTCGTAGATGACGTGTTCGTCGTCGGCGAACTCCGGGGCGACCGCGCTCCAGAAGTTCGTCATCACGTCGTCGATGGGGTCGAGCGTGTCGTCGTTCTCCTCGTTGTACGTCTCGGTCGCCGCCTGGGTGTACGGCCGGATGAGGTGGAAGTCCACCAGCGCGTACACGTCCCGGGAGGCCAGGATCTCCACCGAGGGCCGGATGAACTCGTCGATCAGGGTGTCGACCCCGAAGTGGTCGACGTTGTCCTGGGTGAACGGCAGCCGGACGACGTTGGGGTGCCACCCGTCGGCGGTGTCCGTCGCCCGCCGGAGCACCTCCTCGAAGGACTTGGGGTGGTACCGCCGGTAGAACGCCGGGTCGGCCGTGGCGATCCCGCGCAGCTGCACCTCGTTGCCCTCGGGGTCGCGGATCCACTTGCCGTCGGTGTGCAGCCGCGGCGTCGGCACGCCCGCGCTCGCGCGCCCGGACAGCACCGTTCCGCCGGCCGCCGCCGCGCCGATGGCCTTCAGCGCCGTCCGCCGCGTCGCCGTCGCCGCGCCGTCGCGGCGGTGGTCGCCGACACTGGCGGAGTCGTCGCGGCGGTCCTCGCCGCCACCGGCGGGACCGTCGCTCGGCGACTCCCCCGTCACTCCAGACGCACCTCCTCGACCCGCAGCCGGCTACTGCCGCCCTGCCAGAAGTTGAGTCGCAGCGACGGCGACGAGCGGTCGACTCCCGCCGCCGCCATGTCGACGCGGACCTCCCCCGTCGTCGTGCCGACGGCGTCGTCGGTCACGTCGGCGAGCATGGTGCGGACCCCGCCCATGTCGAACAGCACTTCCGACGCCTCGTCCCCGTCGGCGCCGCTGACTTCCAGGACCAGGTCGTCGTAGTCGCTCACGTCGCGGTTGATCTGCTCCTGGAACCAGCCGCCGTTGTCGTACTCCAGGACGAGGGCACCGTCCTCGACCTCGCCGGAGCCGTTCTCGAACGACCCCGCCCCGCACCACTCGCCGAGGTCGTTCTGGTTGCTCGACCACGCCGGGTCGCCGTCGTAGTCGTTGACGACGAGGGCGTCCCCCGAGCCGTCCCCGGGGTCGTCCGCCGGGGTGTCGGTCGGCGTGTCGGGTTCGTCCGTGGGCGTGTCGGTCGGTGTGTCCGTGGGCGTGTCCGTCGGCGTCGGGGTCGGCGAGCCGCCGCCGTTGTCCGCGGACTCGCCGGAGCCGCTGGCGTAGGTCGTCCCGTTGACGGTCACGTCGAACCGTTCGTAGGTGGTCTGGCCGACACAGCCCGCCCAGTACTCGTTGCCGAGTTCGATCCCGGAGAGCCAGAGGTCCTCGCTGACGCCGTGTTCGTCGGTCATGTAGTCGACGATCGGCTTCAGGTCGACCTTCCCGCCGTCGTGGCCGCCCTGGATGCGGAAGATGTAGAAGTCGGCGCTGGTGCCGCCGGAGTTGTAGGTCGTCCAGTGGTCGACCGTGTTGCCGTACCGGTCGGTCCAGACGGCCTCGGCCTCGACGGCGCCGTGGTCGTGCTGGTCGTTCCAGTCCAGCAGCAGCATGATCTCGTACTGGTGGGTCTCGGTCTGCTCGCTGACCGGCTGCTCCATCAGCCACCACTCCTCGGCCCAGTCCCACTCGCCGCCGGACTGGCTGTAGTCGGCCTCGACGTCGATGACGAGTTCGTCGACGTCCCGCCGTCGCACCGGGAACTCGGCGACGCCGGTGTCCGAGCCCCACGGCTTGGTGCCGACGAGCACCTGCGGGTAGTTGATCCCCCCGCCGGTGTCCGAGGCGTCGAAGTCGTAGCCGTAGCTGCCGTCCTCGTTGAGCCAGATACACTGGTCGGCCGCCGAGTTGCCCCACTGGTTGTCCACCAGCGAGAAGCCGTCGGCCACCTCGATGGTGCCGTAGTCGGAGTCGCAGACCTCCTCGACTCTCGCCGCCGCGGCCCGCTCGCCCAGGCCGACGGCGAGGCCGCCGGCGCCGAGCGCGGCCCCGGCCTTGAGGACGCTCCGTCTGGTCGTGTCGGCGGCGTCCGCCGCGCTGTCGTCGCTCGATTCGGTCGTGTGGTCGTCTCGTGTCATGTGTCCGTGTGTGCCGTGCGTGCCGTGCTGTCTCCGTCAGCTGTACTCCCCGTCGGCCGACCTCTCGGTCCGGTCGGCCGGTCCGTCGGCCCGGCGAGCCGTTCCGTCGGCGCGGTCGACCTGGTCGGTCCTCCCGCCGGGAGCGCCCGACCGCGGCGAGCGCGAGTCCGGGCGGCGCGTCACCGGTGCGCCGTCGGCCTCGTCGGCCGCGGGGTCGAGCGGGTCGGTCGTCAGCCGCGCGGTCGCGGGGCGGGACTCGATGCCCGCGCCATCGACGGCCGTGACGCCGACCCGGTGGGTCGTCGCGGGCGCGAGGTTGGCGAGCGCGACGCGCGTCCGCTCGCGGCCGGCCTCGGCCCGCTTGGTCCCGTCGACGTAGACGTTGTAGTGGTCGGTCCGGGCCGGCGCCGTCGACGACCACGAGAGCGCGGCCGTGACGGCGGTGGTCCCGTCGACGGACAGCCCGGTGGGCGCGGCCCGCGCGACCGGCGCAGTACCCCCGGTACCGCGGTCGCGCGGACCCCCCTCGTCCCCGTCGGCGTGCTCGTTCCGTGTCATGGCTGGACCGCGTGTCGGGCGCCCGGCGGTCGCCCCCCGGCGTCCGGACCGACCCGGCCGCCGACGACCGCCGTCGGCGGGTTACTCCAGGTGGATGCCGCTGATCGCGAGCGTGCTACTGCCGCCCTGCCAGAAGTTCAGCCGCACCGAGGGCGACGAGCGGTCGACGCCCGCCGACTCCAGGTCGACGCGGACTTCCCCCGTGCTCGTGCCGACCGAGTCGTCGGTCACGTCGGCGAGCATGGTGCGGACGCCGCCCATGTCGAAGAGGATCTCGGACTCCTCGCCCCCGTCCGCGCCGCGGACGGTGAACACGAGCGTCGAGTAGTCCGAGACGTCGCGGTTGATCTGCTCCTGGAACCAGCCGCCGTTGTCGTACTCCAGGGTGAGCTCGCCGCCGGACTCCTCGCCGGAGCCGTTCTCGAAGGACCCGGCCCCGCACCACTCGCCCAGGTCGTTCCGGTGGCTCGACCAGCCCGGGTCCCCGTCGTAGTTGTCGACGACCAGCCCCTCGCTGGGCGTCTCGGGGGCGTCCGTCGGCGTCGGGGTGTCCGTCGGGGTGTTCGGCTCGTCGGTCGGCGTCGGGCTGTCCGTCGGCGTCGGCGTGCTGGGCTGGGTCGTGGTGGTGGTCGTGGTCGTCGCGGTGTCCTCCTCGTCGGGGTTCGGGAGGTCGTCGTTGCGGTGCTGTTCGAGGTAGTCCTGCCACCACTGGCCGGGGCGGGCCTGGTAGTCCCAGATCTCCCAGGTGCCGTCCTGGCTGGAGTCGTGCTGGAAGAAGGCGGGCTCCCAGGTGTGGTCGAAGTTCCAGCAGATCGGGTGGACCGGGTACTCGTCGATGAACGTCTCGAACTCGTCGGCGTACTCGTCGGCCGTGCCCTCGAGGAAGCTGAAGTTGTCCTTGCCGCCGCCCTCGGCCCAGCCGAACTCGCTGAAGAAGACCGGGACCTCCTCGGCGGGCGTCCCGTAGTAGTCCGACAGCGGCCGGAGGCTGTCGTGGGTGTAGACGTGCCCCGTGTAGCAGATGTCCTCGCCCTGGAACTCGTTTTGCGGCGCCCAGTAGGTGTACTGGCTCCACCGGGGCGACCCGATGGTCAGGAGGTTGTCGGCGTGCTCGCGGACCGTGTCGATCCACGGCTGGGCCCGCTCGACCCACATGTCCCAGTACTGCTTGGACACGTCGGCCATCACGTCGGTATCCTGGCCGGCGTCCTCGCCGGCGTGGGGCACCCGGTCGGGCGCCCCCCAGTCGCCGGCGTAGGGGCCGGTCGGCTCGTTGTACACGTCGTAGATGACGTGCGAGCGGTCGCTGTAGCGGGGCGCGACGAAGTTCCAGAACATGTGCAGCTCCTCGTCGAGCTCGGCGGCGTACTCCTCGGTGTAGCCGTCGAGCTCGGAAGCCTGGTCCTCGGAGTGCCAGAGGACGCCCCGCTCGCCGCAGAATCCCAGGTCGTTCGGGAACGTCTCCGCCCCGCACTGGTACTCGCCGATGTCCGCCTCGTTCTGGGGCTGGTGGAAGATCGGGAAGTGGCGGTGGTAGTCGATCATCACGTACAGCCCCTGCTCCTCGGCGGCGTCGACCAGCGGGTCGACGTACGTCGAGAAGTACGTCTCCATGTCGCTCTCGTCGATCTGGCCGGGCAGCAGCGGCCCCCAGTCGTCGTCGTGGACCATCTGGAGGTCGTTCGCGGCGCTGGAGATGTCCTGGGGCTGGGTCGGGATCCGGATGATCCGGCTGTACCAGCCGCCCTCGTCGGCGTCGTCGGTGCTGGTCGCCTTCTCGAACACCCCCATGGTGTCCTTGCCGCGCCAGCTGCGGGCCAGCCGCGCCGGGTCGGCGATGTTGACCCCGCGGAGGATGACCTCGTTGCCGCTGGGGTCTTTGAGCTTGTTGCCGTCGCGGTGCAGCTGCGGCGTGTCGATCCCGACCGCCGCGACCGAGCCCATCAGGGCGTCGGCGAAGCCGGCGGTGACCGCGGCCGCCCCCGTCGCCTTCAGGACGCTCCGCCGCGAGAACCGTCCCGCCGAGTCGGAGGTCGATACGTCGTCGTTCGATGCCTGTGCGCCGTCGTGTGTGCCGTTGTCGCTCATTGGTAGGGTGTGGGTTCGTCTGTCGGGCTATTCGAGTCGGATCTCGGAGAGTTCGAGCGTGCTGGCTCCCCCCTGCCAGAAGTTCAGCCGCACCGAGAGGCTGGACGACGAGCGGTCGACGCCCGCCGACTCCAGGTCGACGCGGACTTCCCCCGTACTCGTGCCGACCGAGTCGTCGGTGACGTTACCGAGCACGGTGCGGACGCCGCCCATGTCGAAGAGGATCTCGGACTCCTCGCCCCCGTCGGCGCCGCTGACCTCGAAGACCAGCGTCGAGTAGCCCTCGACGGACTGGTTGATCTGCTCCTGGAACCAGCCGCCGTTGTCGTACTCCAGAACGAGCGTGCCGTCCTCGACCTCGCCGGAGCCGTTCTCGAAGGACCCGGCCCCGCACCACTGCCCGAGGTCGTTCCGGTGGGACGACCACGCCGGGTCCCCGTCGTAGTCGTTGACCACCAGCGCGTCGGCCGCCGGCGTGTCCGTCGGCGTGTTGGGCTCGTCCGTCGGCGTCTCCGGTTCGTCCGTGGGAGTGTCGGGTTCGTCGGTCGGCGTCTCCGGTTCGTCGGTCGGCGTGTTCGGTTCGTCGGTGGGCTCGTCCGTCGGCGGCTGCACCGTCCCCTCGCCGGGGATGCCGTCGTTGCGGTACTGTTCGAGCCAGCTCTTGATGTCGTCGCCCATGCCGCCGCTGCCGGTGGTCAGCGTCCACTCGCAGGGCAGGTCCGAGCAGGCCTCCGGGACCGTGCCGTTGTACGGGTCGCCGACGGAGTCGTTGGCGTTGTCGGCGAACGGCCGACTGAACATGACCGGGCGCCAGACGGGGTCCGCGCACCACGCCGTCCAGTGGATGGCGGGGCTCTTCTCCAGGAAGTCGTGGAAGGCGTCGCCGAACTCGTCGGTCCCCCCGATGTACTGGCCGGCGTTCTCCTCCCAGCCGAACTCGGTGACGAACAGCGGCGCCTGTTCGTAGACGCCCTCGACGCCCTCGCCGTTGATCGAGGCGTCCTCCCAGTTCTGCTGCCTGCTGGAGTTGTGTCCCGGGTAGATGTGGAAGGTGTAGGCGATGTCCTCGCCGTCGAACTCCTCGACGAGGGCGCCCTCCGGGCTCTGGCTCCAGGAGGGCGACCCCATCAGGATGAGGTTGTCCGCGTGGCTGCGGATCGTGTCGACCCACGGCTGGGCCATCTCCAGCCAGAGCTGCCAGATGTCGGCGACCCACTGGGTGTCCGTCGGGTCCTCCCACATCCCGGGCTCGGTCGGCTCGTTGTACACCTCGTAGAGGACGTGGCTGTCCTCGGCGTACCGCGGCGCGACCGTGTCCCAGAACATGTCGACCTCGTCCTGGAGTTCGGTGTTGACGGGGCCGTCCTGGCCCTCCGCCCACTGCACGTCGCGGTGGCGGTGGTAGTCGATGATGCAGTAGACGCCCCGCTCGGCGCAGCGCTGGACGACCTCGTCGAGGTGGTTCGTCAGGTAGCTCTCAAGCTGGCTCTCGTCGAACGCCGGGACCGGCGGGCCCGACCCGGGCTCGTACTCGCCGATGTCGACCGGCTGGACCGGGACGCGGATCATCCGCGGGTACCAGCCGTTGCTCGCGTCGGTGAGGGTGTCGATCACCTGGACGGCGTCCTTCCCGCGGGCCTGCGAGGTGACGTTGATCCGCTTGGGGTCGGCGATGTTGACCCCCCGCAGCGTCACGACGTTGCCGTCGGGGTCTTTGATCAGGTTGCCGTCGCGGTGCAGCCGGGGCGTCGGGATCCCGGCCGACGCCGACCCGACGGCGCCCGCGCCGACGCCGAGCGCGACCGCACCGGCCGCAGCGGTCCCCTTCAGGAACGTGCGGCGGGACGGTCCCCCCTCGTCCGCGCTCGATCCGTTGGAATGCGATGCCTCTCGTCCCCCGTCAGGAGGTTGCTGTTCGTTTGTCATCTCGACCTCCGATACACACCGAGTGGTGTGTGAACCGTACATCGAACGACCGGTATAAAACGTTTTTCTAGCCCGAGATATAATGAATTACTTGGTTTGTGAATAACAGTTTTCAGGCCTCGAAACACCAAAATACGGCAATTAGGGAGTTTCGATCCACTATGAAAATTTTGTGGTAGGTCATAGTATATATGTTGATAAGTAACGAGAATGATTAGATCGGTCGGCGGAGAGTTCGGCGTCGAAACCCGGGAGTGCCGGACGTTCTTTCCACTCGGCTATCGTTTATACAGCAGTTAATACAAATATTTTACACCCGACCACTATATTACGGGTTGACACTATTCCCGTCGGCGACCGGGTTCAGGAAAGGGGACCCCGCGACGGTCGGGCGGGTGAGTCACGCGGTGGGCGGGCGAGCCCGGCGGCGGTCGGTCAGGCGAGCCACTCGATCCCGTCGACGGTGACGCGTTTGACCTCCAGGTCTTCGTCGAGCGCGCCCCAGCCGCCGACGGTACACCGGCCGTCCGGGGTCCAGAGGACGACCGTGGCCCGCCCGGAGAGGTCGGTCAGCGTGGGGCGTTGTCCGGTCCGCGCGGAGGTCGCGGAGTACCGGATGTCGGTGAGGACGCCCGAGACCTCGCGGTCGCGGCCGGAGTCGGGGTCGCGGCCGCTGACGGTCACCGAGACGATAGCGTCGTCCCACCACAGCGGGTGGACGTCCCGGATGAACTCCTCCAGGCAGACGTACACCGGCGGCCCCTCGCGGGACCGCGAGACCGTCTCCCAGTTCGCCCACAGGCAGGTCTGGAAGTACCACCGGAGGATGAAGGGGATGATGTCGTCGTTGATGACGACGCCGTACGGGTCGGGCATCCGCGTCGTCGGCGCGAGACACGCCTCCGTCCGGTCGACGAGCGCGCAGAAGGGGCCGGGGAGGGGGCGCTCGCGGATCTCCGACACCACGTCGCTGACCGGGTGGTCCGCGATCCCCACCTCCCCCGACGGCGCGACCGACGCGCGCACCACCACGTCCGCCTCGAAGGCCTCGGTCAGGGCGCTCTCGTAGGCGACCAGCTGCTCGTCGGTCACCGCCAGGTCGACCGTCGAGTCGGCCTCGCGGATCAGCCCCTCGGCGTGGTCGACGACCGTGTCGACCCGCTTGGTCACGTTCATCTTGTTGTCGCCCAGCGGCGACGCCTCCCAGCGGTCCTCGATCTCCTCGGCGACCGCCGAGAGCCGGTCGCTCTTGTCGTGGAGGTCCCGGACGAACTCGGCCGGCTCGCGCGCGCGAGCGTGCAGCGTCTCCCGGTCGAGCGTCTCCACGTACCCCATCTGCTCCAGCTCCGTCAGCACGTCGTAGATGCGCGGCACCGGGACCGAGCAGTTCCGCGCCACGTCCACGGCCGGCGACACACCCATGTCCAGCAGCGTCAGGTACGCGTCGGCCTGGTAGGAGGTCAGCCCCGCGTCCTCCAGTCCCCCCAGGATCTCGTCCCGTTCCATCGTGTTTAACCGGATATAATACACCAGTACAATAATATTCGCATGACACTAGTCGGCTCAGTGACAGCCGAGCGGGCCCCACCGCGGCGAGTTCGGATCCCTTAAGGGCGCGAGCGGGAAACTGGCGGGTAACTCGCTGGGCGGTCGGGCACCAGCGGGCGCCTGCCTGTGCAGGTCGGGATGTGATCGCCGGCGACGGCGGTTGAACCACGCAACGCCCGGCGGTGAACACCCATGGCAAAGAGCTTCTACACCTACATCCGGGACGCCTGGAAGGACCCGGACGACGGCAAGCTGGCGGAGTTGCAGTGGCAGCGAAAGCAGGAGTGGCGCGAGGAGGGCGCGCTCGAACGCATCGAGCGCCCCACCCGCCTCGACCGCGCGCGCTCGCTCGGCTACAAGGCCAAGCAGGGCGTCGTGGTCGTCCGCGCGTCGATCCGCAAGGGCGGCGCCCGCAAGCAGCGCTTCACGGCCGGCCGACGGTCGAAGCGCCAGGGCGTCACGCGGATCACCCGCCGCAAGAACCTCCAGCGCGTCGCCGAGGAGCGCACCACCCGCGTCTACCCGAACCTCCGCGTGCTCAACTCCTACCCCGTCGGGCAGGACGGCAGCCAGAAGTGGTTCGAGGTGATCCTCGTCGACCCCGAACACCCCGCGATCGAGAACGACGACGACCTCTCGTGGATCTGCGAGGACCAGCACACCGACCGCGCGCTGCGCGGGCTGACCAGCGCCGGCCGCCGCAACCGCGGGCTGAACAACCGCGGCAAGGGCACCGAGCGCACGCGGCCGAGCCTCTCCAGCAACGAGAACCGCGGCCGGTAACCCCGGCGACCGCAGCGACGGTTTTTCGCGTCTCCGACCGGACAGCGGTTGCTTCGGGGACGGGAGTACGGGACGCCGAGAGCGGAAGACGAGGACAGCGAGCGACGGGAGACCCTACGCGACGTGGCCCGTGACGCCGTCGGTCTCGACGCCGTCGCCCTCGCCGCCGGGCGAGACGGCGCTGACGGCGTAGAAGGTCGCCTCGGGGTCGCGGTGGCGCCGCCAGTGGACCCACGTCCGGACGAGCAGGTAGCCCCGGCGCAGCCGGCCGAGTTCCGGCGTCTCGGTGAGCACGTCGTAGTCGCGGTTCCGGATCAGCCGGTGGTGTTCCGCGTAGAACACCGCCGCGAGCAGGACGCCGAACTGGCAGTCCTCCGGGAGCAGCCGGATCCCGGCGACCCCCTCGCGGTACAGCCGCTCGGTCCGCTGGAGCTCGTGGCGCATCGCCGCGACGAACCCGTCGGTGACGTTCGCCTCGGCCAGGTCGGCCTCCTCGACGCCGAACCGCTCCAGCGTCTCCTGGGGCACGTACACCCGGCCGTAGTCGCGGATGTCCTCGCGCACGTCCCGCAGGAAGTTCGTCAGCTGGAACGCCTCGGCCAGCGCCTCGGCGTGGGGCCGGGCCTGCTCGCGGTCCTCGGCCGAGACCTCCATGGCGTCCATCATCATGTTGGCGACGGCGACCGACGAGCCGCGCATGTACGCCCCCAGGTCCTCGAAGGCCGGGTACCGGGCCGTCTCGATGTCCTGGACCATCGCGTCGACGAACACCTCGACCTCCCGGTCGTCGATCCCCTTGCGGTCGGCGAGCGACCGGAACGCGTCGAGGACCGCCCGCTCGTCGTCGGTCAGGGCGGCCCCGTCCTCGGGGTCGAGGTCGCCGAGCGCGGCCGCCCGCATGGCTTCGAGCCGGCGGCGCTGGGTCTCGGGGTCGGGGTCGTCCGTCCGGTCCACTACCTCGTCGGCGATCCGGAAGAAGGCGTAGAGGACGTACGTCGCCTCCCGCACCCGCTCGGGCAGGAGCTTCGTGGCGACGTAGAACGTCCGCCCCGTCCGCCTGTGGATCCCCTTGCTCGTGTCGACTTGGTCGCTCGCTGGCATTGTTTGGTGGGTGGTCGCCGGTCGTGGAGCGCCCGCCGAGCCGCGGGGACCGCCTGGGGCCACACCGCCGGCCGACCGTTCGTACCTATATGTTCGAGAGAGATTAAATAAGCGACCACCCAAACTGGTTGGGGGTCGACTTCACGTCCGGCGAACCGCCGGTGGCCGGCCCGGCGGCGACGGCCACGGGGCGGCCGGTCGAGAACCGCGCCCGCGGGTCGCCCGCGCCGGTCAGCGGCCGCCCTCCGGCGGGTTGACGAACAGCCCGTCCGCGACGGCGAGCGCGCCGACCACGGACGCCCCCGCCACGAACACCCGCGGGGGCAGCGACGACACGGTCGACCCCACGAGCGCCAGCAGGAACGCCGCGGGTATCACCAGTAGCAGGAGGTCGTACCGGGAGAGCCGGCGGCCTGCTGTGCGGTGCTCCCCTGTGCGTCGAGTCCTGTCGCTGGTGGCCATCGGTTCGTCACCTCTCAGTTACACGTACGTACGGATCCCACTAAACTGTTATGCCAGATCATGTCTCCGAACACACGCCGAACAGTCTCCGAACCGCCGCGAAATATTCTCGTATTATTTCCGTAGCTATCGGCAGCCCGGAGACGGCCGTTGCTATCCGGTACGCGTCGCTGAGAAGTTTTCAGGAGATCTGAGAATTCGGGCCTTCGAGCCGGGGCGCCGTCACAGCGGCGGGACCAGCAGGTTCCAGTACCACAGCAGCCAGCAGGTGACCGCCAGCGACGCGGCGACCAGCGCGTAGTGGACCCGGCCGAGCCGGCCCCAGTAGCCGCCGGACCACGAGCGGACGGCGAACGCGACCGTCGCCAGCGCCCCGACCAGTCCCAGTAGTGGCAGGGCGAACAGGGCCGCGAACGTCAGCGGGGGCGCGGACAGGACGGCGTACGGCGCGGCGGCGAGGTGGACGAGCGCCGCCACCAGGAAGGCGAGTATCGCGACGGCGGCCCCGACGGCCACCGCACGCGCGAGCGTCGCCGGTCGGTCGGGCCACCGTCGCGGGTCGGCGGCCACGTCGGCGTCGTCCCCGGAGCGGTACCACCCGACGACGGTCCCCGCCGGCCACCCGAACACCGCCGAGAGCAGGCCGACCAGCGACAGGACGGTCAGGGCGGCGTGCAGGGAGAGCCGGTCGACCCCGTCCACGCGACCGTACGCAGTCGTCGGGTTCGCGCCGCGGTGGAGGTACTCGATGTCGTCGCCGCGGCCGGTGTCGAACGCCAGCCGTTCGCGCCCGTCGACCCGTTCGAAGACGAGGGGTTCGATCTCCACCCACCGGTTGGTCGTGCTCCCGCCGGTCGTGACCAGCGTCCCGTCGTCGGCGACGCTCACCTCGACGGTGCCGGCCTGGAGCGTCGTCGTGACCCGGTCGTGCCAGGTCCACGACCGCCGCAGCGACCGGTAGGTGCCGCCGAGGTCGTCGGCCCGCGCCGGCCGGCCGTCGGGCGAGAGCGTCCCGCCCTCACCCGAGTCCGAGCCGGTGCCGGGGTCCGAGTCGGACTCCGGGTCGGGCAGCAGCTCCGATCGGAACCCCTCCAGCACCTCTCCCGCGGCCGCGCCGCCGTCGGCGCCGTTGTACGCGACGAACAGCCCGAGGCCGCGCTCGGGGACCAGCAGGAGGTCGCTGTAGAACGTCGGCGTCCCGCCGCTGTGTCGGAGCGTCCGCACGTCGCCGTAGTCGCTCTCGACGAACCCGAAGGCCATCCCCGGGAGCCGCTCGTGGGCGGTCGCCCACTGGCGCTGGCAGGCCGCGACGGTCTCGGGCGCGAGCACCTGCTCGCCGTCGACGACGCCCCCGTTCAGGTGCAGCTGCATGAACCGCGCCATGTCGTCGGCGGTCGTCGACAGCGCGCCCGCCGGGGGGAGGCCGAGGTACGGGAACTCCCCGCCGGCGTAGGCGGCGCCGGGCCCGTACCCCGTCGCGTGAGCGTCGGCCAGCGACTCGGGTAGCGGCTGGCGGAAGCTACTCGACTCCATCCCCGCGGGGTCGAGCAGGTCCGCAGCGACGGCCTCGTGGAACGGCGCGTCCGCGACGGCCCCGAGGACGCCCCCGGCGACGGCGTACCCGTAGTTCGAGTAGGCCGGCGCCTCGCCGGGTGGCCGGACTCGCGCGTGGCGCCACCTCCGGAGCGCCGCCGGGAGCGGCCGCAGGTCGTCGGCGTCGGTGATCCACAGCCCCTCGTTGGACATCTCGTAGCCCGCGCGGTGGGTGACGAGGTCCGCGAGCGTGGCCGAGCCGACCGCGTCGTCGAGACTCGCGTCGAGGTACTCCGAGACCGGCGCCTCGGGGTCGATCTCCCCCTGCTGGACCCGGGCCATCAGCGCCGTCGCGACGACGGGTTTCGAGACCGAGCCGACGCGGAACGGGGTGGTCGCGTCGACTGGCCGTTCCTCGCCCCGGTCGGCGACGCCGTAGCCCTTCGCGAGCGCCACCTCTCCGTCGGCGACGACGGCGACGGTCGCGCCCGTGGCCGTCCGCCCCTCCAGGCTCGACTCGACGAGGTCGTCGACCAGCGATTCGACGTCGGTGTCCCCGCCGGCGTCCTGCAGGGCGGACCGGCGGTCAGTTCCGGGCGGATCGGTGTCGGGCGGGAGGGGGTCGGCCGTGTCGGTATCGTGCGGGGAACCCTCTGCGGACGCGACCGCCGCAGACCCCGCCGCGGCGGCCGCGGCCCCGGCGAGGAACCCCCGGCGGGTGGGCGACTCCGTCATCGCGACGACGGTTCCGTCGGTCGGGGGAAATAGGTTTGGCGCAGGAAATTTCTATCCGCGATCCGAGAGGTCCGGGGCGGGGGTGCCGGACGGCCCGAGCCGACCGCCGATACCGGCGCTCGCCCGGTGCTACTCCCCGTCGTCGACGACCTCGACCCCGCGGTTGTTGACGGCGCTGGGGTCGAGGCCGACCTCCTCGAGGAACTGCTTGTACTCGCGTTCGCACTGCTCGGCGTCTTTCTGCTGGTCGGAGGCGTGCTTGCACAGCGCCTGGAGGTCCTCGGGCACGTCGTTGGTGTGGACGATCCAGTGGTTGATGAGGTCGGAGAGCCGGCGGATGGGCGAGGTGAAGTGGCCGTAGATCTCGAAGTTCAGCGCGTGGTGGCCGCCGAACGGGTCGCTCATGTACTTCGCGCGGGGCATGACGAACATCACCGCCCGCTGGATCTTCGAGAGCTGTCGACCCGGGGCCTCCTCCAGCGTCGCGTTGACGGCCTTCCGGGGGTCGTCCCAGGCGCTCCCGGGGATCGAGACGCCGTCGAGGTCCTGGATCTCCTGCAGCGCCTCGTCCCACTCCTCGGGGGAGGGCTGGGGGTGGACGCGGTACATCGCCTCGACGCCGCGGTCCCACATGAGCTCGTGCGTGACGGCCTTGTTGGCCTTGAGCATGCACTCCTCGATGATGGTGTGGGCGCGGTCGCGGGCCGGGTTCAGGACGAGCGAGCCGTCCTCCTTGCGCTGCTCGTGCATCCGGTCGGCCAGCTCCCAGACGAGTTCGGTCTTCTCCGCGAGGTCCACGTCGGTGTCCTCTAGCATGTCGTCAGCGCTGTCGGGATCGTCGAGGATCTCCTCGGCCTCGGAGTAGGTCAGGCGGGCGTCGGACTCGATGACGGATTTGTAGATGTCGATCTCCTCGTAGGAGAGCGTCTCCGGGTCGAGGTGCATCTCGACGGTGTGGGCCAGGCGGTCCTCGTTGGGGACCAGCGAACAGACCGTCTCGGCGAGGATCGGCGGGAGCATGTGGATGGTGTAGTCGGGCAGGTAGACGGTGTTGCCCCGCTCGACGGCCTCCTCCCACATCGCGGTGTCCGGGTTCACGTAGTGGGTCACGTCGGCGATGTGGACCCAGAGGACGTACTCGTCGTCCCGTTTCTCGACGGAGATGGCGTCGTCGAAGTCCTGGGCGTCGATGGGGTCGGTCGTCCAGGTCGTCATGTCGCGCAGGTCCCGGCGCTCGTCGATCTCGTCGGCGATCTCTTCTTGAACGCCCTCCGTGCGGGCCTCGGCCTCCTCGATCACCTCGGGCGGGAACTCGTCGCGGATCTCGAACTTCTCGAACAGCTCCTCGCGCTTGTTCGCCAGGTGGCGGGCCATCTCCTCGTCGATCTCGACGGGGCCCTGGCCCTCGACCGTGCCGGCCTGGGCCTGGGCGTCCTCGGTAGTCATGTAGCGGGCTATGACCAGGGTACAGATAGGCTTTCTGTGGTGGCCCCGCAGCGGACGGCGGAGCTAGCGGCCCGAGTCGGCCGAAACACGGCCGGCTACTCCTCGACGGAGTCGCCGCGCTCGGCGAGTTCGAGGTAGGTCGCGAGGAACGTCTCGCGGTCGCGGTCGTCGGCGGCCGTCTCCACGTCTTCGAGGAAGGCTTCGAGGTTCCCGCGGGGCTGGTGACACCGCTCGCGGTCGCAGGGCTTGCAGAGGTACTCGAACTCCTTGCCCTCCCGGTCCCAGCGGTCGCCGAACTTGTCGTACTCCCGGGCCGACGACCGGGCGACCGAGTCACCGCAGGCGATACAGGTCACCTCGTTGCGACCCCGTTGGCCGGAGCGCCACATGGATCGCGCTTGGAGCGACGCCCACTTAGCACTTGGCGGTGATCACTGAGGCCGCGTTAAGTCGGGTGACCGCTCACTCGGCCGCCGCGCCGTCGACCAGTTCGAACAGGTCCGCCCACCCCTCGTCGGCGGGCAGCTGGTCGCGGAGCTGGTCGAGCTGTCCCTCGGGGACCGCCTCGGCGACGACGGCCACGACCGTCCGGGCGTGGTGGGCCACGTCGGCGCGGTCGTCCGGCGCCGTCTGCCCCTCCCGCTCGGCGACGCGGTCGAGAAAGTCGTCCCAGTCGAAGTGCTGGCCGTGCTCGGCGACCGCGCCCGTCAGGTAGAAGTCGACCTCCATCGGGAGCGGGCCCGCGAGGTCCGTGGCCTCGCCCGCCTGGATCCGCTCGCCGAGCGTCGTCAGCGTCGCGCGGGTCGCGCGGACGGCTTCCCCCGTCCCGGGCAGTTCGAGGCGGTGCTGGACCGCTCCGGTGAACTCATCGAAGTTCATCGCGTTCGAGCTACACGGAGCAGGCCCAAAAGCGACGGACCGGCAAGTGACGGGTCCCGGTCGCGCCCGCGAGGCGGCGGGGTCGGCTCACTCCTCGGTGACCGTCGGCCGGGGCTCGTAGGGGTCGACGTCGATGGCGCCGTGAGCGAAGCTCCGCGTGCCCGACTCCACGAGGTACGTCTCGTTGTCGTACCGGACGGTGTCGGGCAACTCGACGCCCTCCTGGTCCGGTCCCGGGCAACACCCCGAACCGGTGCGGACCCGGTCGAACAGTCGGCGTTGTTCGGTCGAGAGGTCCCCGTAGGCGACGACGCGCTCGTCGTCCGACACGTTCGCTGTGTCGACCAGGTACGCGGGCGTCCCGTACACGTACCGGACCGCCCAGAGCCGGCCGTCCGCGTACACGTACCCGAGGTCGCCGAACGTCTCGACGGCTCCCTCGGACTCCAGCTCGACCCACTCGTCGGCCCCGCGTGCGGCCTCGAACGTCTCCCGGTCGCCGGGCGCCAGCGACGACGCCAGGGTCACCTCGTCGCGGTCGAGGCCATCCGGGAGGTCGACCGGGGTCGGCGTCGCCGTCGCCGTCGCCCCCGCGGTCGGGCCGGCCGCCGGGGCGGTCGTGGGCCCCGGGGATGGCGTTCCAGTGGTGGCCTCGGTGGCCGACCCACCTGCCCCGCAGCCGGCGAGTGCGACGACGGTACAGAGGGCGAGCGCGTGGACGGGGCGCATACTCGTCTTGGGGTGGCGGCGGCCGAAGTAAGTGCTTTGTCCGTCACGACGAGGGAGAGCGGGTACGGCCGCAGGTAGTGGACGCTACTCCCCGTCGCGTTCCGACTCGATCCTCACGCCGAAGGCTTCGGGGTCGGCGTCGGCGACCGGCGGGAGCCGCCGGAGTCGCGGGCGGACGGCGAGATACAGCGCCGTGAACCCGAAGCCGAAGGCCGCCAGCCCGACCGTGGTCGCTGTCCCCAGCAGTTCGGCGACGAGCCCGCCGGCCAGCGATCCGAGCGGCAGCGTCGCGCCGGAGGCCGTGCCCTTGATCGTGGAGACCCGCCCGAGCAGGTCCGGCGGGAAGACGGTCTGGTTCAGCGTCGCCGTGAGCACGCCGCTGGCGCCCGCGGGGATCCACGCGAGCCCGAACAGAGCGACGGTGAGCGCCGGCGACGGCGCGACCACCGCGCCGAGCCAGCATGCGGCGCCGGCGGCGTTGCCGACGAGCAACAGCCGGCCGTAGGCCACCCCTTCGAGGTACGGCGCCAGCAGCGAGCCGACCAGCCGACCGACGCCGAGCGCCCCGAGCAGCGCCCCGTAGACCGCGGGGCCGCCGAGCGCGTCGCCGTAGGCCGGCAGGACCGCGAGCGTCACCCCCGTCGCGAGGTTCGCCACCGCGGTCGTCAACACCAGCTCGACGAAGACGGTGCCGCGCAGCACGTCGATCCCGTCGCGCAGGTCCGCGACGTACGAACCGAGTATCGACTCGTCGTTCGTGTCGGACTCCTCGCTCACGTCGGATTCGTCGGCAGGCTCCCCGTCGTCGGCTCGCGACACCGCGACCCCGGCGAACAGGAGCGCGGCGAGCGCGAACGTCCCCGCGTCGAACAGGAACAGCGCCGTCGCGCCGAAGACGGCGATGAAGGCGCCGCCGAGCGCGTCGAAGATCATGTCCAGCCCGAGCGTGACGGTGGCGAGCGCGGAGTTCGCCTGCGACAGCTGCTCGTCGGGGACGATCCGCGGGACGACCGTCGCCTGCATCGGCGCCATCAGCAGCGTCGCCAGCGTCAGGACGGGGACGACCGCGAAGATGACACCGACGCTCAGGTTCCCGGTCGCCGCCGCGAGCGGCAGGGCAAGGACGACCACGCCCTGCAGCAGTTGCGACCCGACGAGGACCGGTCGAAGGGGAAGGCGGTCGACGACCGGGCCGGCGAGGATCTGCAGGAGCCACGGGAGCAACAGGACGGCGTTTGCGACCCCCGTGAGGACCGTCGAGCCGCTGAGTTCGAAGACGAGCCAGAGGACCGCGACCGTGTAGAGGCTGTCGCCGGCGTTGGTGACGAACTGCCCCGCGAAGAAGCGACGGAAGTCGCGGTTGCGCCACAGCGGCCGCTCGGCGGTGGGTCCCGCGGCGCCGGTCCCGGCGTCCGTCTCGTCAGTCCCGGCATCCGTCCCGTCAGCCCTGGCGTCCGTCCCGTCAGCCCCGGCGTCCGTCCCGTCGGCCGTCTCGGTCGCGGCGGTCATCGACGACCACCTCCGACGGACAGGTCCGGCGACCTGAGCGGGCAGTTCGATAGTTCGAGCGGTCCCGGCGACCGCGAGCGATGCGGCTGGCGTCGGTGCGATTCGTCGTGAGAGTCCCGGACGGGGGACCCGGCGGATGTCGGCATGTGCGTGCGTGTTCGACCGAGCGAGTGCGGTTACGGAGCGAAGCGAACCCGAGTGCTGCAGCTATCGGGCCGCTCGCGCCGCGGGCGGCGAGCGCGGGTCGAACACCGGACGACCGACGATCCGGCGAGTCATTGAGCGCCTCGTCCGGGTCGTGCGCGAGGGAGCACATAGAACTGACGGTGCCGTGGGACGCCGTCGCAGGCCCGTGCGCGACGCCCGGAGAAGCGGTGTCACCGTCCGCTCACCCGCGGACCGGGCCCACGTCGTGGCGGAGCGCCCAGCGGTCCTCGCGGGGGTCGAGCCGGTGGGGTTCGCTGCCGCGCTCGGTGACGATCCCGGCGTGGTACAGCATCGCCTTCAGCTGGAAGACGGTCGGCGAGTGGTAGGCGTCGCCGTCGGCCAGCGCCTCGATTCGGAGGTCGCCGTCGTCGGTCAGCGCGCGGCCGCGCACCCCCTCGTCGCCGCGGAGGAACAGCTCGACCGTGAACGTCGGGTGCAGCCCGTGCAGGTACTCGACGAACTCGCGGAGCGTGGGGCGACGCTCGCCGTCGTCGTGCAGCGACTGGAGTTCGGTGACGAGCAGCTCGGTCGCGGGGTAGGCGTAGACGACGCGGCGGGCGAGCTGGCCCCACCTCGGCGCGACCTCGCAGAAGCGCTTTCGGGAGCGTTTCCAGTCCTCGAAGGCGTCGAGCGCGGCGTCGACGCTCCCCGCCTCGTCGAGCGCGAAGCGGACGACCTCCTTGCCCAGCGCCGTCAGCGTCGTCCGGTCGGGCTCGACGGCGACGAGGTTGAGAAACTCCGCACCCGCTCGGGCGGCGTCGGTCGCGCCGACGACGCGCTCGGCGAGGACGGTCTCGGTGTCGCGGTCGTGGGCCACGGCGAGCGGGTAGGCGAGGTAGTTCTTCGGGTGGTTGAGCCCGAAGCTCTTGCCGGCGACGCCCTGGGCGCTGGCCTGGAACCGAATGCTCGTCGCCGCGTCGGCGGTGCGGTTGCCGACGACACGGGGGCGTTCGACCGCCCGAACGTCGCCGTCGGTCCCGACCGCGAGGACGCCGACGTTGCACTCCCGCGCCAGCGAGCGGTCGGTCTGGGTGATCGCCGCGGCCGGCGCCGCGAGGAAGGCGACGTTGGCCTCCCCGAGGCGGTCGCGGGCCTGGACGATTCCCCGTTCGGTGTCGACGCCGCCGCCGGCGTAGCCCTTCGCCTCGACGGCGATCAGCGGCGGCTCGCCGCCCAGCCGGTCGACCGCGAGCAACTCGTCGTCGAGCGGACGGACGCCGACGAGGTCGGGGTAGCCGGAGCCGACGCGGACGTGGTTGAACGGCGCCAGCGCCTCGCGGATCGCCTCGTCGACGGTCGTCCGGTCGACCCACCGCTCCTGCGCGAACTGGGTGTCGACCACGGCGTACGCCTGCGCGCCGTCCTCCGGGAACAGCCGCCGCTTGGCCCGGGCGAGCACGCGCGGTTCCGTCAGGTCGTCGGCCGCCGTCGCCATGGTACCCCGACTGGCGAGCTCGCACAAAAAGGGTGGTGTCGCATCGCCAGTCGCCGCGGTCACGTCTGGTACCCCGGATATCGTCGCCGTTCGCGTGTCGCGCGCCGATCCAGGCGGGGATCCGCACTATCCCCGGAGCGCTGTATGAACCACATATCGCTATATTTAATCCGGAAGTGCGCGTCGAGTGGTCGACGAGGCGGAACACAGAATTACGGGCGGTTCGGGCTATATCTGTGCGATTTCGGGAACCTGTGGGTCGCGCGACCGGCGCCAGCCTACCAAACACCGATGGGGCCAGCGGGCGAATTCCGATCCGGTGACAGATACCCCACACAGCCGGCCGGTCGACGAGGTGCTCGCCGAGGCCGGGGTCGAGGAGTCGGGGCTGTCGTCGGCCGAGGCCGTCGAGCGCCGCGCAGAGCACGGGCCGAACGAGATCGCCCGCGCCAGGGGCCGGTCGCCGGTCGACATCTTCCTCGCGCAGTTCGACAGCTGGCTCATCTGGGTGCTGCTCGCCGCGGCCGCCCTCTCGGTGTGGGCCGGCCACGCCGTCGACGCCGTGCTCATCACCGTGATCGTCGTCGCCAACGGCGTCTTCGGGTTCGCGCAGGACTACCGCGCCGAGCGGAGTCTCGAATCGCTCCGCGAGTTGACGGCGCCCACCGCCGTCGTCCGCCGCGACGGCGGGACGGCGGAGGTAGCGGCGACCGAACTGGTTCCCGGCGACGTGGTCGAACTGTCGGACGGCGACGTGGTACCGGCGGACGGTCGGCTCGTCGAGACGACGGGGCTGGAGGTCGACGAGGCGGCGCTGACCGGCGAGAGCCTCCCGGTCTCGAAGTCCGTCGAGCCGGTCGAACCGGACGCGCCGCTCGCGGAACGGTCGTCGATGGTGTACAAGAGCACGGCGGTCACGAGGGGGAAGGCCGCCTTCGTCGTGACCGCGACCGGCGAGGACACGGAGGTCGGGGGCATCGCGCGCCAGCTCGCCGACACGGAGGAGACGGAGACGCCGCTGCAGGCCGAGCTGGACGACCTCGGGCGGACGCTCGGGCTCGGCGTCGTCGCGCTGGCCGCGCTGGTCGTCCCGCTGCTGTGGTTCCGCGGAGTCGAACCGCTGCAGACCGCGCTGACCGCGGTGTCGCTGGCCGTCGCGGCCGTCCCCGAGGGGCTGCCAGCGGTCGTGACGCTGACGCTCGCGCTGGGCGTCCGCCGGATGGCCGACGAGAACGCCCTCGTGCGGCGGCTGCCCGCCGTCGAGGCGCTCGGCGCCGTCGACGTGGTCTGTACCGACAAGACCGGCACGCTCACAGAGGGGCGGATGGCCGTCAGCCGGCTGTGGGTCGCCGACGGCGTCGTCAACTTCGACGACGTGATCGACGACGCGGCGGGCGGGGCGGCCGCCTCGAACGGCGGCGCGGCCGCGGGGATCGACTCCGCGGCGGGCGCGTCCACGACCGAGGCCGACCGCGTCGACCTGCTGCTGCGGGCGGGGGCGCTGTGCAACGACGCGACGGCCGAGGCGGGCGACCCGACCGAGCGGGCGCTCGTCGCGGCCGCCGAGGATCGAGGGTTCGACGTGGCCGCGCTGCGCGAGCGGAGTCCGCGGACCGACGAGATCCCCTTCTCCTCGGAGCGCAAGTGGATGGGGACGGTTCACGGCGACCGCGCCTACGTCAAGGGCGCGCCGGAGGTCGTCGTCGAGAAGTGCTCGCGCGCCCTGACCGACGACGGGTCGGTCGAGCTGGACGAGGCGGGCGCCGAGCGGATCCGCGAGCGGACCCGCGAGTTCGCCGACGACGCGCTGCGGGTACTCGCGGTCGCCTACACCGAGGACGGGCGCGGCTTCGACGCGGACGGCGAGGGGGAACTCGACGGCGCCGACGACCTGACGGACCTGGTGTTCGTCGGGCTCGTCGGGATGATCGACCCGCCGCGCGCGGAGGTGGCCGACGCCATCGCGCGGACGCGCCGGGCGGGCATCGACGTGAAGATGATCACCGGCGACAACGTCCGGACGGCCGCGGCCGTCGGCGCGGAACTCGGACTGGGCGGCGACGTGGTCGAGGGCCGGGAGATCGAGGCGCTGAGCGACGACGAACTCCGCGAGCGCGTCGGCGAGGTGGACGTGTTCGCCCGGGCCTCGCCCGGGCACAAGGTCCGGGTGTTGCGCGCGCTCCAGGCGAACGGTCGGACGGTGGCGATGACCGGCGACGGCGTCAACGACGCGCCGGCGCTGAAAAACGCCGACGTGGGCGTCGCGATGGGCGTCCGCGGCACGGACGTGGCCAAGCAGGCCAGCGACGTGGTGTTGCTCGACGACAACTACGCGACCATCGCCCGGGCGGTCGAGCGCGGCCGCGCCATCTTCGACAACGTCTGGAAGTTCGTCGCCTACCTGCTCAGCGCCAACGTCGCGGAGGTCGCCATCGTCTTCCTCGCCTCGCTGTGGGGGTATCTCGTCCTCCCAGCCGTCCAACTGCTGTGGATCAACCTGCTGACCGACGGGCTGCCGGCGCTGGCGCTGGGCGCCGACCCCGAGAGCGGCGACGTGATGGAGCGGCCGCCGCGGGATCCCGAACAGGGCATCGTCGACCGGCCCATGCTCGGCGTCATCGGCGGTACGGGGGTGGTGACGACCGCCGTCATGCTGGGCCTGCTCGCCGTCCTGCTCGACGGCGCAAGCGAGGTCGACGCCTACGTGCGGACGATGGTCTTCACGGCGTTCGTCGTCCTGGAGTTCGGGAAGCTGTTCGTCATCCGGTGGCTGCGCGAGACGCCGACGCTGTCGAACCGCTGGCTGTTCGCGGCGGTCGCGGGCTCGCTGGCCCTGCAGCTGGCCGTGCTGTACACCCCGCTACGCCGGTACTTCGACACGGTCGCGCTCGGCGTCGGGGACTGGGGGATCGTCGCCGGTGTCTTCGCCGTCACCGTCCCCGCGTACCTGCTCGTGGCCGCGGGCGTCCGCCGCCTGCGCGACACGGGCGCGGCTGCGGGAGCGGATCCACACACGGAAACGGGTGACTGACCGCGCGTGACCGGGACGGGGATCGAACGGGCGGGATCACCGATCCCCGCCGGATCGACGGCGTCGGCCGCGGGCTTATCAGCGTGACGCGCGTACCGGAACGTATGACCGACGCCGAGGAGATCGAGATGGGGGCGGAGGAGGTCGACCGATTCCTGGGGAGCGGGGGAACGGGAGTCCTCTCGCTGTCGACGGTCGGCGACGAGCCGCCGGACGCCGTCCCGGTGTCGTACGGCTACGACGCCGAGGACCGGGTGTTCTACTTCCGGATCTCCGTCGGCCACGACGACGATCCGGGGGAGCTGGCCGGCAGGCCGGTGACGTTCGTCGCGTACGGCGACGAGGACGGGGACGACGACGGGCGATGGCGCAGTGTCGTCGCGCGCGGCCGGTTGCACGACACCGAGGAGGCGGGGATCGAAACGGAGACGCTCGCCGAGATGGAGCGGATCGACATCCCGCTGGTCGACGTGTTCGAGGAGCCGCTGCGGATGGTGTCGTTCGACTTCTTCCGGCTCGACCCCGACGAGTTCACCGGCCGGCGGGAGTCGCTCGTCAACGATTGAGGGAACTCCCCGTCCGGTCGCTACCCCGGCAGGAAGACGTTGATGACGGCGACGACCAGCCCCGCCAGTCCCATCCGGGCGGCGGCGACGTACCAGCGCTGGCCGGAGATCGACCCCATGTAGGCGCCGAACGCGCCGAGGACGCCGACGCCGAGCGCGACGGAGACGAGCGCCGCCTCGACCATCGAGAAGGCGGTCCCCTCGAAGGCGAAGGGGAGGAGAGTGATCAGGATGCCGATGAGCGGGCCGAGGCCGCTGGCGACGGCGTGGACGACGCGGGCGCCGCTCTGTTCGTGCTCGATGCGCGTGTCGTCGAGGTCGGTGAGCATCGCCCGTTCGACGCGGCGGACCGCCGCGCGCGTCTCGGCGCGCTCGATCTCCCAGACGCTCCAGACCGCCGAGGTGCCCAGGCCGACGGCCGCGCCGGCGCCGATCTTGATGACCGTCGCGCCGTCGGGCACGCCCGAGAGGACGGCCCCGACGACGACGCCGATGGCCGTGAGCGTCCCGTCGAAGCCGTTCGAGACGAAGTAGCGGCGGGCGATCGAGAGCACGTCCTCCTTGCCCAGCAGGCGGCGGGCGCGGTCGAGCGCGGACACGGTCAGCCGTCCTGTGGCGTGGGGCGGTCCTCGACGACGTAGTCGCCGCAGGCCACCTCGTCGACGGAGTGGACCGTCCCGCTCAACTCCTCGACGGCGGCCTCGACGGCGTCGTAGTCGAGGTCTTCGCCCTCCAGCGTGACCTTGACGTTCTGGACCTCCTGGTCGAGTTCGACCAGCGACGTGCTCGCGCCCTCGACGGAGTCGAGTTCGCTCAGGCGCTGGGTGAACGCGAGCAGCGGCGGGTCGTGCGGTTTCAACACGTCCACGACGAGCCGGCGAACGGGTGCCATGGTGTGCCGTCGGACCGCGACGTACAAAAAGGCGAGTCGCCCGGGACCCCTCGGACCGTCGCCGCCGGCGCCGCGACGCGTCGACGTGCCGGCATCAGTCGCCGGCCCCGGGATCGCGCTCACGGAACCACCCGAGCGACGCCATCGCGGCGACGACAGCGCCGCCAGCGACGAGCGCGGGACCGGACGTGGCGACGCGGTAGACGAGGACGGCCGCGCCGGCCACCGGCGCGACGGCGCTCGTGCCCGCGGCGAGCAGGCCGACCAGCGCGGCGTCGACGCCGCTGCCGCCCGGGGCCGGGACGACCGCCGCCGCGACGGCGGCGGGGATCACGGCCAGCAGGACGCCGACCGAGACCGACTCCCCGACCGCGCGGAACGAGAGCCACAGCGCGACCACGGTCAGCGCGTGGGCGACGGCCAGCAGTCCGACCAGGGTCACGATCTGTCGGGGCGACCCACCGCGTAGCCGCGCCAGCGCGGCCCGGAACCGGTCCGCCCGGTCGGCGACGGCCGCCCGGTCCGGCGGCGAGACCCGGGGGACGACCCGGAGCGCGCCGGCGAGTCGCGCGACCAGCGAGACGAGGGCGGCGGTCGCGCGGTCGCGGACCCGCCAGAGGACGACCCCGCCGGCCGCGGCCAGGGCGACGAAGCCGACGCCGACCGCCGCCAGTGCGGTCACGTCACTGCTTCCGGCGCCGGCGGTCGCCAGCAGGTAGCCGACGCCGACGACGCCGAACGCGCCGACGAGGGCGTTGGTGAGCGCGCTGACGGCGACGACCGCGGCGACGCCGTCCTCGTAGTCGGCGTCGGAGGTGCGCGCGACGAGCAGGCCGTTGACCGGCGCGCCGCCGGCCTGGCCGCCCGGGGCGACCGTGCTGACGACCGTCGTCGCGACGTACGCGCCGAGGACCCGACCCACCGGCGCGTCGTGGCCGAGGATACCGAGGAGGACGCGCAGCGCGAGCCCCCTGGCGACCAGCACCGCGACCGCGACGGCCGCGACGAGCGCGACCGTCCGCCCGTCCGCACCGGCCAGCGCCGTCCCGACCGCGTCGGGGCCGACGAGCGCGACCGCCCCGGCGACCGCCGCCAGCGTCGCGACCACCGCGAGCGCTCTGCGCCCGAGTCGGTCGGTGGGGAGCCGGGACCGGTGGGTCGCCGAACTCACGGTATCACCCGCCGCCAGACGTGCCCGCCACTGGCCGCTTGTTGCCGTGTCAGGATCCGTCCGTTTCCGTGCCCGTACATGTCGAATCGCCCGTCCCGCGTACCCGTGGAGATCGTACCCGCGTTTGGGGTCACACGGACATAACTGTGACGCGAGCGGCGACGTTCCGTACGAACGGACGCCGTTGCAGTGAGCCGCTGCGGTGCGGTCGGCGTGCGCTGTCGTCTCGGAATCGCTTGCGATTCCGATGGGCCGTCGGAGCTTGCTCTGACGTTGGCGCGCGTTCATGCGCGCGACGGCATCGCGCGAGGGATGAGAAGCGCAGCTTGCGAGCAGCGAGGGGCCGGCGGTCCCTCGGGCCATGCGGGCGACCCGAGCGTCGCCCGCAGACAGCGCAAGAGGCTGGGGAGGTGTGAGGTCCCCTGCGGTGCGGTCACGGTGCTGTGCGGTCGCGGTCCCTGCCGGACTGAACGGGCGAGGTGCGCTCGCGTGTAGTTTAGTCGTCTGAGCGACCCCTATCCGCGCGGTGCGAGGCACGTGGCACCTCGAAGCGAACGGCTGTGCCGTGAGCGGGCGGTGCGGAGAGCGCGGATATCCCGCTTGGTTCGAGAGAGCGGAGCTCTCGTCACTGAGCGAATCGGAGATTCGCGAGGTCCGCAGGAGCGGAGCTCCTGCGAGATCCCGAAAATCGAATATTTTCGGCGACAGCGACCGCGAGCGCGCCGAGGGCTTTCATCGCTCGCTATCGTCTGTGGTCGATCCAACTCCGAGCGAGCGCGCCGAGGGCGTTCACCGGTCACAGTCGAGTGCGGTCGCTGTCGTGTCCGTTTCATCTACGCCAGAACAACCGGAAACAACTACTCGACTCGCAACGCGAACGGCTGGCCCTCGCTCGGTCGATCCGAATCCTGAAGACGGCGGCGGACAACCCATCCGTCAATGCACGTCAGCATCGTGGGCAGCGGCTACGTCGGGACGACGGTCGCCGCCTGTCTCGCCGACCTGGGGCACGAGGTGACGAACGTCGACATCGACGGGGACATCGTCGCCGCCATCAACGGCGGCGAGTCGCCGATCCACGAGCCCGGCCTCGACGACCTGGTGGCCGACCACGCCGGCGAGACCCTGCGGGCGACCACCGACTACGACGCCGTCCGCGAGACCGACGTGACCTTCCTCGCCCTGCCGACCCCCTCCGAGGACGACGGCGCCATCGACCTGACGTACATGGAGGCCGGCGCCCAGTCGCTGGGCGAGGCGCTCGCCGAGAAAGAGGGCGACCACCTCGTCGTCGTCAAGAGCACCGTCGTCCCCGGCTCGACCGAGGAGACGATCGCGCCCGCCATCGAGGAGACCTCGGGGAAGACCGCCGGCGAGGACTTCCACGTCGCGATGAACCCCGAGTTCCTCCGGATGGGCACCGCCGTCGAGGACTTCCTCGACCCGCAGAAGATCGTCTTCGGCGCCCGCCGGCCGGCCGCCTACGACACCCTCGGGGAGGTGTTCGCGCCGCTGGTCGCGGAGAGCGACGCCGCCGTCGTCGAGACCGGTATCCGCGAGGCCGAGATGATCAAGTACGCCAACAACGGTTTTCTGGCGTCGAAGGTCTCCCTTATTAATGACATCGGGAACATCTGCAAGGAGTTCGACGTCGACGCCTACGAGGTCGCCGACGCGATCGCCCTCGACGACCGCATCGGCGGGAAGTTCCTGCGCTCCGGGCTCGGCTGGGGCGGTTCGTGTTTCCCGAAGGACACGAACGCGATCATCGCGGCCGCGCGGGAGGCGGGCTACGAACCGCCCGTCCTCGAGGCCGCGGTCGAGGTGAACGACCTGCAACCGGAGCGACTCCTCGCGTTGCTGGACGAGCGGGCGGACGTGGCCGGCGAGCGCGTCGCCGTCCTCGGCCTCTCGTTCAAGCCCGGGACCGACGACGTTCGCAAGACCCGCGCGGTCCCGGTCATCGAGGGCCTCCAGGAGCGCGGTGCGGAGGTGGTCGCCTACGACCCCGTGGCGACCGAGAGCTTCGACGAGCACTACCCCGAGATCGAGGTCGCATACGCCGACAGCGCGGCCGAGGCGCTGGACGGTGCCCGCGCCGCGGTCGCGGTCACCGACTGGGACGAGTTCGCCGCGCTCGATTCGGAGTTCGACGCGATGGCCGAGCCGCTGGTCCTCGACGGCCGCCACATCGTCGAGCGCCGCGACGGCATCGAGTACGTCGGCCTGACCTGGTGAGCGTCTCCGCTCGTCGGCGCGTCGCCGTTTTTGGTGGCGGTTGCTACTCTGTGTCCCCGTCGCGCCCGATCTGACGGTCGACGGCGAACACGAGCGCCGCGGCGACGACCGCGGCGACGAGCACCCGCGGGTCCGAGGTGACGTAGAGGCTCGGCGTCGGCGGTCGCCACCAGGTGACCGGGTAGAGCCACGGGCCCGCGCGGCCGTCCGCGAACACCCTGAGCCCGTCCACCGCCAGCGACAGCGACCCGCCGGCGGCGAGGAATCCGAACGCCCGTCGCCGGTGGCGGGGTCCGAACGCCAGCGCGACGGCGCCCGCCACCAGCCCCACGCCGCCCAGCGTGCTCACCGCGCTCCAGGAGAACGGGACGCCGAGCGCGGCCTCGACCGTCGCCGACCCCAGCAGGAGGTCGACCTTCACGAGGTCGGGGATCGTGCCGCCGCACATCCCCACCGCGACCCACCGGGGCGCGATCCGGTCGGCTCCCCAGCTCGCGACGGTCAGGACGACGTAGACCGCGAGGACGTGGGTCAGCAGGTCAGCCATCCCGGCTCACCTCGCGCTCGTCCGCTCGCGCCTCGAACGCCAGCGACCCCCGGTCGACTCGCCAGCGGCGGAGGAACAGCGCGACGGCGAACAGCGCACCGACCGCCGAGACGGCGTACTTGTAGCCCTTCGAGCCGCCCGCCGGGTTGACGACCGCGACGGCCGACGCGTCGATTGTCCGGTCCGCCCGGAGGGTGCCGTACACCTGCACGACGCCGCCGGGCCGGACGCGCTCGGCGAAGCCGGTCACAGTCATCTCGAAGCGGCCGGCGGCCGAGTCGACGCGGACGGTCGCCCGGTCGGCGCCGGCGTCGACCCGCCGGACCGTCCCGAACAGCAGCGTCCGCTCGCCGACGTGGGCGTCGTAGTCGGTGACGAGTTCCTCGGGCTCGGGGTACGGGCTCTGGCTCGGCGCGACGGCGTCGTAGTGAACGCACAGTCCCCCGAGGACGCCGAGGAGCGCGACCACGCCGGCGAGCCGGACCAGCGGATGCACGCTCCCGTGTCGCGAGGCCGACGAGAAAACGTTTTCGCGCCGTCCGCCGGCGCCGGGTGGCCCGTCGACACGCGGCGCACTTCGACGGAGGTATACCCCGACCGCGCCTCCCCTCGCTCATGCGCCAGTTCGTCGTCCTCGGTCACGACGCGCCGACGACCCCCGACTTCTCGCTCGACGACATCGCCGGCGGCGCCGGCCGCCTCGACGTGCTCTGTCGCTGCGTCACCTCGGCTTTCTTCCTCTCGCACGACATCCGTGAGGCCGTCCGGGTCCACCTCGTGCTGGCCGACGAGTTCACCGTCACCTTCGACGGCCGGGAGTTGCGCCGGCTCAACCCCGACGAGCGCTCGACGGCCGCGCTCGTCCGGGGTGCACTGGAAGAGCGCGAGGAGGCCATCGGCCACCAGCCCGTCGAGACCTCGCCGGGCGTCTCGCTCACCCGCCGCGGGTTCGAGCCGACCCTCGACGCCGCCGCCCGCGACGGCACCGTCGTCCAGCTCCACGAGGACGGCGACCCCGTCGTCGCCGCCGACCCGCCGAGCGACCCCGTGTTCGTCCTCTCGGACCACCGCGATTTCTCGGCCGGGGAAGCCGACCTGCTGGCCGACGCCGCCGACCGCCGGGTGCGGCTGGGGCCCGAACCGCTCCACGCCGACCACGCGATCACCGTCGCCCACAACTACCTCGACACCGACGGCTTCACCGAGTACTGACCTCGCTCGTCGGTCCGGGCGGCCCGCCGTCCCGGGGTGAGCGCGCTTCGGAACTGTTAAAAACGGCCGGCCTCTCCGTACAAGTGCTACCAGCACGGGCCGGTGGGGTAGCTTGGTATCCTTCGGCCTTCGGGTGGCCGTAACCACGATTCAAATTCGTGCCGGCCCACTTTTCCACCGCACTACTCCCCGAGCGGCGGCTATATCGGTCGTACACCTGTTTGCAATACTGACGGGCGACCGGGGTGTCCCACCGTGGACGGTCGGCGGCAAGAGCGGTCACGGTCCGCTTCCGAAACTGTCCGGTTCCGTGGTCTATTTTTCGGCGGCGCCTCGGGATGTGCCCGTGATCGTACTCCACGCGTCGTTCCCGATCGACCCCGAGCACCGCGACGAAGCGCTCGAACTGGCCGACGACCTCGTCGAGCGGTCCAGCGAGGAACCCGGTATGATCGACTACCGGGCGACCGTCGACCTGCAGGACGAGAACGTGATCCGCTTCTTCGAACAGTACGAGGACGCGGCCGCCTTCGAGGCCCACACCGAAACCGACCACTTCCGGGCCTTCGAGGAGCGCCTGCCGGATCTCCTGGCCGGCGAGCCCGAGGTCCGCCGGTTCGAGGTCGAGTCGGCGACCGAGCTCGAACTCTGAGCGGCGGCGTCGCCAAGGACGGCGGACTGCCGGGGCCGCAGTCGCGGGGCGGAGCACTCTGAGGCGACCGCCCCGACGCCGTACACGACCAGTTGGGCGGGAACGTTTAGGGATCTGGCCCCGAATCGTTCTGACATGAACGTACTCGTCGTCGGCGGGAGCGGGTTCGTCGGGACGCACCTCAGCGAGGAACTGGTCGAGCGGGGCCACGACGTGACGGTCCTCTCGCGGAGCCCCGACGGCGAGGGGCTGCCGGCAGCCGTGAACACGTACGCGGGGGACGTGACCGACTACGACAGCATCGAGGGCGCCTTCGAGGGGCAGGACGCGGTCGTCTACCTCGTGGCGCTGTCGCCGCTGTTCAAGCCCGACGGGGGCGACGAGATGCACGACCGCGTCCACCGCGGCGGGGCGGAGAACTGCCTGCGGGCCGCGGCGGAACACGGCGTCGAGCGGTTCGTCCACCAGAGCGCGCTCGGCGCCGACGCCGACGGGCCGACCCACTACCTGCGGGCGAAGGGCCGCGCCGAACAGCTGGTCCGCGACTCCGACCGCGAGTGGGTGATCTTCCGACCCTCTATCATCTTCGGCGAGGGCGGGGAGTTCGTCGAGTTCACCAAGAAACTGAAGTCGTGGTTCGCGCCGGGCGTGCCGGTGTACCCGCTGCCCGGCGGCGGCAAACAGACGCGGTTCCAGCCGATCTGGGTCGGGGAGTTCGTCCCGATGATGGCCGACGCCGTCGAGGACGACGCCCACGTCGGCGAGACCTACGAGATCGGCGGTCCGGACGTGCTGACGCTCCGGGAGGTGACCGAACTCGTCTACGACTCGGAGGGGAAGTCCGTCTCCATCGTCCCGCTGCCGATGGCGATGGCGAACGTCGGCCTCACCGTACTGGGGAGCGTCGGGTTCCCCATGGGCAAGGACCAGGTCCGGTCGCTGCGGCTGGACAACACGACCGACCGCAACGACGTGGACGCCTTCGGCGTCTCCGAGGCCGACCTGACGACGTTCCGCTCGTATCTCGGGCTCGCCGGCTGACCCCACGGCCGTCGCTGACCGCTGCCTCCTGGCCGCACCGTTCGACTGTCGGGTATCGGCGTGCTACGCCGTAGTATGGACCGCTTTCCCGCCGACCGTCCGTGGTGTGTTCGCACTTCAATCGCCGGCTGCACCTGGCTATCGTTCGACACCCCTCTCACCGGAGAAAGAACGGCCTACCCGGCCACGGTCGTGCGGTTCCCCGGTAACGAGTTACTACTATGACAGCATCAGGTTCGATACCCGGACAAAAAGCTTATATTCGCGATGGGACTGTTTATTTCTCAACGGTAACGGCAGCTATGAAACTGGCGATGATCGGCTTCGGGCAGGCCGGCGGCAAGATCGTTGACAAGTTCCTCGAATACGACGAGGCCACCGGGAGCGGTATCGTCCGCTCCGCGGTCGCGGTCAACACAGCGAAAGCGGACCTGCTCGGGCTAGAACGAATTCCGGAGGAGAATCGAGTACTGATCGGTCAGGCGCGCGTGAAGGGTCACGGCGTCGGGGCCGACAACGAGCTCGGCGCGGAGATCGCCGAGGAAGACATCGACGAGATCCAGGGAGCCATCGACAACATCCCGGTCCACGAGATCGACGCGTTCATGATCGTGGCGGGGCTCGGTGGCGGGACCGGCTCGGGCGGTTCGCCGGTCCTGGCGAAACACCTCAAGCGGATCTACACCGAGCCGGTGTACGGCCTGGGCGTGCTGCCCGGCGGCGACGAGGGGGGCATCTACACGCTCAACGCCGCCCGCTCGTTCCAGACGTTCGTCCGCGAGGTCGACAACCTGCTCGTGTTCGACAACGACGCCTGGCGCAAGTCCGGCGAGTCCATGGAGGGCGGCTACGAGCAGATCAACGACGAGATCGTCCGGCGGTTCGGCGTCCTCTTCGGGGCCGGCGAGGTCGGTTCCGGCGACGAGGTCGCCGAGAGCGTCGTCGACTCCTCGGAGATCATCAACACGCTCTCCGGCGGCGGCGTCTCCACCGTGGGCTACGCCGCCGAGACCGTCGAGGAGCAGGACTCGGGCGGCCTGCTCTCGCGGTTCAAGGGCGACGACGACGGCCTCGACGACAGCGGCATGGACACGGCCAACACCACGAACCGGATCACGTCGCTGGTGCGGAAGGCGGCGCTGGGGCGGCTGACCCTGCCCTGCGAGATCGACGGCGCCGAGCGGGCGCTGCTCGTGATGAGCGGTCCGCCGGACCACCTCAACCGGAAGGGCATCGAGCGCGGCCGCAAGTGGCTCGAGGAGCAGACCGGGTCGATGGAGGTCCGCGGCGGCGACTACCCCGTCAACGAGAACAACGTCGCCGCCTCGATCCTGCTGTCGGGCGTCCACAACGTCCCGCGGATCAAGGAGCTCCAGCAGGTCGCCATCGAGGCCCAGGACAACATCGACGACATCCGGCAGCAAAGCGAAGAGAACTTAGAGGAGTTGGTGGAAGATGACGAGGATGAGTTGGATCCGCTCTTCTAAGAGCGCCGCGCTGGTCGCATTGCTCGCCCTCTCGCTCGCGGCGGCCGGGACAGCCGGGGCTATCTCGGTGTCGCCCGGTGAGGTTCCCGAGGAGACGCAGGTCGGCGAGACGGTGACGACGACGGTGACCGTCGAGGACCCGTTCGTCGACATGCCCGACGAGTGGACCCTCCGGGGGAGCACCGAGCTGGAGAACGTCAGCTGGACGGTGACGGTCCGCCAACAGGGCGAACAGGTGAGCCAGGAGACGTTCGGCGACCGGTCGTTCGAACACCCGCTCAACGCCAGCAACAACGGTGACACGGTGGTCGTCGAGCTCACCGGCGACACGCCCGCCATCGAGAACTACACCTACGAGCCGGCCGAGACCTACACGCTCTACGACTTCGAGTCGGTCCAGGGGAGCTCGACGAGCGGCCTGAACGCCACCGCCGTCCACCACTACACGAACGCCAGCAAGGACGCGCGCGAGTCCATCGACGAGGCCGCCGAGGCGATCAACGCCTCGGGGGCGGACGACGGTCAGGACGACCTCGACCAGGCGATCTCCGCCTACGAGAACGGCAACTTCGAGAACGCCGAGTCCAACGCGGAGGACGCCCTGGAGGCGGCCGAGCAGGCCGAGCAGTCCGCCCAGCGCAACCAGACCATCCTGATGGCCGTCGGTGCGCTGGTGGTCCTGGGGATCGTCGGCGGCGGCGTCTACTACTGGCGCTCCAACCAGGACGAACCCACGAAGCTGCAGTAGATGCGCGTCGTCGTCCCGTTCGCCCCCGAGCGGCCCAAGACCCGCCTCGCGCCGGTCTTAGACGAGGCCGAGCGGGCCGCGTTCGCGCGGACGATGCTGGACGACGTGCTTTCCGTTCTTTCGACGCTCGACCGCGAGCGACGGGTCCCGGTCGACCCGCTCGTCCTCTCGACGGCACCGGTCGACGCCGACGCGCCGGTCGCCGTCGACGACCGACCGCTCACCGAGGCCGTGAACGACCGCCTGCCCGCGGCCGACGACGACGACCCGGTCGCGGTCGTGATGGCCGACCTGGCGCTCGCCACCCCCGGGGCGCTCGAACGGCTGTTCGAGCCCGACGCGGACGTGGTGATCGCGCCCGGCCGCGGCGGCGGGACGAACGCCCTCGTCGCCAGGGACCCGGCGTTTCGCGTCGACTACCACGGCGTGTCCGTCCGCGACCACCGGACGACCGCCGGCGAGGCCGGCCTGTCGGTCACAGAGGTCGACTCCGCCCGGCTCGCGACCGACGTGGACGAGCCGGCCGACCTCGTCGAGGTGTTGCTCCACGGCGAGGGCGCGGCCGCGGCGTGGCTGCGCGAGGCGGGCTTTTCGGTCGTCGCGGCCGACGGCCGCGTGGACCTCGAACGGAGTTCGGACTGATCCCGAACGAAATTCGGACAACGGTTTTCACGTGGTGTGCCGACGGTCCACACGCACGGGTCGACCCCGTGCGGACGGGCCGCGTCTCGCGTCGGCACCGCGGCCGCGTCGCCGGGTCCGCTCCCAGTCACCCCACCCGGGGCGCGGTCGGCCGTTCCGCGGCCGGCGGTCCCGGGTCCGCCGCCGGCCGTCCATTGTTCGCTTCGGCGGACCCGACCCCGCTGGCTCCGACCGTTCTCCCCCCGGCTACGCTCCGCTCGCCGCCCGTCCCCCGTCTCCGGGAGCGTCAACGCTTTGCCGGTCGAACGTGGACGGGCGAGTGTGATCCCCGGCGCCGACGAGTACGACGTGGCCGTCGAGCCCGACCCCGACGAGGTCGAGCGCCTGCTCTCGGTCACGCCAGCGGACGTGACGGCCGCCGACGAGCTCACCTTCGCCCGCAACGTGTTCGTCCCGCTGACGACCGCCTGCCGGTACACCTGCACCTACTGCACCTACTACGACCCGCCCGGCCAGGCCGAACTCATGTCCCCCGAGGACGTGCGCGAGGTCGTCCGGACCGGCGCCGACGCCGGCTGCACGGAGGCCCTGTTCACCTTCGGCGACGACCCCGACGACCGCTACACCGCGGTCCACGACCAGCTCGCCGAGTGGGGCCACGACTCCATCCACACCTACCTCCGGGAGGTCTGCGAGATCGCCATCGAGGAGGGGCTACTTCCCCACGCCAACCCCGGCGACCAGACCCGCGAGCAGATGGCCACCGTCGCGGACGTGAACGCCAGCATGGGCGTGATGCTCGAAACCACCGCCGACGTGCAGGCCCACGGCGGCCCGCGCGCGAAGAACCCCGGCCAGCGACTCAACACCATCCGCACTGCGGGCGAACTCGGCGTCCCGTTCACGACGGGCATCCTCGTCGGTATCGGCGAGGACTGGGCGGACCGCGCCGAGAGCCTGCTGGCCATCCGTGAACTCCACGACCGCTACGACCACGTCCAGGAGGTGATCGTCCAGCCCGTCCGCGAGAACGAGCGCTGGTCGGGCGGCTCGCCGGGCGTCGAGACGCTACGACGCACCGTCGCGATGGCCCGCGCGGCACTGCCCGAGGAGGTGTCGGTGCAGGTCCCCCCGAACCTCGCGCCCGTCAGGGACGTGCTCGACTGCGGCGTCGACGATCTGGGCGGCGTCTCCCCGGTCACCGACGACCACGTCAACCCCGACTACAAGTGGCCCGCACTGCGCGAACTGGAGGACATCGCCGACTACGCGGGCGTCCCGCTCTCCGAACGGCTCCCGGTCTACGAGCGGTATCTCCCCGCGCGGTTCCGCTCGGCGGGGGTCGAACCGGCCGACCCGCCCGCGGAGGCCGACCGCTGGGTCTCCGCGCGGGTCGCCGACGCCATCGACGCCGACGACGACGCCGGACGGCGCTACCGTGCGGTGCTGTCGGACGGGACGGCGGAGTAGGCGTTCGACGCCGGCGACTCGCCTCTACCGCCGGATCCTCGGCGCCAGCAGCCACCGTCCCGTCCCCGCGCCGCCCGCGAACGGGTGTTCGAGCGAGAGCGGACAGCCGCCCTCGTCCCCGCCGACGAACTCGACGGTCACCGCCACGCCGTCCGGGATCGCGCCGACGATATCGCGGAGGTAGTCGACCGAGTACAGCGACTCGACAGCCCCCGCGTCGAGCGCGTCGAGAGCCTCGTCGTCGAAGTCGAGCCGTACGTCGTCGGTGTCGCCGCTGGCGGCGACCGTCAGCGTCCGCTCGTCGGGGTCGACCGCAAACGTCGCGTGGTCGGCCACCAGGTCCGCGGCCCGGACCGCTCGCCGGAGGTCCTCCGCGGCCATCGTCGCGCTCGACGCGGTCGGCCCCGCGTCGACCCACTGGACCTCCCTGACCGCCTCGGCCGCGATCGGCGCGAACGCGTACTCGACCGCGCCGGCACTCACGTCGAAGCGGCCGCCCTCGCCGAGCGCCAGCCGGACCGACTCGCCGTCGGCCAGTGAGACGGCGTCGCCGAGTCGGTCGAGCGCCACGCCGAACGTCGCCTCGTCGGCCTCGTAGGCGTCGAACGCCCCGCGGTCGAGGCGCAACTCGGCCATCGCCACGTCCGCCGGGTCGCGCGCCCGGAAGGCCAGGCCGTCCTCGAACCGCACCCGGCACTCGTCGGCGACCGCCGCCGCGGCGTCGACGGCCGTCGCCAGCCGGTCCCCCCCGACCCGCACGTCGAGGGTCCGGTCGGCCGGGTCCGTCCGCCGGTTCGCTGTCGATTCCGTACCGTCGTCCTGTCGCTGTTCGGGAGTCATGTCTGTGGTCGTCGGCTGGGGAGCAAGCGTTATCCGGCGCGTCGACGAACCGACGACCGGGCGCTCGCCCCGATTCCCGCGGCCGGCGACACCTGCCAGGGAGCCCGGCCGCGCGGTCGTTACCGCCCGAGCGACTGCGTTCGCGCTCGGTACGACTCCCCGTTCCCCGACGACCCCGTTAAGCGTTGCGTCGGTCGAGCGGTCCGTAACTCGGTACGGAGTACAATTGCTTAAATAGGACCAGAATATAACCCGTAACAAGTTATGTCGGGGAACGAGCGACCGCGGGGGATCCTCTCGCCCGCGGACCGGGCGTACCTGCGCGGCGAGACGACCTTCGGGAGCGACCAGAGCGAGCGCAACGCCCGCGCGCGGATCCGCGAGCGGGTGCTCGCGGGCCTGCGGGACTTCGACCTGCTGGCCGACGCGCTCGCCGAGCGCGACCGCGAGCTCGTCTTCGGGAAGCACGTCGGCGACGACCCGGAGGCGGTCCGGTCGCTCATCGCCGCGCTCGCCGTCCTCTACCGCGGCGCCGAGGAGGCCGGGCTGGAGTTCGGGACGCTCCTCGAAGAGGGCGTCAGCCGCGCCGAGGCCGACCGGTCGGTCGCCGCGGGCGTCGACTTCGAGGTGCGCCGCGAGCCGCTCGACCCCGACCGCCTCACGCGCAAGCTCCGCCGGACCGGCTCGCTCACGCTCTCCGAA
This sequence comes from Halosimplex halophilum, assembly GCF_004698125.1. NCBI lineage: Archaea > Methanobacteriati > Methanobacteriota > Halobacteria > Halobacteriales > Haloarculaceae > Halosimplex > Halosimplex halophilum. The sequence goes on from NZ_ML214297.1 coordinate 2,248,674, forward strand.
CTGGCCTACCTCCGCGAGACCGACGACGTGAGCCTCGACCGGCTGCTCGACCGCTACGCGACCGACGTGGAGACCGACGAGAGCGACGACTGGGTCCAGGCGAAGATGACGAGTTTCTGACCGGCTTTCCGGCGGCGGGGTGAGCGAGGTCTGCCCGCCCGCCGCCGAAAACGTGGGCGGACACACCGTCTGAGCGACTCTGACGCCCTTCGTGAGCAACGCGAGGGAGGTCGCCTCCGCGGGCACCTCCCCGTTCCGGCGGTCGAACCGCGGACCCGTGGCGCCGATGCCGGCGATACGCGCGAGAATCGAACGTCGTCGCCCAGCCGCTCTCGGCCCTTATCGCGTGCGATAATCGCCCCCGAATAGTTATCTCGGGGAGCGCGGAACGTGGTGGCAACGTGACGGGACCGAGTGACTGGCCAGCTAATGAAAGCCGAGCGATCAGGGGGAGCCGGCGCCGATGAGCGGCGACTCGGCGCGGTTCGGGTGGCTCCCGGCCGCGGTCCGCGACGAGCGAGCCGCCGCCCTCGCGGCGACGCCGACGCGGGTCCTGTTCGGCGGCCGGCCGGGGCTGGCGCTGTTCTGCGGGGCGCTCGCGCTCTACCTGTCGACCTGGCGCGTCGGCGTCTTCTTCAACGACATCGGGCTGTACACCTGGACGCTCGAACGGCTGGCAGACGGGCGGCTGTCGCTGGGCGTCCCGGGCGAACTCGGGCGGAGCTACCCCGGGATGCACTACCGCGACGGCCGGGTGTGGGGCCGCGGGTACGGTCTGGTCGCCCTGGCCCTGCCGGTCTACTGGGCGGTCGAGGCGCTCGACCCGCTGGTCGACCTGCGCTGGCTCGTCGTCGCCGCGTTCAGCGCGCTCGTGGCCGCGACGACCGCGCTCGTCGGCGACCTCGCCGGCCAGCGTCGGCGCGGGGTCTGGGCAGGTGCGGGACTGGCCGCGCTCGCGCTGGCCGGCAACGCCTGGTTCTACAAGCCGCTGCGGGTCGACCCGTCGACGGTCGCCTTGCAGCTGGCGACGATGCTCGCGGGCGCGGTGGTGGTCGTCGCCGCCTACCGGCTGGTCGCGCTCCGGCACGGCCGGACCGTCGGCGCGCTCGCGGGGGCGGCCGTCCTGCTGGGGACGCCCGTCGCCTTCTGGGCGAGCACGCCGAAGCGACACACCCTCTCGGCGATGTTCGTCCTGCTGGCGGTGTACGCGTTCGCGGCGAGCCGCGAGGACGGCCGCACGCCCCTGGAGAGTGCGGCGCTCCGGGGCGGCGCCTTCGCCTGCGGCGGCCTGCTCGCGTGGGTCCACGCGCCCGAGGGGATCACGCTGCTGGCCGCGCTCGCCGTCGTCGACCTCCCGACGGCGCCCAGGAACGACCGGCGCACGCTGGCGGTCGTCGCCGGGCTGGCCGGCCTCGCGCTCGTCCCCTACCTCGCGACGAACGCCGTCGTCTCGGGCAACCCGCTGCTGCCGCCGCACTTCCTCGACTCCTACCACGGGGCGTCGCTGGCCGAACTCGCCGACGGCGGGGCGACCGCGGGCGCCAGCGGCGGT